>JAPLKK010000043.1:26982-47920 GCA_026388115.1 Elusimicrobiota bacterium | reverse complement strand
GCTGAACACCGACGCCGAGGGCCGGCTCGTGCTGGCCGACGCCCTCGCCTACGCGGTCAAGCAGAACCCCGACGCTCTGCTGGACTTCGCCACGCTCACGGGCGCGGCGCTGGTCGCCCTGGGCTCGAGCGTGACGGCGGCCATGACGAACGATAAGAACCTCCTGGGCCGCTACGCGGCGGCCGCCAAGCGCGCCGGCGAGGACATCTGGGAGCTGCCGCTCGTGAAGGAGTACCAGGAACGGCTCAAGAGCTCGGTGGCGGACCTGCGCAACATCTCGAAGGTCCGCGTCGAGGCGGGCGCGATCATCGGCGGGCTGTTCCTGCAGGAATTCGTGGAAGGCAAGCCCTGGGTCCATTTCGACATCGCGGGCCCCGCCTGGGCCGGCTCAGAGAGCGCCGTGTGCCCCGAGGGCGGCACCGGCGCGCTGGTGCGCTCGACGCTGGAGTACCTATGCGCGCTATGAAGCGGGGCCGAAGCCGGCCGGCCGACGGCGGCGAGCCCGTCGCGATCTGCCCCGGGGGCGACGAGCCGGGCGGCAAGAAGGACGCGCTGGAGCCGCTGGTGTGCCGGATGCTGGGGCTGTTGGGCGAGGACATCGAGCGCGAGGGGCTTCGCCAGACGCCGACGCGGGTCGCCAAGGCGCTGCGCGAGCTCACGTGCGGCTACAAGGCGAACATAGACCGGATCGTCAACTCCGCCCTCTTTCGCGTCGAGTACAACGAGATGGTCTGCGTCCGCGACATCACGTTCTTTTCGATGTGCGAACATCACCTGCTCCCGTTCTTCGGGAAGGTGCACGTCGCCTACGTCCCCGACGGGCGCGTGATCGGGCTTTCGAAGATCCCTCGGATCGTCGAGGTGTTCGCCCGGCGCCTCCAGCTCCAAGAGCGGATGACGGGACAGATCGCGAACGTCCTGCAGGAAAAGCTCAAGCCGCTGGGTGTCGGCGTCATCATCGAGGCGCGGCATCTATGCATGGAGATGCGGGGTGCGCACAGCATCCTTTCGCCCACCGTGACGAGCACCCTGCTGGGCTGCTTCCAAAAGGACGCGACGCGCAAGGAGTTCTTGAACCTCGTCCACTCGAACCTCGGAGCGGTCTGATGCCCCGCGTCGCGATCCTCGTCACCGGCGGCACCTTCGACAAGGAATACGAGGAGAGGACCGGCCGGCTGTTCTTCCGCCGCACGCATGTTCCCGAGATGCTGACGCTCGGGCGCTCTCGCGTTCCGGTCTTCCTCGAGCGTCTCATGATGGTGGACAGCCTCGACATGACCGAGGCGCAGCGCCGCCTGATCCTGCGGGCCTGCCGCCGCTCGCCGGCCCGCCGCATCGTCGTCACGCACGGAACCGACACGATGGTCGAGACGGCGAGGCTGTTGGGCCGCGAGCTCAGAGGCAAGACGGTGGTCCTGACCGGCGCGATGGTGCCCTACAAGTTCGGAAGCTCCGACGGCCTCTTCAACCTAGGCAGCGCCCTCTCGTTCGCCCAGACCCTTCCCCCGGGCGTCTATGTCGCCATGAACGGCCGCTGCCTGCCCGCCGACCGCGCGAGAAAGGACCGCTCCCGCGGCGTGTTCGTCAGCGCTTGAGCATCCGCTTCAGCCAGCCGACGACTCCGGAGAAGTGCAGCGGGCAGCTCTTCGTCGGCGCGGTGTTCGGCAGGAAATATTCGGTGACGCGCGTCGGGCAGCCGGCCACAGCGACAAGCCCCGAGACGGGATCGAGCGTCGCCTCGACGACGCCCGCGGGCTTCGGCCAGGGGTCTTGCCACTCGCGCGCGCTCGGCGCCGCGGCGGAGATGAAGTCGGCCCAGATGGGCAGGGCGTGCGAGGCGCCGGTCATGCTGGAGCGCGTCGGGATGTCCTGTCCGGTCCACACGCCGCAGACCAAGCCGGGAACATAGCCCACGAACCAGGCGTCTTTGCCGTCGTTGGTCGTCCCCGTCTTTCCCGCCGCGACGTTCTCGAGCCCCCAGCGCGACAAGGTCCGCGCCGTGCCGCCGCGCACCACGCCGCGCAGCAGCTCGGTGACGAGCCATGCCTCTTCGGGTGAGATGACCGCCGCGGGCGAGCGCGGGACGCGGTACTCCAAGACGTCCCCGTCCGCTCCCACGACGCCTTCGATCGAGTACGGCTCGGCCTTCAGGCCTTCGTCGGCGAAGGGCGTGTAGGCCGCGGTGAGCTCGAAGAGGCTCAGCTCGCTCGAGCCGAGGGCCACGCCGAGGTCGGAGCGCAGATCGCTCTTGATGCCGAGCGCGCGGGCGTAATCGATGACGCGGCGCGTGCCGAGCTCGGAGGCGATGTGCACCGTCGGCGCGTTCAGCGAGAGCGCCAGCGCCTGGCGCACCGTCGTCATCCCGCGATAGAGGCCGTCGTAGTTGCGCGGCGTCCAGCTCCTGCCGTCGGCCGGATACCGCTCCGGCTTGTCGGGGACGAACGTCGCGGGCGTCCAGCGCCGCCCTTGCGGCCCCGCGGCGCGCAGGGCGGCCCCGTACACGAACGGCTTGAAGGCCGAGCCCGGCTGGCGGCGGGCCGCCGTCGCCCGATTGAACGGGTGCGCCGCGTAGTCCTTGCCGCCGACCAGCGCGCGGACGGCGCCGGTGGCCGGGTCGAGCGCGACCAGGGCGGCCTCGAACTTCGCCCTGGAGACGGCGCGCTGGGCGCGCTCCTGCAGCCACGGGTCGAGCGTGGTGTAGATCGACATCCCATAGGTCACCAGGGCCTGGCCCGGGTAGCGCCGCTCGAGCTCCTCCTGCACGGAAGCGACGAAGAAATCGGCCGGGCGCGCCGGCTGGTGGGCGGCGCGGCTGACCCGGACGGGCTCCAGGCGCGCCGCCTGCTCCTGTGAGGGGGTGATGAAGCCCTGCTCGCGCATCAAGGCCAAGACGACGCGCCGGCGCGCGAGCGCCCTGTCGGGGTCGCGGAACGGGTTGAACTGATACGGGGATGCCAAAAGCGCCACGAGCAGGGCCGATTCTCCGAGGCTCAGCTGTTCGGGCTGCTTGTCGAAGAAGAAGCGCGCTGCGGCCTGGACGCCGCAGACGCTGACCGGGCCGTCCTGGCCGAAATAGACCTGGTCGAGATAGAGCCGCAGGATGTCGTCTTTGGAGTAGCGCGCCTCGAGACCGAAGGCGAGGCCGGTCTCGCGCAGTTTGCGCCAGAAGGTGCGCTTAGGCGACAAATACAGGCCGCGCGCCAGCTGCTGGGTGATGGTGCTGCCGCCCTCGAGCACCCTGCGGGCGCGCAGGTCGTGCCATGCCGCGCGCAGGGTCCCGCGCAGATCCACGCCCCAATGATGGTAGAAGCGCCGGTCCTCGACGGCGACGACGGCGTCGAGCAGGTGGCGCGGCAGCCGCTCGAAGCGGCTCGGCTCGCGGCGGACGCGCTCGGGGCCGGTGAACTCGTAGATCAGCTCGGGCTCGAGCCTCGCGTCCGGGAGATCGGCGCCGCTCGTGTCCTTGAGCGCCAGCAGGATCCCCTCCTCGAACACCGCGGTCGCGCGCGCGGGGCCGGCGCCGTAGATCGGTCGGGAGAAGCCGCGGAGATAGATCTCGACCGAATTGAGGTCCTTGCGGTAGGTGCCGGGCGACGACGGCAGGCCCGTCGCCATATACTGCAGGCGCCCGAGCCGCTCGACCAGCTCCGAGGCGTCCAGCCGCTGTCCGGGGCGCAGCGAGAAGGGAGCGCCGAAGAGCTTGGTCGGATAGCGGGGAGCGGGCGCTTCCAGACGCGGGACATCGCAGGCGGAGAGGAGGAGCGGGAGAAGAAAGAAACGTTTCATGAACGAACGGCGACGGCCCTCACCCTGCCCTCGAGGAGCTAGGGCGTGAACTTCCAGACGGTGGTGGTGCCCGAGGCGTTCACCACGGCGGCGTACACGGGGGCGCCCGGAGCGTCGAACGTGGTGACTCCCGACACGTAGCCGTCCGCGTCGGCCGTCCACTCGGTCTCCAGCGCCGATCCCGTCCAGCGCAGCTTCTGCACCGCCGCGGGTAGTTGCGCACGGCATAGAGGCCCTGGAACCCGCCGGTCGAGGCGACGGTGGGCAGGCGGGGAGAGAAGCGCAAGGCCCTCTCATGCCAGCGCACGCGGTTGGAGCTTTGGCCGAGGTTCTCCGGGCTCTGCCAGGAGCCCCGGTCGAACTGGACGCGCAGTCGGTCGCTCGTGTCGTAGAAGACGGCCTCGGGCGCCCCCTCGGTCGCGCCCGTCCGCGCGAAGCTGTAGATCCACTCGAGGCGCTTGGCGCGGATGGCCGGAGAGCCAAGCTCGTACTTGCCGCCCTCGAACTTCAGCGGGAAGATGCCCCCGAATGGGAAGCTCTTATCGGGCATCAGCGGCTGGGCGACGAGGGCGCGGTGGCCGAGGCCGTCGTAGGCGCCGCGCACCATCCACGGCAGCGTGGCGGTCTTCTCGAAGCGGCCCTGGCGGCACTCGAGCACGACGGTCTCGACGCGGTCGAAGAAATCGTTGTGATAGGTGGCGAACACCTCGGCGCGGCCGTCGCCGTTGAGGTCGGCGGCTTCGAGCGACAGAAAGCGCAGGCCGGTCTCATGGCTTTCGAAGGAGCACATCGGCTCCCATGCGCGGCCGGCGGCCGCCTCCTCGCCAAACGCCTGGACGCGGTTGGCGTCGGCGAGCACGATCTCGCGCTTGCCGTCACCCAGCAGGTCCGCCACATCCAGGTCCACGGCTTCGAGCTTCGCCAACGGGCTGCGCCAGACGGGACGGTGAGGGCCGTTGGCCTGCCCGGAAGCGGGAAGGGCGGCGGGTGCCGTCGCGGCGGCGGGCGCCTTGGCCGCCTCAAGCCACCGGACGCGCTGGCCGGCGGCGGCGACGCCGCTCAAGAGCGCGCCGATCGAGTATTGAGGCGCCACTTCGCGGACCTCGCCTTCGGCGACGCGTTGCTCCACTTTGCCCAGCGACTTGCCTGTCACCGGGTGCTTCAGCTCCTCGCCCTCCGTGTAGACGAGGAAGCGCCGGCCCGGCGCCGCGCCGCTGTCGGCGGCGAGATCGAGGTAGATCGTGCCGGACTCGAATTTGACGACATAGCCGGTCTCCGCCGCGTAGGCGCGGCTTGCGCAGGCGATGACGAGGGCGGCAAGGAGGCGCGACATCGCCGCCACGATATCATTTTCGTCCGGGCGGTTTCCTATAATCCCTCCCTGTGGAGATGAGGCCGACGGGACGAGCGGACGATCTCATCGTCATCCTCGCGAAGGCCGAGTCGTACCGCTGCGCGCGCACCGGCTTCGCCTTGCCGCATAAGGCCGCGGCGCGGCAAGCGTGGATCCAGCCTCTCGGCAACGTGATCGGACGCGCGCTGTCGTTCGTGCTGCGCGTGGCGCCGGAAGCGGCGTCCGCAGCCATGCAGGAGGTCGTCTGGAGGAAGATCGGCGCGCCGTGTCTTCCGCTCGATGAGGACGAGCCGCGGCTGGCCGAGGCGCGGCGGCTCGTCGAGAGCCTCGGCGCCGCGCCGCTGCCCGCGCTGGTCTGCCCCTTCACCCATCCGCCGATCACCGGCGAGTGGCTTCATCTCAATCTCGAGCTGACGCGCCAGGCGCTGCGGGCGCTGGCCCGTTTTCGCCCGGGCGGCGCGCGCCCGAAGGTCATCGTCGGCGTCGACCCCTTCGCCCTCGACACCTTCGGGGTCCTGAGCGAAGGGGTGTACGCGGGCCTCATGTCCGGACTGCACCTCGGCTTTGACCGCCTTTCGAGCCATCGGAGGGGCTGGAGCCGGGCGATCCTCGGCTTCGCCGGCTGGGAGCGCATGGGCTGGCGCGTGCTGGGCTGGCTCGGCCGTGGCGGCGCGCTCGCCCTTCCCTGGGGCGGCGGCGTTCCGACGACGAGCCGCTCGCTGTATTCGACTCGCGAGTTCGTCTGGTCCCTGCGCCGCGCGCGGCCCAGCCGGCGCCCGCCGGCCCAGGCAATGGCCGTCCTTGCCGCCGGGCATCCAGGCTTCGCCGATTTCGCCGAGAGCGGGCTGGTGGGCGCCGGCGCGGACAAGTCGGCGTGGAAGATGATGGAGGCCTGGCTGCTGGCCGTCGTGTCGGGAGCCTGGGGGCCCGACCGCGGCGACGGCGCCCTGCCTTCGGCCGACCGCGCCGCCTTGACGCCGGCCGCCCGCGCCGCGGCCGAGGCGTGCGCCCGGGCTCTCGGCTATGACGGCGCCCAGGCGGAGGCTTCGGCCGAGGGGCTTTCGCGCGAATTGGCGCGCGAAACGCCCTACCGCGCGAGGCTTCTGCGCATCCTCGCGCGCCGGGTCGCCGGAAGGGGAAGGCCGATCGTCTTCATTCCGCTATCGCACGGCCGCGCCCCGCAGCCACGGATCAGCTGGGGCGAACCGGTCGCGATCGTCGGATGCGAGCGAGAGACGCTCCGACTCGCTCGCTCGGACGGCCGCCGCGAATCCGCGGCGATCGACGCCTTCGCGCGAGGATTCGTCGAAAAGAACCTGCCGTAGCGGGCGCGGGCGCAACTTTTTTCGCGCGGCGCGGGCGCGCTTTGCTAATATCGAGCGAGTAATGGGCATCCGTATTTCCGTCCGGTGCGTGGCACCGCGACCAAGCGGTGCCATGCACCGGTTCATGTGAACACCCAGGTCTATTCCATCGCCAACGAGCTGCGAGGGTTCTCGGTGAAGAACTGCGCCTCGATGCCCGCGCCGGGCTCGGTGCTGATGTGCCCGCCGGACTACTTCGACATCATCGACGTCAAGAACCCGTTCATGGTGGGCAAGGCGGGGACGCTGGACAAGGCCCTGGCGCGGCAGCAGTGGGACGCGGTGCGCGAGAACTACGCCCGCCAGAACAAGACCGTGAAGCTCATCGATCCGGTCGATGGGCTCGAGGATATGGTGTTCGCCTCGAACCCCGCGATGGTCGGGCTGACCACGCGCATGGAGCGCGTCTGCCTCCTCAGCCGCATGCGCCACCCGTCGCGCCGCCGGGAAGTCCCGTACTTCGAGAAGTGGTTCAATGCCGAAGGCTATCGCATCGAGCGGTTGAAGGACGATACGGCGATGTTCGAGGGGGTGGGTGACTGCCTTTGGCACCCGGGCAAGCGTCTGCTATGGGGCGGCTACGGCTTCCGTTCCGACTCGGAGATATATAAGGAAGTCGCCCAGATATTCGAGGCGCCCGTCATCATGCTGCGGCTGGTCAACGAGCGCTTCTTCCATCTAGACACTTGCTTCTGCCCTCTCAACCAGGAGGCCGTGCTGATCTACCCCTCGGCCTTCGATCCGGAAAGCCTCGGCCTCATCCTCAAGATATTCCCCATCGTGCTCGTGGCCGAGGAAACCGAGGCGACCCGGCTGCTGGCCTGCAACGCCGCGGTGGTGGATTCCAAGGCGGCGATCATTCAGAAGGGCGCCGAGATCGCGGCGCGTCACGTCCGCGCGATCGGCATCGAGACCATCCCCGTAGACACCAGCGAGTTCCTTAAGTCGGGCGCTCCGATCGCCTCGCTGCGTCTGCCGCTGTACTAGCTCTCCGGAGGGTGGGGGGCTTCGCTGTTTTCCTATACTGTCTCGATGTTGCTGCCAGCCCTCTTGGCCTCCCTCACCTTGGCGGCGCCGCCCGCCGATATCCCGATCGCGACGCCCCCATGGCTGACGCAGGACCTGGCGGTCGTCGACAAGGCGATGGCGAGCGTCGAATCGGGCCGAAAGCTCGTGGCGCTGTCCTCCGGGGTTAGGGTGGGGCCTCGCGTGATCGACGCCGCGGGACCGCCGGTCGTTTACTTGCGGGAGAAAAAGACCATCGGCGTGGACCTGGGCCGGGCGGAGGGTCTGACGGCGCTGGAGTTCGAGCTGGCGCTGGCGCGCGCGAGGGCGCGCGCGGCCTACGACCCCGGGGTGCGTCTGGTCGAGGCGGAGCAGGCTGCCGAGCAGGCGGTGGTCGAGTACGCTTTGGAGCGTTCGCAATCGTCCGGCTCCTTCGGCGACACCATCAAGCGCGCTCTGCGCAAGGCAGCCAAACGCGGGCCGCACTGAGCTCGAGTCTTTCCTTTGGGCGAACTCCGAGCGCGTCGACAGCGCCGCCTGCCCGCCGCCCGGCCGTTACTGCAAGCTCTCGGGCCGGCTCGTGAGCCCGGCGCTGGTCCTTGCGGCGCGGGCCACCCTCTCCTCCGGCGGCCTCGACCGCTTGCGGGAGAAGCTTGGCGCCTTCCAATCCGACGGAGCGCGCGAGCTTCAGGGCCGCATCTTGGCGTGGTTCAGGAAGATATGATCTTTCACGTCCTGGGTTCCGGGGCTTTCGCGCCGGAACCGGGTCAGCGCCGCCGCGCCCCGGGTCGGGGCGGGAGCGTGCGCAACCCGGCGGGCTACGCGCTGGACACGGGCCGCGGCGTCCTCCTTTTCGACTTCGGCTTCGGCAGCCTCCGACAGCTCTATCGCGCGGGGCTTGAGTCGCGGCGCGTGAGCCACGCCTTCTTCACCCACCGCCACCCCGACCACGTCGGCGATCTTGCCGCCTTGCTCTTCCAGCTGCGCTATGACGCGAAGCCGGATTCCGGCGTCCTTCGCCTTTTCGGCCCTCGCGGCTTCGCGGCTTTCTGTAAGCGGCTCGCTCGCGCCTACGAGCCCTGGACCGATCCGAAGGGCTTCCGCCTGCTGGTGCGGGAGCTGCGCGCAGGAGACAGCGTCGAGGGCGCCGGCTGGCGCGTCGCCTGCCGAGCCGTGCCGCACCCGACCGAGGCCCTCGCGTTCCGGCTCGACGGCGCCCGCCGAAGCCTCTGCTACACGGGCGACACCGGCTACGACCCGGGCTTGGCCGAGTTCGCGCGCGGCGCGGACCTGTTGGTCCTTGAATGCAGCCTGCCGGACGGGGCTCGGGCCGAGGGCCATCTGAACGTCTCGGAGGCCCTGCGGATAGCTTCGGGCTCGGGGGCGCGGCGCGTGCTGCTCAGCCACCTCTCCGGGGCGTCGGCGCGCGGCGCCGCCGGCCGTCTGCCGCGCGGCGTCCGCCTGGCGCGCGACCTGATGCGCGTCAGGCTATGAGCCGCCCCGGTCTGCGCGAGGTGCTCGAGCGGCTCAACCGCTCCACCGACCGCGCCTCGCGCATCGCCGAGGACCCGATCGCCTTTCCGCGGCGCTTCAGGGACCCGGCGGACATCGAGATCGTCGCCTGGCTGGCCGCCTCCTTGTCCTACGGCCGCGTTCCCCTCTTTTCGGCCGTCCTCGAGAGGCTTCTCGATCGGATGGGGGGGCGGCCGAGGGCCTACGTAGAGCGTTTCGACCCCGCGGTCGAGCTTCCGCGTCTGCGGCCTTTGTATTACCGGATGAACAAGGGCATCGACATCGCCTGCCTCATCTACCTGATGCGCGAAGTGGTGCGCGCGCACGGCTCGGTGGGCGCGCTGTTCGCCCAGGGCGCTGGTCCCGACGACGCCGACGTGGGCCCGGCGCTCGAGAGCTTCCTCTCGCGCGTGCTCGCCATCGACACGAGCCCGGTGTACGGCTCCCACCGGCATCCGTACGGACTGGCGCAGTTCTTCTCGCGGCCGTCGAAAGGCAGCGCGTGCAAGCGCCTGAACATGCTGCTGCGCTGGCTGGTCCGGCCCGACGACGGGGTGGACTTCGGCCTGTGGACCTTCCTCGAGCCCTCGAAGCTGATCGTGCCGCTCGACACGCACGTCCTGCGCATCTCGCGCTACCTGGGGCTGACGCGGCGCCGCACGGGCGGCTGGCAGACGGCGAGGGCCATCACGCGGCGGCTCGCCGAGGCGGACCCGGCCGATCCTCTCAAGTACGACTTCGCGCTGTGCCACCTCGGCATCTCGGGCCGCTGCCCGCCGGCGTCCGTCCCCGCCTGCTGCCGCGCCTGCCCGCTTCTGGCCGAGTGCGCGAAAGGGCGCGCCGTCACGCGCGCCCCAAGTCCGCCGGAACTTCTGGCGGAGCCCGCTTCCTTTCCCGCCGTCCCCTGTGCGTTGCCCGGCCGCAGGCCTAGAGCACGGATACGATCTTCGAAGGCGACGTCAGGCCCTTGACGAGCCGCAGCCGCCGGCCCGCGAGGCCCGGCTCGCGGGCGAGCAGGGCGAGCACGGCGCGGTTGGCGCGGCCTTGCTCGGCCGGGGCGCGCACCCACACCTCGTAGGCGGCCGGGCCGCGCTGCTCGACGCGGTTCGAGGAGGAGTCCGGGTGGGCCTTCACCCGGATGAGGAGCTCAGCGGCCGTCGAGGATCCCCAAGGCCTTCATGTGGCGCACCAGCGACGGCAGGCGCGTGAACTGGACGGCGTGCATCCCCACGCGCTGCGCGGCCTCCACGTTCTCCGCGAGGTCGTCGATGAAGAGCGCCTCGTCGGCGCGCACGCCCGCGATCCGGAGCGCCGCCTTGTAGATCCGCGCGTCGGGCTTTCGCAGGTGAAGCTCGTGCGACAAGACCGCGCCGTGGACCTGCGAGGGGAAGACGTAATGCTCGCGGATGAAGTCGTAGTGCAAGGCGTTCGTGTTCGACAGCAGATAGACCCGGTGCGTGCGCGTGAGCATCTTGAGCAGGGCGGCGGTGCCCCGGTGCAGGGTGAAGTGGTCGCACCACAGCTTGCAGAACTCCCGGTAGTCGCCGGAATAGTTGAGCTCCTCTTGGAACAGGCCGTAAAGCGCGCGGCCGTCGATCTCCCCGAGCTCGATGCGCTCGCCGATGTCCGACTTCCATAAGTATTGGCCCACGCGGACCGGATGGCGCCCGACGGCGGCGGCGATGCGGCGAAGGACCTGCCGGGCGTTGAAGCGCAGCAGCACGTTCCCGATGTCGAAGAAGATCGCCTTGATGTGCGGGGCTTCTTCGCCGCCCGCCCGTTTGCGCGGGGCTCGGCCGAAGAGGCTCATCGGACGGTTCCCATCACGTCGATGCCGAGGGCCCGGGCGCAAGCGACGAAGTCCTCGGGCGGGGGGGCGGTGATTTCCAGAGGACGGCCGGTCGAGGGATGGGCGAGCCGGAGCCGCCAGGCATGGAGCATCTGCCGCTCGGCCCCGAGGGCCGCGATATCCTCGGTGGAAAGGGTCCGCCGGACCGCCTTCATGTAGGCGGCGCCGTCCTCGGTATACAGTTTATCGCCGAGCACGGGATGGCCGAGGGACGCGAGATGGACGCGGATCTGATGCAGGCGGCCGGTCCGCGGGGCGGCGGCGACGAGCGAGGCTCCGGCGCCCACGGCGAGCCGTCGGAACTGCGTCGCGGCGGGCTGGCCGTCCTTCGTCACGGATTGGCGGACCTTGATCTCCCCGCCTTCGCGGCCGAGCGGAAGGTCCACGGCTCGCGACGAGAACGCCACGCGGCCGCGGACCAGGGCGAGATACTCCTTGGCGACCTGCCGGCGCGTGAACGCGTCGGTCAAAGCGCGAGCGGCGGCCGGGTCCTTGGCCAAGAGCAGCACGCCGCTCGTCTCGCGGTCGAGGCGGTGGACGAGGTGAAGGCGCGCGCCGAACTGCTCGCGCAGGATGCTCGTCGCGGCCCCGCGGACGATCTTGTCGGTGGGATGGCTCAGCAGATCGCCGGGCTTGGCGACGGCGAGCAGAGAGCCGTCCTCGTAAAGGACATCGAGGGACGCATGGCGGGAAGGGGGCTCCTCGCGCCTCGGATAGCGGACCACGATGCGGTCGCCCGGCCCGACGCGGGCGGCCGCCTTGACCGCGCGGCCGCGCAAGCTCACCCGCCCCGAGCCGATCAAGCGCTGGACCTCGGCGCGCGAATAGCGATGCAAGCGGCGGGCAAGATAAGCGTCCACCCTGGCGCCGGCATGGTCGCCGGGCACCTCGAACGGTACCTCCACCCAATCGATATGACTTATCAATGACATTTTTAGCGCGCTCTGCCGCCTGTCGGCAGAAGCGCGCGTAGGCTTAATTGTAGCAAACCGCTATAATCGACCGGTCTCAGCTTCCGTCGGAGTGTTCCATGAGGAGATTTGTTCCGTTCCTGCTCGCCGTCGCTCTGGGCGGCTGCCTGTATGCCAACGTGCGCTACCCGCGCGCTTACCGCTCGGCCACGCCGGCCGAGGTGAAGGCCGACCCCTCCGACCCGTCGGTGCAGGGCTCCTCGTGCAGCCGTTCGGTGCTCTATATGGTCGCCTGGGGCGACGGCGGCTACGCCGCGGCGACGAAGGACGCTCTCGCCTCCGCTCCGGACGGCGTCCTCTATGACGTGCGGGTGGACCAGAAGGTCACAAGCTACGTCCTGGGCCTCTACGCCAAGACCTGCACGGTGATGAGCGCCCGCGTCGCCAAGCGATGATCCAGGCGCTGATCCTGCTCGCCCTTTCCGCCGCCGCTCAAGAGACCGCGTCGTGGGAGGCGCACCCGGGCCTCTTGCAGCTGAGCGGCCTCGTCGTATTCTTCGGCGGGCAGGGGTCGCTGTCCTATGCCTCGCCTACGCCCGCCAGCCTGCCGCCGGGAGCCGTCGACGCCGGCGAAGTGCGCGGCCAGGCCTGCCAGCAGGGCGTCAGCATCCCCATCGGGCTCGGCATCAACGCCACGCGGGTGGCGGCCGGCGCGGGCAAGGGAGGCTACGAGCGCGCCTTGGCGGACATCCGCGCCAAGCACCCCGCCCTCAAGGGCATCTACGACGTCAAGGTGGACGACCACCATGTCGCGATCTTGACGATCTTCCGGCGGTTGTGCACCGAGGTTACCGCGAGAGGGTTCCAATGACACACACACCGCCGCAGGGGGAGCAGAAAGAGGCGCTGGACATCGCCGAGAAGGGCGGGGTGCGCCAGGGCGCGCGCCAATCGATGGACCGCCGGCTGTTCCTGCAGCTCACCGTTTTCACGGATTGCCGCGACCCCCGGCCGCTCGTCGAGGGGCTTCGCAAGTCCGGCCTCGCCTCGGTGCTGTATCTTGATGCCAACGACCCTCGCGGCGTGGGCGTGCTGGCCTTCGCTGGGGACCCGGGCCTCTTCACGGGCCGGCTGCGCGAGGTGTTGAACGCCCCGAGCTTCGATCGGCTGACTCTCAAGCCGGAGATGACGATGTTCGGCCGCACCTACGCGCTGGGCTACGAGCCGGACCTCGAGGATTGGCTGCTCAAGCGGCCGCGGCGCGTCGTGCTCGACCCCGCCCAGCCGTGGGCGATCTGGTATCCGCTGCGCCGCACAGGGACCTTCAGCAAGCTGCCGCACGAGGAGCAGATGCAGGTGCTCAAAGAGCACGGCAACATCGGGCGCGCTTTCGGCGACGCCGGCCTCGCGCAGGATATGCGGCTGGCGTGCTTCGGCCTGGACGCCAAAGACAACGATTTCATCATCGGCCTCATCGGGCCGAGGCTCGATCCGTTGTCCCTCTGCGTCCAGGCGATGCGCAAGTCGCGACAGACCTCCGAGTTCCTCTCGAGCCTGGGCCCGTTCTTCGTCGGCAAGGCCCTCTGGCAGAGTCCGCTTCCCTAGCTTATACTAGTGAGGTAGCGTGGCAGGCTGAAAGCCCGGCACGCACCTGATAGAGACACGATGAAGAAGGCGCTCGCGGCGCTGCTGGTCGTCCTCCTCGCCTGCATGCCGGCGATGGCCAAAAAGAAGAAGGCCAAGCCGAAGACGGGCGAAGGATCCCCGTCAGACTCGAAATACCTTTCGAAGTCGGTCGACGGCGGGCACCATTACGTGTTCTCTTCCGGGCACGGGCCGAAATATAAGATCTCCTCCGACGACGGGGAGGACCAGCCCAAGCCCAAGCCGAGGAAGGCCAAGAAGAAGACTGCGGACGACGGGCCCGACGAGGACTCGAAATATCTTGTCAAGTCGATGGAGACCGGCCAGCACGCCTACCATTTCGACGAGGACGGCAAGCCGATCCGCGACGAGAAGCCCAAGAAAGGCAAGAAGCAGAAGGAAGCCGCGGATGAGCCGAGCGAGCCCGCGGCCGCCGCAGTCGACCAAACCGGCGGAACCGGCATCCCCAACCCGATCAAGCCCGCGCCGCAGAAGAAGAAGCTGACGCTGAAGCAGATGGACAAAGGCGCCCGGGGGAGAAGCCCGGGGCAGCGCGGCGGCGGGCAGATGGACAGCTTCGGAAAGCCTTTCGGCTTTCAGCACGGGCAGCAGCAGGCTCCGCCGGGCATGCCGCCCGGCATGCCGGCTGGGATGCCCGCCGGGATGCCGGCGATACCTGGGATGCCGGGCCCTCCACAAGGCGCGCAAGCGCAAGGCCAGCAGGCGCAGTAATCGCCTGCCTCTCCCGTCGAGGGGGACGGCCGATGCTCTCCCTCCCCCCTTGTGGGGGTGGCTGCCCCCGGGCAGGGGCGGGGGGTTACTTCGCCTGGGCGAGCTTGACGCTCGTCTTCTTTCCGTACGGGTACCACCAAGGCTTCGCCTTCTGCTCGAAGTCCCAGTGGACGTGCTTGGACTGGCGGAACTCCTCGAGGCCTTCCTCGCCGAGCTCCCGGCCGCCGCCGGTGGCCTTGTAGCCGCCGAAGGGGCCGGCGTCGTTGTCGGTGAGGGGGTCGTTGATCCAGATGGTGCCGGCCTGCACGCGCTCGAAGAATTTCTTCACCTTCTTCGCGTCGTTGGTGTACAGGTTCGCGCCGAGCCCGTAGATGGAATCGTTCGCGAGCTCGACGGCTTCGTCGAACTCCTTGTAGGTCTGGATGGGGCAGACGGGGCCGAACGTCTCGTCGCGCATCACCGCCATCCGGTGGTCGGCGTCGGCGAGGATGGTCGGCTCGTAGTAGAAGCCCTTCTTGAGGTGCGAGGGGCGCTTGCCGCCGGCCACGAGCTTCGCGCCGCGCTTGATCGCGTCGGCCACATGCGCCTCGACGTTCTTGCGGGACTCGCCGCCGATCATCGGGCCGACGTCGGTGTCGGGGCCCATGCCGGGGCCGATGACGAGGCTTCTGGTGAAGTCGGCCAGCTTCTCGATGAACTCCTGCGCGATGGTGTGGTGCACGTAGATGCGCTCCGCCGAGGTGCAGACCTGGCCGCAGTTGAGGAAGGCGGCCCAGGCCACGGCGCGCGCCGCGACCTCCAGGTCGGCGTCCTCGGCCACCACGAAGGCGTCCTTGCCGCCGAGCTCCAGGTGGCACTTCTTCACCGAGTCGGCGCAGATGCGCGCGATGGACTTGCCGGTCTCGAGGCTACCGGTGAACGCCACCATCGCCACGTCGGGGTGGCGCACGAGCGCGTCGCCCGCCGTCGAACCCAGGCCCGTCACGATGTTCACGGTGCCGGGCGGCAGGCAGTCGAAGACCTCGGACATCATCAAGGTCGACAGCGGCGTCTGCGACGCGGGCTTGATGACCACGGCGTTGCCCGCGGCGAGAGCCGGCGCGACCTTCCAGGCCATGAGCAGGAGGGGATAGTTCCACGGAGCGATCGCGGCGACCACGCCGTAGGGCTCCTTGAGCACGAGGCTCAGCTGACTCGGCTCGATGGAGGGGATGACGCGCCCGCGCTGATGCCGGCCCAGCTCCGCGTAGTAATCGAAGCAGTTGGCGACCCAGCCCAGCTCGTCGATGTTCTCGCGAAGCGGCTTGCCGCCCTCGCGCGTCAGCGTCTCGGCGAGCTTCGAGGCGTTCGCCTTGACCCGGCGGGAGATCTCGTGCAGGAGCTCCCCGCGCTCGTGGGCCGAGACCTTGTTCCACCAGTGCGCCTGCGCCTTGCGCGACGACGCGACCGCGCGGCCCACCTCCTCGCACGTCGCGTCGGCGACCTCGTCGATCGTCTCTTCATTCGAGGGGTCGATGACCGGGATCGCCTTTCCCGAAGATGAGACGAATCGATTGTCGATCCAAAGGGATTTCATCTGGGTGGCCTCCTACCGTGAGGCGACTATTGTATCATGTGGCCCCCGATGCGCAATACGCGGCGAGCCTACCGCTGGTTCCTCTTCCTCGTCGCGGTCGCCTCCTTCTTCCATATCCTCTTCGCGGGGCCGACCATCCCGGGCGTGATCCTCTTCTTTGTCTCGGGCGGCCTCTGGTACTGGCGCGAGCAGCGGAAGACCCGCGAGCTGGATGCTCCGCGGCCGAAGTGACCGTTCCGCCCACAGAGGAGTCTCCATCCGTGGTAAAATCGTCCAGCAGGAGAGCGATCATGAAAGACATCTTCCGAGCGGCCGGCTTCGCCTTCGTTTCTCTGGCGCTGTGCGCGCTGCCGGCTTCGTCCGACGATACGAAGTCCAAGTCGGGCAAGGCGTTCCAAGACTTGAAGGCAGCCGAGGAGGGCAAGCTCGACGAGGAGCCCGACCTGAGCCTGCAGCTTCCCGCCAAGCCGAAGCCGGCGCCGAAGAAAGAGACGGTGCGCGAGCAGCCGAAGGTCAAGCCGCAGGAAGCGGAGCCGGTAGAAGTTAAGCCTCAAGAGGTCAAGCCGCAGGAAGTCCGCAAGCGAACCGTCTTGCCGCCGGACGACAGGCCGGGGGGGAGTCCGGTGACGGTCTATTGGCACGTGACCGAGGACGCAGACGTCTATCTGAACGGCAGGCCGCTGCGCGACTATTCGCCGGATTTCAAGACCCGTGGGAATGAGGGGCGCAAGGACGCCTTCTCGGCGAAGGCGACGCTGCACGACGACGACCTGTTCACCGTCGGCGCCCGCCGCGGCGACAACTGGGGCTTCATGCTCGTCGCCCTGGACTCGAGCGGCAAGGTCGTGTTCGCGACCGACAAGGACGCGTGGAAGACGTACGCGCCGGAGGGTAGCGAGGATTGGTTCCTTCCGGCCGTAGTAGAACGAGCGGTGTCGAAGCCGATATCGATCCAACCCGACCTGCGGTCCACGCAGAAATCGCTGAGCAGGAAGCACGGCGGCAAGGCGCTTTCTATCTGGGCGGACCCCGGCGAGAAGTTCGCGTATCTCTACGGGAGGGTGAGCCTGTTAGGCGCCGAGTCCGACCGGTCCCGGTAGCAGCGCCCGGCAGCTACGCAGTGCGGCGAAAACGGAATAGCGACGCTAGCCACGCGAGGAGGCAGCCGCACGTCTTCTTATTCGCTTCAGCGACCCTTTGGGCAAGTAAGGTAACTACAGCCTGAATCTCATCAGGCTCCAACCGATGGGCGTGCTTCTCGTCGGTTAGATGCGAGTTGAGTCTGTCTAACTGCAGGCAGTGGATCGCTCCTGTTGAGCATGAGCCCGGGGGATTCTGAGAAATTCGGTTGCGTGAGGGCGGCGGGGCTGTTAAAGTTGAGGCGAGGGAGGGGAACGGGCCTATTTCTCCTGCGTGGTATGGGGGAACTTTTCAGCGCTTCGTTCGTACGTGTAAGTGGGGGGTGCCGTGATTCGCCTTGAGTTGGTCGACGTGAACGATCTGTGGTATTTGGTCGGGCTGGTTGCCACGGATGGGTGTCTAGCTCGGGCGAAGCCTGTCGTAACGATTACGGCAAAGGACGAGGAGTACTTGGCGCTTATCAAGCGGCGGTTGGGCATAACGAATTGTGTGGGCCGCAAGTTCAATGGGCATGGGCAACTCGCCCACGGCATTCAAATCTGCAGTCGGCCTCTGTTCGCTTTCATGGCCGGCCTGGGTCTTACGCCGGCCAAATCGCATACAATCGGACCACTGGACATCCCGACCGCTTACTTCCCGGACTTCATTCGGGGGGTGATTGACGGCGACGGGTCGATCCGGAGTTGGATCCATCCTCAAAACGGCGGCGAACAGTGGTCTTTGCGGGTATATTCGGCCTCCAGGCGCTTCATGGACTGGCTAAAGCACCGGATTGCGGATTCCTTCGGTGCGGTGGGAAAAATACATCCACGAGGGAACGGCAATTTTGTTCTAAAATACGGTAAGCTTTCTGCGCAGAAAGTTCTGGCCGCTTGTTACAGGGACGGCTGTCTGTGTCTGGAGCGCAAGCACCTGCTGGCGAAGGCCTGCGTCGCATCGCCGCGAGGCTGGTCAACGCATCGGTCTATTTTTGGGCAGGTGGTGGAATGGCAGACGCTGCGGACTCAGCCGTGGGTTTCCTCGGCGGCGGCGCTGAGGTAAGAAATCCCTCAAATTCGGGGAAGGTATCATGTCCCTTGGTGGCGGGCGAGTGGCTAAACTGGTAGAAGCGGAGGACTTAAAATCCTCTGGCCGAAAGGCCGTGTGGGTTCGAGTCCCACCTCGCCCAGGTTTTAAGTGAAGATCGCAAAACAAGGATACCGCTTCATCATCGGCGGCCTCGTCGTGGGGGTCGTCGGCCTCATCGCGGGGCCCTATGGCTGGGGGCCGGCCGCGCTCGGCGTGCTTTTCGCCGGCTTTTGCGCGTATTTCTTCCGCGACCCGGACCGGCCGACGCCGACTGACGCGGGCAAGCTCTACTCGCCCGGCGACGGGCGCGTGCTGAGCGTGGCGCGCGAGGGCACCGACGCGATCACCACCATCCGAATTTTCCTTTCGATCTTCAATGTGCACGTGCAGCGCAACACCTGCTCCGGGACCGTGGATAAGGTCCAGTACCACGAAGGACGCTTCGCGATGGCCATGGAGCCCGAGGCGGCGTGGAACGAGCGCTCGCTCGTCCGCATCGCTCCGGAGGGCCGCGAGCCCGTGGTCGTCGAGCAGATCGCGGGAGCCATCGCGCGGCGCATCGAGACCTGGTGCAAGGAAGGCGACGTCGTCAAGGCCGGCGAGCGCTACGGCATCATCTATTTCGGCTCGCAGGTGGCCGTCCACCTGCCCGCCAAGGCCGCGCCGGTCGTCCGGCCGGGCGACCGGGTGGTCGGCGGCGTCACTCCCATCGCGCAATGGACCGCGTAAAGCTCAAGCGAAGCGGGCAGGTGCTGATGCCCTCGTTGTTCACGATGGGCAATATGGCCTGCGGCTACTACTCGCTGTTGGCCTCGAGCCGCGGCGACTTCGCCTCGGCGGCGACCTCGATCCTGGCCGGCATCGTCTTCGACATGCTCGACGGCCGCGTGGCGCGCCTGGTGCGCGGCGAGAGCACCTTCGGCATCGAGTTCGACTCGCTCGCCGATTTCGCCACCTTCGGCGTCGCGCCCGCCTACATGATGTACGCCTTCACGCTGAAGGACTACGGCGCCTGGGGCGTGCCGCTCTCGTTTTCCTTCGCGCTGGCCGGAGGCCTGCGGCTGGCGCGGTTCAACGCGGTCGCTCACGCCGGCACCGGCTCCAAGAGCCATTTTCAGGGCTTGCCGATCCCGGCGGGCGCGGGCTTCCTCGCCTCCTTCGTGCTCGTCTACGACATCCTGGAGAACCGGCCCTCGGGCTCGCTCGGCCCCATCATGAGCAAGGTGGACATCCTGCCATGGGCCGCGCCGTTCGTCGTGGTCGGCTTGGCGCTGCTCATGGTGTCGAGCATCCCTTACGGCGCGTTCAAGCAGGTGAAGCTGCTGGGGCGCAAGAACCTGCCGCTGCTCGCGGCGGTGCTGGCGGTCGCGGGCTTGGTCTATTTCTACCCGCAGAACGCCATCTTCGTCATCTTCCTGCTCTACGTCGTCTCGGGTCTGACGGGGATCACGGGCCGGCCGAAGAAGACGCCGGACCACCATCCGGAGCCGAAGGACCCCGCGGTACCGGAGCCGAAGGATCCTGCGGCTCCGGGCCCTGTCTGACGCGCGGCGCTATCTGTCTTCGGGCTTGTAGTACCGCATCGCCTCAAAGGCCGGCTTTTTCTCGGGTAAGGAGAACGGACGTCCCAAGATCCCGCCGCACGACCCATCGCCCGCGGACAGCGAAAGCGGCGAGCGCGCGGCGGTCGGCCATGAGCGCGGCCCAGGCCGGCGTGTTATAGGGCTCCGCCGCCGTCAGCGTGCTCACGAGCACCGCGTCCATCGGATGGCGCGCGTCGATGCGCAAGAGGTCCTCGGGCTCCGCCGGCAGGGCCACCGCGGAGCGTCGCGCGTACCAGGCCGCCTGGGCCGGAAGGTTGGTGGCCACGATGCAGTCTTCGGGAAGCGATCTCAGGGCCGTCATCTCGGGCCAGGCCTCGACGCGCGAGGCCGCGGGATGCGCGGGCGCTCCCTGCGGCCCGAGAAGGCCGTGGAGGAACAGAGTCAGGTTGGCCGCGGCGAACAGCAGGGGGGCGGCGAGGGGGAGTCCGGCTCCCTTTCCGAGATGGGCCGCCGCGTGCGCCGCAAGAAGGAATAGGATGGGCGCGACCCAGAGGTAATAGCGTCCGCCGACCCATGGGCCCAAGAGCTCGAAGCGCAGGAAGGAGAAGGCGACGATCTGCGTGACGAGCATGAGGCCGCACAGTCGTGCCCAGTCGCGCGGCCGGCGGCGCCGGTCGCGCTCGACGGACCACGCGCCCAGCACCGCGACGGGGAACACCAATCTCATCGCCCACCAGCCGTGCAGCTCGCGCGCATGGAGCCAAAGGTAATAGAGGAATTTGCGCGAAAGCTCCGCCGGGTGGGCAAGCGCCTCGGGCGCGGTGAAGACGCGATAGTGCAGCCAGGGCGGCGTGTCCACGACGACGTGGTGGGCGAGGTTCCAAGCGAACGTCGGCGGCGTCAGCGAGCCGTACCAGCGCCGGTTGTAGAGCAAGGCCGGCAGGCTTACGAGGCACGCGGCGCCGAAGAACTCCAGGAGCCGCCGCGCGCCGCCCTTTCCGCGGCCGAGCTTCCAAGCGAAGATCGGCAGCCAGAGCAGGAGGTTCGAGCGCTGCAGCCACGCGAGGCCCGCGACGGCGCCGGCCGCCGCCGTGCGCGCGGTTTTGAGCTCATCGGGAGCCGCGAGAAGCCAGGTGAGCGCGAGAACCAGGACCGCGAAGCCGAAATCCGGCAGACCCCACAGGACGAAGCCTCGCTGGAACGCCGGATCGAGCGCGACGAAGGCCCCGGCCAGCGCCGCTTCCCACGGCCCGAAGAAGGCGAGTCCGGCGGCGGCGGTGAGCGCGGCCAGCGCGGCGAGGGTGACGGCCGACAGCGCGAGGACGGCGCCATCGCCGCCGCCGGCGATCCGCTCGGCGCCGGCCGTCAACACGGCCTGCCAGGCGAAGCGGTCGAGGACGGGCGCCAGGCCCGTGAACGCGAGGCCGCGCTGGTCCAAGAAAGCCACGGTCGA
>JAPLKK010000043.1:15554-26958 GCA_026388115.1 Elusimicrobiota bacterium | reverse complement strand
GCGTGCGCAGGCCGCGCCCTTCGAGCAGGTTGCGGCCGATCTCGGCGTAGTTGCAGAACTCGTGCGACAGCCCGCCCTCAAAGTGCGCCTTGATGGACCAGGTCGAGACGGCGAACGAGGCGAAGAACGCCGCGACCGGGATCGCGAGCGTCCAGCCGCTCAAAGCGCGGCGGCGCCCGCTCTCTGGCGAAGCCGGAACGCCGTCGTTCTCCCTCTCCTGCGAAGCGGGAGCGGGAGGGGGTGAGGGCATTCCCTTGTCTACTTGCCGCCGGGCAACGGCGGTTTTCGCGGGAAGAGCGGCGGGGCTTTCTGGATCCGCGCGCCCGAGGGGCCGCCCGCCAGCACTTCCTCGGCCGTGAGCGGCGCGGGGAACTGCCGCACGCCGAGCTGGGCCTGCATCTTGGCGGACGTCTCGGGCATGAACGGCGTGAGCCAGCCGGCCACCAGGCGCAGAGACCAGACCACATCGAACAGGACGAGCTTCACCCGCTCGGGGTCCGTGCTGATCGTCTTCCAGGGCTTCTCCTGGTCGATGTACAGATTCAGACCCGAGATGATCTGCCAGATGCGCGTCAGCGCGTCGTAGAAGGCGAGCTTCTCCATGGCGTCATAGATGCCCTGGCTTGCCGCGATCGCCTCGCGCGTCTTGGCCGGCGGCTCGGCCGGGGGCTTGGCCGGCAGCTGCCCGGCCAGGAACTTGTCCACCATCTCGCAGGTGCGCGCGACGAGATTGCCGAGGTTGTTGGCGAGGTCGGCGTTGTAGCGCTCGTGGAACGCCTTGCGCGAGAAATTCCCGTCGGCCCCGAACGGCATCTCGCGGAACAGGACGTAGCGGAAGGCGTCGAGGCGGTAATCCTTGATGATGTCGCGCGGGTCGATGAAGTTGCCCTTCGACTTCGACATCTTCTCGCCCTCGACCGTCCACCACCCGTGTGCGAACACCGTGCGCGGCAGGGGCAGGCCGAGCGTCATCAGCATCGCCGGCCAGATGACGGCGTGGAACCGGAAGATCTCCTTGCCGACCAGGTGCACGTCCGCCGGCCAGTACTCCGAGAACTCTTTCGTCGGGGGCTGGCCCGGCTTGTATCCCAGCGCCGAGACGTAGTTGAGGAGGGCGTCGAACCAGACGTAGACGGTGTGCTGGGGGTCGAAGGGCACCTGCACGCCCCAGGCGACCTTCGTGCGCGACACGGAGATATCCTTGAGGCCGCCCTCGACCCAGCGCAGGATCTCCGGCGCGCGGGCCTGGGGCTGCAGGAACTCGGGATGCGCCTTGTAATGCTCGAGCAGCGGCCCCTGGAAGCGCGAGAGCTTGAAGAAATAGCTCTCCTCCTCGACCTCGCGCAGCGGTTTGCCGCAATCGGGGTTCTGGCAGACGCGCTTGTCGCCGAGCTCGCCGAGCGTCCAGTAGGTCTCGCACGAGACGCAGTAGAAGCCGCGATAGGAGCCCTTGTAGATGTCGCCCTTCTCGTGCAGGGCCTTGAACACCGCCTGCACGGTCTCCTCGTGGCGCGGCTCCGTCGTGCGGATGAAGTCGTCGAAGCGCACCTC
The DNA here is from genome assembly GCA_026388115.1 of Elusimicrobiota bacterium. Classification (GTDB taxonomy): domain Bacteria; phylum Elusimicrobiota; class Elusimicrobia; order UBA1565; family JACRDR01; genus JAPLKK01. The sequence continues at coordinate 25,407 of JAPLKK010000043.1, read as the reverse complement.
GAGGTCCTTCCAGAGCTGCCGGAACTCCCCGGAGATCTCGTCGGCGTGCGCCTTGGGCGTCACGCCCCGAGCCCTCGCCACCTCCTCGATCTTCGAGCCGTGCTCGTCGGTGCCGGTCAAGAGCCGCGTCTTTTCGCCCCGCATGACCCGGAAGCGGTTGAGGATGTCGGCCGCGAGGGTCGTGTAGGCGTGGCCGATGTGCGGGGCGGCGTTCACGTAGTAGATCGGCGTGGTGATGTAGTAGGGCTTCATGCTTTGTCCTGGGCTTGTCGGGGAGAGTCTTGCAGCTCTAGCGCCGCAAGCTCGAGGACGAGCCGCGGGTCGGCGTTCGAACGCAAAAATCCGGACAAGCGGGAGATCTCGCGCAGGCCGTCGCGCGTCTTGCGCGAGTCCGGCCCGTCGCGCTCGCGCAGCCGCCGCGCGATGCGGCGAAGATGCGCCTCGACGAGCGGGCGCGCCAGATGCAGCTCGCGAGGCAGGCTGTCGGCGAGCCGGAAGGGGGCGAGAGGGTCGCCGGCCCAGGCTTCGGGCTCGGGCACATCGAGGGACCGCAGAGCCAGGGCGCGGCCCGGCGAGCCCTCGGCCAGGGCGGCCAAGCGGGGCGCCTCGGCGGCGGGGACGCCGGCCGTCTGGAGCACGCCGACCACGTCTTCATCGGAAAGCGCCGAGAACGGCACGCGGTGGCAGCGGGAAAGGATCGTCGGCAAGAGCCGGTCGCGCCGCGAGCTGACGAGGATCCAGAGGGTGCGCGGCGGCGGCTCCTCCAGCGACTTGAGCAGGGCGTTGGCCGCTTCGATCTCAAGGCGCTCGGCGTCCTCGAGCACCGCGATCTTCCAGCGCCCGGTGAGCGAGGTCATCTCCATCTCCTTGATGACGTGGCGCGCCGTGTCCACCCGGATGGTGCGCTGGCGCTCCGCCTCCTCCTCGCGCAGCCCGGCCTGGTAGGCCGCGTTGACCCGCTTGAGGTCGGGGTCGATGCCCTTGTCCGCTTGCGTGCACGACGCGCACGCGTCACATCCGTCGCCGTCCGCCGAGGGCTTCAGGCAGTTGAGCGCCTTGGCGAACTCGAGAGCCGTGGTCGCCTTGCCGACGCCCTCGAGACCGAAGAAGAGCAGGGCCGGAGGCAGGCGGCGCGAGACGAGAAGGGGCTTGAGCAGACGCAGCGCCCGCGCCTGCCCACGGATCTTCGAAAGGCTCATGCCGTTCTCCCTTTCCCGCGAAGCGGGAGCGCCGTCGGCTTGATAAGCCTCCGGCACGGCGTCAGAGGAGAACGACCTCGACGCCAGGGGTCGGGGTGAGGGTTACCGTTCAATAACCGTTGGACTCGTCTCCGGATCTCCTCATGCACCGCCTCAAGCGAGCGGTCGGCGTCGATGAGCGCGGTGCGCGGCTCGGTCTTGGCCAGGCGGCGGTAGCCTTCCCGCACGCGCCGGCGGAAGCGGCGCGACTCCAGCTCCAACCGGTCGGGTCGCCTGGACTGGCGGCGATGGAACTCGCGGTCAGGAACGTCGAGCACGAGCGTCAGATCGGGCTTGAGCCCGCCGGTCGCGACCCTGTTGAGCCGCCGGATCATGGGGATGTCCAAGCCGCGGGCCTCGCCCTGGTAGACGAGCGTGGCGAGGGTGTAGCGCTCGCACACGACCACAGCTCCGGCCTTCAGCGCGGGCACGAGCCGCTCCTGGGTATGCTGGGCGCGCGCCGCTTCATAGAGGAGCAGTTCGGCCAAAGGCTGGACCTTGTGGCGCGGGTCGAGAAGGATCCGCCGGATCGCCTCGGCGAAGCCCGTGCCGCCCGGCTCGCGGGTATGGACGACGCTCAGCCCCCGCGAGCGCAGCTCGCGGACCAGGAAGGCGGCCTGCGTTGATTTTCCGGAGCGGTCAGGGCCCTCGAGGACGATGAGGGCGCCGGGACGTCGATGCGCCACGGGGGGAGTCTAGCAAATCTGCCTTCTGACCTTCCCCGACATGTTGGGAGTTGAATTGCTCGGCGAGATGCCTTAAACTTGACTCTGTCGAATGATGTCATCGAGAGGAATCCCCCGGGGTGAGAGGCTTCGCTCCGCCGCCGGCGTCACGCTCATCGAACTCATGATCGCGGTCGCCGTCCTGTCCGTGGGCGTCCTGGGCTTGCTGGGGGCCTTCGCCAGCATCCAGAAGGCTGTCCAGAACGCCAAGGCGAAGACTTTGGCCATCAACATCCTCCAAGAGAAGATGCAGATCCTCAAGCAGCTGAACTACTACTCGGTCATCGTCACCTCGGCGCCCGCGTTCAACAGGGACTTCACTCCGTACGTGCCCTACGACCCCGGCTATTTCCCTCCGGAGACCATCACGGAGGGCGGCGTCACTTTCACCCGCCTGACCTATGTCCAGGCCGCCGACGACAACTCCGGCCGGGTCGTCACGCTCTCGCCGGACGCGCCCGACGCGGGCATGCGGCTCATCACGGTGAGCGTCGTCTGGAAGCAAGGCGGCGATAACAAGCTCCTCCAGCTCACCACCATCATGGGCAATCCCAGCACGGTCATGGCCAACGCCATCATCAGCGGGGTGGTGACCAACGTCAACACCGGCGCGGGCGTGAGCGGGGCCCTCGTCGTGGCCGCCCAGGACCAGGGCTACCAGGACACCAGCGACGCGAACGGTAACTTCGTCATCAACCTCTCGCCGGGCAGCTACAACGTGGTGGCCTCCGCGCGGGGCTACTTCACGCGGATCACGGCCGTCAACGTCGGCGCCAACCAGACCGTGACGCCGAGCCCGGCCTTCGCCTTGACGCCCATGAGCTCCGGCTCCGTGGTCGGCGTGGCATGGATGAATACCGGGCCGCTCATCAGCCAGGTGGATCGGCGGCAGCCCGCCGCTCATCAAGCTCAACGCGCAGAGCAACTTCTCCAGCGCCAACAACGTGACGTGCACGGACTCCACCTACGGCATTAAGCTCACCTACTACAACAACACCATCTCCTCGGGAGGCTATTACCTCATCGCCAACACCCACACTTTCACGGTGGCCGGGACGCAGGTCAACGCCGACGCCGTTTACACGGACGACGCGAACACTTACTGCAGCCGGGCGCCGACCGGTTTCAACCCGACCACCTATAACTGGAACATCTCCGCCACCCCAAAGGTCAAGATGCTGTTCAATCCCGGCCACAACGGGAGCTTCTGGCTCACCGACCAGTCCGGCGCCCTCATCGACGCGGTGGGCTGGACCCACGACGGCAGCCCGCCCAAGTGCGAGGGGACCTGCGTCACCACGCCCAGCGGCAACGGCCTGCAGATACCGGAGCAGCTTATCCGCTTCGCCAGCACCGCGGGCGTGAGCGGGGTGTGGGGGCCGGCCTACGATTCCAGCAACAACACCGTGGATTTCTCCACGTCCGCGGTCCCCGTCGTGAGGGCCCACAACACGTCCACCGCCGTCGCGACCATCGTGGCGGGCAAGGTGCCGTTCGGCGCTGTCATCTCCGCCACGGACACGCTTTCCTCCCCGGTGACCGCGACATCCATGGGCAGCCCGCCTTATGCCTTCTTCTCGCTGGTTCCCGTAGCCACCGGGACTTGGTCCGTGTTCATCGCCAGCCGGGGCTATGAGTGCCAGCTGGATACGGTGACCCTATCGGCCACGGGCTCCATCTACCAGTTCCCGAGCACCAGCACTTTCCTCAACCAGACCTCCACGGTGGGCTTTATCACGGGCCGCGTGACCGACGCGGCCGGGGTCGCCCTTTCCGGCGTGCCGGTCAATCCCGGCGGGGCCGGCGCTATTGCCGCCACCAACAACGCCGGCGGCTACATCTTGCGGGTCTCCCCGGGCTCGGTGGACGTCTTCGCCAATCAGTCCGGCGACCCGGGCTATAGCTCCAGCTACGTCGCGCAGAGCTCGGTCGGGGTGTCGGTGAGCTTGGGCGTGGTCACCAGCGGCGTCAACTTCATGCTTTCCCAGGGCGGCCGGGTGACCGGCTTCGTCACGCGCGACGGCACCAATCCCCTGCCCGGCAAAGCGATGGCCCTCTTCGACTCCAACGGCCAATCTCACGACCAGGCGGTCTCCGACAGCAACGGCCGCTTCACCATGAGCGCATCCACCGGCAACTACACGGTGGTGGGGGAGGTCGATTCCCTGGAAAGCGTCTCCCCTTCATCCTGCCCCGTCACCATCCCGACCGGGGCGACCGTCTGGAGCGCGACGTTCACCGTCAGCGGCGCTCTGGGCTACATCACCGGGCACGTCTATACCGGATCGAATCCCATCAGCAGCGGGGTCCTCATCCTCGCCTCCACCCAGACCTTGTCCATCCCGCCTCCGGCCTTGAGTACCGCTACCTTGACCAGCGCCTCCATCTACGCGACCTCGAGCCAGGAAGACGGCAGCTACTCGGTCGGGGTCCGCCAAAGCACCAACCCCGCCTATCGGGTCAGCGCCTGCTATTTCACCGTCAGCTCCAGCGGCGCGGTCAGCATCTCGGCGAAGGTCGTCACCGGCCGGCAGGTGTACGCGGGGCAGATCGATACGGGGGTGGATTTCACATGGTGAGGGCGGGCTTGCGGTCGAGGCCGGGCTCGAATGGCTCGCCTGGCACGGCGACAGAGGAGAACGGCCTCGTCGCCAGGCCGGGCTACAGCCTCACCGAGGTCATGATGGTCGTGGCCATCATCGGCATCGTCGCCGCGGTGGGTCCGGCGCTGCTCATCCAAGCCAACCGCCTCTTCGTGATGAGCCGCGTCCGGATCGACCTGCAGGGGGAGGCGCGCAGCGTGATGTACGTCCTCACGCGCGAGCTGCGCCAAGCCCAGAACGCGAGCATCGTCATCGACCAGGCCTCGGGCCAGCCGTACTACTCGCGCATCTCCTTCACCAAGCAGCAAGGCACCGCCATGGTCTTCTACCAGAGCGGCAACAAGCTCATCGCCAAGACCGGCGCCAAGACCCAGACGCTCACCACGCACCTCGGCTACATGGCGTTCACCTATCCGCGTTCGGACGATATGGACATCCTCTCCGTCTCGATGACCGTGCAGGAGCTCATCTACGGGGGCAAGATCAAAGCCCTGCACATGGCCTCCGAGCGAGTCAGGATCATGGACTGAACATGGACCGACACACGGATCCGCGCGGTTCCTCCCGCGGGCAGGTACTGGCCGGGGTGGTCGTCCTGCTGACCCTCCTGCTCATCATCGTGCCCGTGGTGGTGAAGTGGATACAGATGGACTCGAGGCTGTCCGTGAAGAACCGGCAGAGCACCACCGCCTTCAACCTGGCCGAGGCGGCCATCGACCGGGGAATGTGGAAGCTCAAGAGCACGACCGACACTTGGGCCAGCGCCGCGGCCGGCCTCACCCTCTCCGGGTACAACTTCGACGTGACCTACACGGACGTGCCGGGGGGCACCTACCGCATCAAGTTCAGCGCCGTGAACGGCGGGCAGGTGCAGATATGGGGAGAGGGCCGCGACGCCCTCTTCAAGGAGACCCGCTCCATCCAGGTGGTGTACAAGAACACCAGCGCCCCGGGGGCCATCTTCACCGGGGGGACCCTCAGTGAGGGCGGGACCGCCATCGTGCATTGGGGCCCCATGGTGGCCATCAACAACGTTATCGTCTCGGGCAACGGCCTCAACCACACCTTCCCGCGCAAGCTCTCCAAGCAGGTGGTCCAGCCGTACGACACCAACGGCCTGACCCCGCCCAACACGGACAACCTGGAGTGGTGGTCCGGCTATCCGGTCCCCGACCTGCCCGTGCTGGACTTCGCGACCCTGCGCTCGTCGGCCGTGGCCACCAATACTATCAACTGCAACGGCAACTATAACGCCACCAATAAACAGGTCACCTGCAACAACGCGCTCTCCAGCTGCGTCAACTGCGTCGTGAACTTCTTGAAGGACACCGGCAGCCCAGACAGGAACTACGACAACCGCTACAACCTGAACTACGTCTGGTACTGGGACAACAACGTCAACATACTGAACCCCGGCCTCAAAGGGACCTTCATCGTGCGGGGAAACCTCAGCACCACCGGCAACGACTGGTACGGGCCCTCCGGCAACTACAACAACAACGTGAACGTGCCGGTGCCGACCAACGCCTGGCTCGAGTACCAGAAGATGGACAACAGCTCCGCCAATCAGTTTCCGGCGGACAACGGCCTTCAGAACGTCAAGGCCAACTACGTCATCGGCAACCTCTCCGACGCGATCGAATGCTCCTGTCCCGGCGGCTGCGCCTGTTCGGGCGACGACCTGGGCTTCTACGGCTTCGTCTATGTGGGCGGCAACGTGAACTTCCAAGGCGACGCGGACGTCTTCGGCGCGGTCTGGGTGGTGGGCAACTGGACGGCGTCCGGAAACAACCTAATCTTCTTCGACGACAACCTGCTCCTGCCCATGCTCAACGTCGTGCTGGTGCGCCAGTCCTGGAAGGAAGTCGGCCCGAGCACCACGGCCTGGCCTTGAGGCGCTGGCTCCTCGCGGCCGCCCTGCTGTTGTGCCTGCCGGCCTGCCTCAAGCCGGTGTCGGACCCGGACCTGCCGTGGCATCTTGCCTCCGCGCGCTGGATGCTCGAGCACCGCGCCGTGCCGCGCGTCGACGTCTTCTCATGGACGAAGGCGGGCCGGCCCTGGGTGGATTTCGAATGGGCCTCCCAGCTCGTCCTGCACGGGCTCGACCGGCTGGGCGGCGAAAGGGCCTTGTGGGCCTTCAAGTCCCTCGCCCTGTTCGGGCTGCTGGCCGCGCTGGCCCTGCTCCTGCGGCGCTGGGCCGTGCCCGAGACCTGGGTCGCGGCGGCCCTTCCGCTCGCGGCCTTGACCCTCTCGCCGTACGTCAATTACCGGCCGGAGCTGTTCTCCTTCTTCTTCGTCCTGCTCCAGCTTGCCGTGCTGGAAGAGATGCGCGCGGGAAAGCGGAGCGTCCCGATCGTTCCGCTCTTGGCCCTGCAGGCGGCGGGCTATGCCCTTTGGGCCAATCTCCACGGGGCCTTCCCGCTGGGCTTGGTTCTCTGCCTGCTCTACGCGGCGGAGGGAGGCCCCTCGGGCCGCTTGGCCTTGGCCCAGGCCGCGGCCGGCGTCTTGGGGACCTTTGCCAATCCCTACGGGATCGGACTCTATGCCGTCTTCCTCCAGCACGCCCGGGACTGGATGCTGCTGCGCGACTACATCATGGAATGGGGCGACATCAGGCTCCTCGATCTGTCCAACCTGCCCCATCTGGGCATCATCCTCTTCTCCTTCGCGGCCGCGTTCGCGGCCGTCTGGCAGAAGGTGCGCCTGCCGCGCGCCCACCTGGGAATCCTGGCGGTGATGGGCCTGTTCTGCTCGGGAGCCTTCCGCCACAGCGTCTATATCCCCCTGCTCCTGCTGCCGCTGGCCCTCAAGACCTGCCTAGGCTTGGAGTCTCCGTCCTGGTGGTCGCGGCTGCGGCCCTGGCTGGCGGCCGGGCTGATTGCCCTCGTCGTGCGCGCGGACGTCGGGCTCGTCAAGCTCCTGCCCCTGCTCCGTCTGCCGCGCGGCCAGAACGACAGCGTCCCCGCCGGAGCGGTGGGCTTCCTCAAGAGAGAGCGGGAGACCCTGGCCAAGCTCAAGTTCTATAACTCCTGGAACTGCGGCGGCTACCTCGACCATCACCTCTATCCGGACTACAAGGTGTTCTTGGACGGCCGCTATCTGTTCACGTCCATGCTGCCGGAGCTCGAGGACGCCATCACCGATCCTGCGGCTTGGGGGCGCTTCGCGGGCCGCTACGGACTGGAGCTTGTTTTGTTCTCGCTGGACCGGCCGCGCTACCGGCTCGATTCCCCGAGGGCCGGCCCCTGGCGGCCCTTCGACGTGCTTGCCTTGCCGGGCAAAGACTGGGCCCTGGTGTATTGGGACGACGTCTCCATGGTCTTCGTGCTGCGCCGGGCCGTGCCTGCGCCCTGGCTGGCGCGCCGCGAGTTCCGCTGGCTGCGGCCCGGAGACCTTCAGATCATCGGGCTCAAGACCATGTCGGGGATGATCCCTTTCGACGCGGTCGCCGAGGAGGTGCGACGCTATCGCCGGGAGATCGGGGCTCCGGTCGAGACCCTGCGGCTCAACGCTTGGTTCGCCGCGTTGCGGAAGGAGACCGGGCGGGCCGCGCCTGCCGGCGCCGGGCCGCGGCCAGATTAGCCTTGGCGGCCCGGAAATCCGGGTCCAGGCGCAACGCGTCGCGGAAGCAGAGGGCGGCTTCGTCCGGCCGGTTCAGGCGCAGCCAAGCCAGCCCGCAGTTGTAATGGCTCCGCGGGTCGTCCGGAGCGAGGCGCAAAGCGGCCAGATAGGACCGAAGCGCTCCGCGCGCGTCTCCGGAGCCGAGCAGGGCGTTGCCGAGGTTGTTGAGCAGGTTCAGCCGCTCCATGCGCACGCCGGGCAGACGCTCGTCGACGTCCTGGGCCAGCCCCTGCCGGAACAGCTTGACGGCCTCCGCGGCCTCGTCGTGCGTGTAGAGCGCGGTGCCGAGGTCGTTGTAGGCGCGCAGGTCCTTGGGGTCGAGCCGCAGCGCCTGTCCGTAGCAGCGCGCGGCCCATCCGTAGTCGCCGGCCGAGGCGTAGAGGCGGCCCATGGCATAGTGCGCGGCGGCCAGCTTGGGCGAGAGCTCGAGGGCGCGCTTGTACTGGGCGAAAGCCTCGGCGATCGAGCGCCTGTCGAAGTAGATGTCGCCGAGCCGCAGGCGCGCCGTGGCGTCGTCCGGCCTCAAGGCCGCGACGCGGCCCCAGAGGGTCTCGGAGTTCCGCCAGAACTCAAGCTGCAGGCGCGTCAGGCCGAAGAGCAGGCCGACCAGGAGCGTCGTCGCGGCCAGGGCCGAGGCCAGACGGGTCCGCGAGCCGCGAGACCAGGCGGCCAGCCCGGCCGCGGCGAGCCAGGCCCATGGCAGGCAGGCGATGTACGTCGCGCGGTCGGACGGCGGGTGGGGCGCGGCCGCGGGGCCGTAGAATGGGCCGAGGCCGGCGGGCCAAAGCGTCTTGCCGAGGTAGAAGAGGCCGCGGCGCAGTATCCCGGTCGCTTCCTGCAGCAGGCCCGGCGCGGCGGGCAGGGCCGCGGGAGCCCCGGCCCGGAGGGCGATCCAGGCGAGGACGGCCAAAAGAGCTTTCTCGAGCAGGACTCTCCGGCACGCGGAGGAGATCCAGAGACGCGGGTCCGGCGGGAGCCGGCGCAGGGGATAGATGTCCAGGACCGGCAGGCTCAGGGCCAGGGCCGCGGGCAAGCCCGGGGAGAGAACGGCGCAGGCGCCGGCGGCGAGCCAGAAACCCGCGCGCCAAGCTGCCGCGCCGTCCGGCGCGGCGGCTTTCAAGTAACACAGCAGGCTGAGGAGGAAGACCGCGCCGTGGAGCAAGTCCGGCTGCGCGGCGGTCCAGGCCACGGCCTCCACGCGCAGGGGATGCAGGGCGAACAACAGCGCGGCGAGGCCGCCCCACCACCAGGTCCGCGGGTCTTCCGCGTCCTGGCGCCACGCCGCGCGCAGCAGCAAGGCGGCGACCGCGGCGAACAGCGCCGCGGCCAGAGAGTGCAGGAGAAGGCTGACCAGGTGGGCCGCGAAGGGGCTCGGGTGGAGAAGAGGCAGGCGAAGGGTGCGCAGCCAAAAGGCGCCCAGCCTTCCGCCAGGGCTTTCGAGATTGACGAAGCCGTTATGGACCGCGGGCCAGAATACCGTCGCGGTGGCGCCTGCCGCCAGCAACGGCGCCCACAGGCGTGGATGCTCTCCAGCGGCGGTGTCGGGGGATTCTTCCATGGGGCCGGGTTGGCGGGACCGTCCGTCGTCGGGGAGGGGCTTCACTGCGGCCACAGGTCGTTCCAGTCGTCCTTCGTGCTGATGACACGCCATCCCCTGCCGCCAGCC
>JAPLKK010000043.1:0-15532 GCA_026388115.1 Elusimicrobiota bacterium | reverse complement strand
TGTCCAGGCCCTTGTCGAGAGGGCCTACCGGGCTCTTCCGGTCGTAGGCGAACTCACGCTCGGCGTCGTCATGATGGACGAGGGCGCCGAAGCCGCGCCGAGGGCCCGAGGTGGCGTAGGCGAGCATGGGGATGTCGGCGTCGGAATTGCCGAAGGCCATGAGCGGCCGCCGGCCGATGCGCCGGTCGATCTCGATCGGCTTGATCTGCCCGCTGGTCCAGCGCGTGAACTTTTCCGTGCGCTCGACGCGCGCGGGCGGGCCTTCGACGAAGCGCGGCTCCAGTTCGGTGCCGACCACGTTCTCCTTCGGCACGCCGATGAGCTCCTCCGAGAACGCGCGGATGAAATCGCTCGTGCCGGCCGAGACGATGAAGGTCTTGAAGCCCGCGTTTTGGAGGAAGCGGACCAGGTCCAGCATCGGGGCGTAGAGCAGGCGCGCCCGCGGCTCGCGCAGGCTCGGGTGGCGGGCCTTGAAGAACCAGTCGCGCGCCTTTGATTGGTTCTCCTCGCCGGTGGCGCTCGAGAAGGCGGCCTCGAAGAGTTCGATCTCGGTGGGCTCATCGACGCCGGCAAGCTTGTCGCCGGGCAGCGCCAAGAGCTTCTGAGCCAGCGCATTCTCCGCCTCGGTGCCGCCGGCCTTCACCCGGCTTTGCACCTCGTCGGCGCAATAGACGAGCTGGCTGTAGACCGGCCATTCGACAGCCAGGGTGCCGTCGAAATCGAAGACAGCTACCCGGTCTTCGGGCTGCACGAAGAACTTGCCCCCCGGGGTCGTGGACTCCGCCACGAAGGATGCGATGGCGCTCTTGTTCGCGCCGTCGTTCCACGTGGCAAGATACTGCGCCGCCGCCGCGAAGGGCAGCAGCAGGACGAGCAGCGCCTGAATCACGCGCCGTCGGCCGGCGGGAGCGGCTTCACCGCATCTCGGTGTCGGGGATGGCCGATGCGGGCGTCTCGTCCACCGGGGACTCCGCGGCCGGAGCCGCGGCGGCGGTCGGCGCCTCCCCCACGGGCAAGGAGAAGACCAGGTCGACGCGCCGGTTGGCCTGCCGGCCCTCGGCGGTGTCGTTCGTCTGGCGCGGCTTGAACTCGGCCTGGGTCGCGGCCGCGATGCGGCGGGCGTCCACGCCCGACTTTTCGGCCAGGTATCGCGCGACGGCGACCGCGCGGGCGGCGCCGAGCTCCCAACGGTTGGAGAAGCCGCCCAGGGTCAGGATCTGCTTCTTCAAGGGAGCGTTGTCGGTGTGGCCTTCCACGCGCAGGTCGAAAGAGTCCAGCTTGGCGATGGCGGCGCCCAGCTTGTCGAGGCGCACGGCCCCCTCGTCGTTGATCTTCGCGGTATTGGGGTCGAAGAGCAAGGATTCTTGGAGGGTGACGACGAACGTGTCGTCGGCGCGTTCGATGGTGGAGTAGCCCTTCTGCGTCTCCGTCGGCATGAGCCCCGCCAGCGACTCGGCCGCTTCCTTCACCTTCGCCTCGCGCGCCTCGCGCTCGGCCTTCGTCTTCGTCCTGGCCGCCTCGAGCACGCCGAGCTTCTCGTCGATGTCCGCCTTGGCCGCCTGGCTCGCCATGAGCTTCGCTTCCGTGTTGGCGCGCCTGCGGTCCGCCGAGATCTTGGCTTTCTGGACGTCGGCGAGCTTCTGGCTCAGCTCGTCTTTTTGCGCGACCAGCTCCTGGATGCGCTTCTTGGCCTCGTCGGTGCTCTTGGCGGACTGGTTCTTGCTGCCGGCCAGCGTGTCGGAGAGCTGCTGGTTGGACTGCGTGAGAGAATCGATGCGTTCCTGGGCCGCCTTGCCCTGGGCCTCGAGGTCGCTCTTCTTGGCCTCCAGGTCGGTCTTGTCCGTCTTGAGCTGGGTGAGCTCGGACTGCACCGGGGCAAGCGCCTTCGTCATCTCGGTCCTGCATTTTGCCTGCTCAGCGGCCACGGCCTTCTGGATCTTCGGCCCGGCGCAGCCGGCGGCGGCGAAACAGGCGACGCAAAGCAGCGCGAGAGTGTTTTTCATGTCGTGGAGCATACAAAAAAAGCCCCGGGGGCGACGCGCCCTCGGGGCTTTTTCTTGCCGCGTCTAGCTCAGGAGCATTCCGAGTAGCCGCAGTCCTTGCAGGTCGGGCCGGAGCAGCCGGACTCGTGCGCGATGTTCGACGAGTAGCACTTCGGGCAGTGCTGGGCCTGCGTGACCTCGGTGAAGGCCGCCTTGGCCTTCTCCTCCTCCTCCTGCTTGTCGTCGATCCAGCCCGTCTTCTTGAGGTGCCGGCGCAGCGAGATGCTGATCGCGTGCGCGATCGAGTTCACGTGGTTGTCGCCGAAGCCGACGGGCTTGTCGCCCTTGACGGCGTTCAGGTGCTTGAGGATCTTGATCGGGTCCCCGCCCTCGGCGAAGTACTTCGAGAGCAGGATGCCCAACAGCGACGTCAGGCCCGAGATCTCCGTGCCCAGCGGCGGGATGTTCGTGAACACCTGGTAGGGCCCGCGCTCGTCGTAGTTGATGTGGACGTGCAGCGGCCCGTAGCCGGTCTTGATCTGGAAGTACTCGGACTTGACGCCGAAGGCGTCGGCCGGGTCGCGGCGCTTCTTCTTGGCCGGGGCGCCGGTCACCGAGGACAGGTTCAGCACCTGCTGCGACTTCGAGCCGTCGCGGTAGATGGTGATCCCCTTGCAGCCCAGCTCGTAGGCCAGCAGGTACGCCTTGCGCACGTCCTCGGCCGTCGGCGAGTTCGGCATGTTGGGCGTCGTCGACACGCCGTTGTCCGTGTATTTGTGGAACATCGACTGCATCTGCACGTGGAAATCCACGGTCACGTCGTGCGAGGCGGGGAACAGGCGCTGGATGTGCTCCGGGATCGACTGGATGCCCCGCACGGCCTTGTGGTTGTCGGAGATCTTGCGCCACAGCGCCGACTCGCTCATGCCGAAGAAGTTGTTCGACGCGGCGACCTGCTTGAACAGCGGGTTCACCTCGAAGAAGACGTCCTTTTCCTCGGGAGCCCGGCCGCCCTTGAGGGCCTCGAGCGCCTTGGCGTTGTAGCGCGTGTACGCGATGGCGAAGAAGGGCTCGATGCCGGCGCCCTGCAGGCCCGCCGCGATGGCGATCGTCCCCGTCGGCGCGATCGTCGTGCGCGCGCAGTTGCGCACAACGGCGGCCGAGCCGCGGTAATGCGGCCCGTTCGGGTCGTAGATCGAGTCCTTCCAGTTCGGGAAGGGCCCGCGTTCCTGGGCGAGGGCCTCCGACGCCGAAAGCGCCGTGTTGTTGATGAACTTCATCAGCTTCTCGGTGAAGTCGAGCGCCGAGGGGCTGTCGTAGGGGATGCCGAGCTTCACCGGGCACTCCGCCCACCCCATCACGCCGAGGCCCACGCGCCGGTTGCCCTTGGCCATCTTCTCGATCTCGGCCAGCGGGTAGTTGTTCACGTCGATGACATCGTCGAGCAGCCGGATCGCGAGCGTCACCGCGGTCTCGAGGCGCTTGAAGTCGAAGGAGCCCTCCAGCAGCGGCCCCTCGACGAAGTTGGCCAGGTTGATCGATCCCAGGTTGCACGGCTCCCAAGGCAGGAGCGGCTGCTCCCCGCAGGGGTTGGTGCCCTCGATCTGCCCGAGGGCCGGCGTCGGGTTCGAGCCCGAGTTGTTGATGCGGTCGATGACCACGTAGCCCGGGTCGCCCGACTTCCAGGCGTTCTCCACCATGAGGTCGAAGACTTCCTTCGCGCGGACCTTGCCGGCCGGCTCGCCGGAGTGCGGGTTCATGAGGTCGTACTCCGAATCGGTGGCCACGGCCTTCATGAACTTCTCGTCGATCGCGACGGAGACGTTGAAGTTCTCCATGACGGCCGCGTTCGCCTTCATGGTGATGAAGTCCTTGATCTCCGGGTGGGTGTAATGGAGGATGCCCATGTTCGCGCCGCGCCGGGTGCCGCCCTGCTTGACGACGTCGGTCATCTTGTCGAAGATCTGCATGAACGAGAGCGCGCCCGAGGCGACGCCCTGCGTCTTCTTGACCGGATCGCCCTTGGGGCGCAGGCGACTGAAGGCGAAGCCCGTGCCGCCGCCGGATTTCTGGATGAGCGATTGGGCGGTGAGCGACTTGGTGATGCCCTCCATCGAGTCCGGCACCGGCAGGACGTAGCAGGCGGAGAGCTGCTGCAGCTCGCGGCCCGCGTTCATCAGGGTGGGGGAGTTCGGCAGGAAGTCCCACTTGCTCATCAGCTCGTAGAAGCGCGCCTCCCAGGCCTCGACGACCTTGCGCGCCTCGGGAACCTTGAGGCACACGGCCTCGAGGTTCTTGAGCAGGCGCGTGAAGTTGGCGTCGCGCTCGCCGGACTCCTGCAGGTCCTCGTGAAAGAGGATCATGCGGGCGGCGCGCGCGCCGGCGGCCGCGGTCGAGCTGTGGACGATGTGGTGGACGCCGTTGAAGACGCCCCAGCGCTCCGCGTCGGGATGGAACAGCAGTTCGGCCAAAGCGATGTTATGGGCTACGCCGTTGAGCCAATTCTCGACGCTCGGGGCGTCGCGAAGGTACTTGTCCTTGATCACCTTCAACTGGTTCTCGCTGAGATGGACCTTGGAGGTCTTCTTGGATAGGGTTTCTTCCGTCGTTCGTTGTTGTAGCGCCGGCTCCGTTGCGGCGCGGATTTTGAGGAAGGACTGAGTGTAACCAGCAAAGCCGACACCTGTCAAAGTTTCAGTCGAGAAAGGCCGGGGAGGTGTCGGGTCGGGGAAAAACGGATGTGAGTGTCCGATTGAAAGGCATCTAAAGGAACACGCTAAATGACAAAATATGGACTCTGGTAGTCCTCTTGACGCGCCGGGCTGTAATCAATAGCAGTATTAAATAACAGATAACCTCAAATATTAGAATCCAATCGAATTAACAATACCGACTCAGGTTCGTTCCTAGGTCTTTCTGGGTCTTGACGAAGCAAGGGCTGTGTGTTAAAATTGCTTTTGCAAGCGACACCCGCCCGGCTACGGCCGGTCCCGGGCTAGCTAACCAAGACTCCGCGCGGTATCACCGCGGGAGAGAGAAAATCCCCGAAACACGGGGATTTTCTCTTTTTGTGAACCCTTGCTCCGGCGCTCTCGCATCGTGGGCGGGAGAGGGGGAATCGACGCGATTCCTCGACGGGACGGAGACGATTCCGCGACGCTCGAGTTTGCGGATTGACAGTCCCGGTTCAAAGGGTTATAAGCGGGGAGATGGACGAGACTTGGGACCATCTCTTCCGAAAAGCGCGCTTGGAGCCCGCGGCGCCCCGCGAGAATCTGTACCGCCGGCTGCTGTCGAGGGCCACTTATCTCGTGCATGTCGCGCCGGCGGGGCTGCTTGCGAGGGAGAAGCGCTGGAAGGCCGACGAAGAGTTCTTCATCTGGGCCGACCAGGACCCCGATTTCGGCGGCGTCTGGGTGCCGGTCTTCACCTCGCCGGAGAAGGTGGCGCGCTATATCCAGGCGCGCGAGGTCGCCGCGCCCGCCGGCCAGGACCTCTATTGGATGTCGCATGAGCCAGGGGGCGTCTGGGGCATGCTCGAGACGATCGATTGCTTCGCCGGCATCCGCCTGGACCCCGGCCTCGATGGAGGGCTGGCGATCTCCTGGCCGGAGGTCAACGTCCTCTCGGAGGGCCGCGTTCCGTGCGAGGCGCCCTTCCGATACGAGCTGCCCATGAACCAACTGCGGCTGCCCGGCGGCGCGCGCGTGGCCTTCGCTCCGATGGACCCCGAATTGACGGGCTCGGAAGGCCTGCAGGCCGTCTTTCCTGACGTGGGCCGGCCGGAGCCCGAGGACCTGCGCTCCTTGGTCGCGCTGAACATCGATCCCGAGGTGGCCGACGGCGAGGACACCGCTTGGGCGCCCTGCCGCCACTTGGCGCTCGCGCTCAAGCGCTGGGTCGAGTCCGGGCGCGGCGCGAGCGCGTATGTCGAAGCTCTCGTGAAATGCCTCATCGCCTTTGAGATGTACGGCGAGGCCGAGGCCGTCTGCAATTGGCTCGGCGAGCAGGAGGGCAACGAGGCCTTCGCCTGGGTCTTCCTTTCGGCGATCTACGGACGCACCGGCCGCCTGGACTCGTGCGCCAAGCTCTGCGAGAAGGGCATCCGCCGTTATTCAAGGGAGCGCGCCTTCTATCTGAATCAGGCGCGGGCCTATTCCCAGCTCGACGACCGCACCGCAGCCCGCAATTCCGCCCGCCGCGGCCTCGTGCAGTTTCCCGACGACGCCGTGCTGCGACGCTTCCTTTAATAGGCGACACCCGCGCGTCATCCCTGATGGCCCATCCGGTCCCCGTGGCGGGGTCCATTCGACCCAGGCCCGCCCGCCCCATCTGACCCTTCCGTGACCCGCCCCGTCCGGCTACCCTGACGGCGTGACGGTGAAACGAGGAGGGACTGTGGCAACCTTGCATTCGTCGGCTCATGCGCTCTCGGACGGCCCCATGGCGCGAAAGATCTGGGCGCTCATCCTTGTCGCGGCGCTGGCCGTGTCCGGCGCGCCTGGCTTCGCTCAGGTCAGCGTCGCCCCTGTGGAGATCCCGGCCAGCGCGATCGGCGCCTCGGCTTCGGCCGCGGCGGCCGTGCCGATGGCGGCGCCGATGCCCGCCTTCCAGAGCCAGATGACGACGCTGGTCTCTCTGCACGCGGCCCAGCTCAATCTCATCCTCTCCCAGCCCTCCGCCGACCACGGCGTGAGCGCCGCCATCGCCTACCTGGACGCGCAGAAGAAGGCGCTGCCGGCCGACGCTCAGGCCGCGACCGCCCAACTCGCCTCGCTCGCCGTGGTCAGCCGCGCGATCGCCGACCCTCAGCGCGCGGCGTTGGCGGCGGCGGACGCCGGCGTGCCGTCGGTGGCCCAGCCCCTGGCCGCGTTGGGCCGCGCGCTCGCCGCTTCCTCCTCGGCGAAAGGCGCGCCGCAGGCCTACGCCTCGTTGGTCCAGGTGGCCCGCAAGACCATCGCCGACACCGAGCCCGCTTTCGCCGCCGCGCGCCTCTTCGACGGCTCCCAGACCGGCGCCGACACGACGATGGCCCCGGCCGCGGTGAAGGCCCTGCCGCCGGGCATGCGGGAAAAGGTCATGCAGCTTCAGAAGGCCCAGGACGCGGCGCGCGCGGCGGCCCAGAAAATCCAGAAGAAAGGGATGGAGCTGCAGGCCTGGGGCGTCCCGAGCAGCATCTCCGTGGACCAGGAAAAGTACATGCGGTACGCGCGGCTCTATAGCATGAACGGCATGCCGACCGAGCTGGGCGCCGCCCTCCATGAGACCCTCTCTCCGCTCGTCGAGAAGGACCCCGCGATCTTGAAGCGCATCACGCAGGCCCAGCTCCACGAAGCGGTGCAGCTCTTGAAAGACAGCCTCGTTTATCGCATGAGCCCCCAGGGCGGCGAGATGCAGGCCCATCAGCGCCTGATGGTCGGCGCGCGCTTCGACGAGGGCTACGATTATCCGGAGTGGCGCGAGGCGTACATGGAGAAGGCGCGCGCGGTGCTGCAGGGGCCGCCGGCGCCCGGAGACGCGCTCGCGGGGTTGGGGCCGACGAAGGACGAGCAGCGGCCCGCTGCCGTGATGCTCAACGTCTTGAAGGATACCGTCGCCAAGTACAAAGAGCTGCAGGACAAGATCAAGAACGGCGAGGCGAAGAAGGAGGAGATCAAGCCGGTGATGGAGCTGCTCTTGGCCATGCACGCGGCGATGGGCATCCCCATCCAGACGGAGAACGGCGCGGGGATGCTGAGCCTGACGCACGCGCAGCTGCAGCCCATCGTGCAAGAGCTGACGAAGCGCCAGGTGGCCGAGTCGGTGCTCGCCGCGGTCATGCGCTCCTTCCCGCTCGGCGAGAGCCTCTACCGCCTCGGCGCGCATAAGCTGTGGGCGCGCGGGCTGACCGGCAAGGGCATCAAGGTCGCCGTCGTCGACAACGGAGTCGATTTCAGCCACCCCGACCTGCGCGGCTCGGGCACCGTCTTCGAGAATTTCACCCGCGACCGCGGCGACCATACCAAGGGCGGCCACGGCACCCCGATGGCTTCCATCATCCACGCGATCGCGCCGGACGCGGAGATCCAGTCCTACCAGGCTTGGTCGAACGCGGATCTGCCCGGCGTGGTGCTCAATGAGGAGGAATCGCTCAAGGCGACCCTTGCCGCCATGGACGCCGCGCGCAAGAACGGCGCCGACATCATCAACATGAGCGGCGGCTTCACGATGGGCTACGGCTCCGACAAGATCAACAAGAAGATCAAGGAGCTGACCGACGCGGGGATCGTGGTCATCATCTCGGCGGGCAACGAGGGCGACAAGATGCCGAGCGGCATGCAGGTCCGCAGCCCGGCCACCTCGCCGGAGGCCATCGCCGTGGGCGCCGTGGACTACCACGGCCAGAAGGCGGCCTTCTCCTCCAAGGGCCCGGTCTTCAACCCGAAGGATTTCACGCTGTCGGACAAGCCGGACATCTACGCCTACGGCGTGAACACCAAGGCCGCGGCCCAGCTTCCGGCTTCCATCTACGAGGCCGAGCCGGCGCCCTACTTCTACGTCTCGGGCACCTCGCCGGCCGCGCCGCACGTGAGCGGCGTGGCGGCGGCGATGCTCCAGGCGGCGAAGGAGGCGGTGCCGGCGGCGGCAGGGTCGATCATCCCGGCCGCGGTGAAGACCGCGCTGGCCGCGAGCGCCGAACGCATCGCGCGCCTGCCGGTCATGCAGGACGCGGTGAAGGCGGTCGACGCTTTCGTTTCCGCGCTCAAGCCGACCGTCTAAAAGGAAGCGTCCAACAACGGCGCGGGGCCGCTGCCCCACGCCGTTGTTTCTCATTCCTCATTAAGGAGAATTCCCGAAACACCGCGAGGATTGACAAAGGGATTAGGACCTGTTAAAAAACCCTTGCCGCCGCCGAGGAGGAGCGATGCTCATGCGTGGACAGATAGCCGCCGCCGTCATTACCGCCTTGTTCGCCGCGGCCATCGGGGCCGAGGTGGCGCTGCGGGCTCAGGAGCCGGCCCCGGATACCGGCGCCGACGAGGCCGAGGCGGCGGCCGAGGCCCCGGCGGCGAAAGGGACCGCCTCCGCGAAGAAAGGGGCGACCACGATGGGCAAGGACAAGGCCGGCATCGAGGCCTACCTGCGCCACCGGCTCGCCGTGATCAAGTCCACGCACAAGGCGCGCGTGGATTTCATCGCCCGCGACAGCGACGAGTGGGCGAAGTTCTGGGAGAAGGTGAAGGAAGAGCGCAATCTCTTCGAGGTCCGCGTGGCGCGCCTGCGGCTCGATACCTTCGAGTCGTTGGGGTCTTTGGACCCGAAGGACCACTCCAGGTCCATCGCCGATTTCGAGCAGATGCAGAACCACCAGGCCGAGATCTTCGAGAGCGATCAGAAGAAGAAGATGGCCGAGTTCTTCGCGCGCCGGACCAAGAAGTGGGCCGATTACTACGCGAACCAGGAGAGGGACCGCTCCGGCTTCGCCGCCGAGGCCGACGCGAGCTGGGACCAGCTCAAGGCGGCCATGAGGCTCGGCAGCACCACGGGCGCCAGCGGCGCCAAGGGCAAGTACTCGCAGTAGCCGCCGCGGCGACCGCGGGCGGCGATTATTAGTATACTCGGGCGGCCGCTGACATGCTCGCCTTCATCCTCGGCGTAGTCAAGCTCTTCATCTCGGCGCTCTTGGCCGTGCTCGTCGTGTTCCTCACCTACAAGGTGTTCATCAAGGCGAACACCGACTTCGACGAGGAGGTCGAGATCAAGAAGGGCAACGTCGCCGTCGGCATCCTCATCACCGCGCTGCTGCTCGGCTCGGCCAACATCATTCAGAACGCCCTGACGCCGCTGACCAACCTCTTGCTGTTCGAGTTCCAGCGGGGCGCGGCGACCATGAGCCGGGGCCGCCTCGCGCTCTACACGGCCGCCCATCTGACCATGGCGTTCTTGATGGCCGTCCTCGCGATGTCCTTCTCGCTGCGGGTCTTCGGCCGCCTGACCCGCAATTACATGCGCGCGGGCAAGGAGCTGGAGAAGGGCAACGTCGCCGTCGGCCTCCTGCTCGCCGGGGTCGTCTTCGTCGTCGGCATGTACATCGGCGACGGCGTCGAGGCGCTCGCCAAATCCCTGATCCCCCAGGCCGGCTACTCCTCCATACAGCTGATGCGCTGAAGCGCGCGGCGTCTCACCAGACCCGGCAACGATCGGCAGGGGCCAGCGCGCTGCCCGCTTTGCAGCCGAACGCCCCTGCGAACTCGGCCATGTTCCGTACGACGCCGTTGACGCGCTCCCTGCCGGGTGAATGCGGGTCCGTCATGGCGCGCAACCGCGCCGCCTCCGGCTTCGTCTTCATGCACCACACCTGGCCCCAGCCGAGGAAGAATCGCTGCTCGGGAGTGAAGCCGTCGATGGGCGGGGCGTCTTTCGCCGTCGTGTCTTTCAGCGCCATGAAGGCGATGCGCAGGCCGCCGTTGTCGGCCGTGTTCTCTCCGAGGGTCAGCTTGCCGTTGAGGCGCACGTCGCCGACCGCCGTGAAGGACGAATACTCGTCGACGAGGCAGCGCGCGCGCGCTTCGAACGCCTCGCCGTCGCTCGCGGTCCACCAGTCCTTGAGGTCGCCCTTCGCGTCGAACCGGCGGCCTTCGTCGTCGAAGCCGTGGGTCATCTCGTGTCCGATCACCGCCCCGATGCCCCCGAAGTTCGGGCCGTCGTCCAGCGCGTTGTCGTAAAAGGGCGGCTGGAGGATGCCGGCGGGGAAGTTGATGTCGTTGGTCTGCGGGTTGTAGTAGGCGTTGACGGTGGGGGGCGTCATGTCCCACTCGTTGCGGTCGACGGGTTTTCCGATCCTGTCGATCTGCCGCTTCGATTCGAACCGCGCCCCGCGCTCGGCGTTGCCGAGCGCGTCGCCGCGGACGACGCGCAGCGTCGAATAATCGCGCCATCGGTCGGGATAGCCGATCTTGTTGGCGATCGCGTCCAGCTTGACCGAGGCCTGCTTCTTGGTCGCGGGCGTCATCCAGTCGAGACCGCGGATGTCCGCGCCCAGCGCCTTCTCGAGCGCCTTCACCATCGCGAGCGTCCGCTTCTTCCCCTGGGAGCCGAAGGTCTGCTCGACGTACCGCTTTCCGAGCGCCTCGCCGAGCCGCGCGTCGACTTGCTCCACGCAGCGCTTCCAGCGCGGCTTGAGCTCCTGGGCGCCGGACAGCGTCTTGCCGTAGAAGGCGAAATCCTCGTCGACGAAGGCTTTCGGCAGCGCCGGGGCGTGCGCGTGGACCAGCTGCCAGCGCAGGTACGCTCTCCAGCTCTCCAGCGGCTCTCGGGCGGCCAGCCGCCCCAACTGCGCGGCGAACTCGGGCGAGACGACGTTGAGACGCTCGAAGGCCGGAGCTTCGGCGGCCCGGAAAAAGGCGGCCCAGTCGAACCCGGGGGCCGCCGCCGCGAGCGCCGCGACCGACATCTTATGGTTGAGGTTCCTGGGGTCGCGCCGGAAGACCCGGTCCTGCGATGCCGAGGCGAGCGCGACCTCGAAGTCGAACGCGGCCTTCGCGCCGGCGCTCGCGCGATCCGGCGCATCGCCCAAGAGCGCGAGCATACGGGTGACATGACCCAGATACTTGCGCCGCAGCTCGACCGATTTTTCGTCCGTCTTGAAGTAATAGTCCCGGTCCGGCAGTCCGAGCCCGCCCTGGTCGGCTTGCGCTGCGTTCATTCGGGCGTCGTCGTAGTCCGGCCCGGAGCCGAAAGAAAGGGCCGCGTCCACGCCCTCGCCGTTCCAGAGCGCGAGCAAGGCCGGCAGCTCCTCTCGCTTGAGGGAGTCGAGCCGGTCCAGGTCGGCGCGCAGCGGTGAGAGCCCCTTCGCCTCGATCGCCTGCTCGTCCATGCAGGCGGCGTAGTAGTCGCCGATCTTCTGATCCACCGCGTCGCGCTTGGGGTCATCGGCCATTCGGGCCTCGAGGATCCCGCGCAAGTTCGCCTTGTTGCGCTCCGCGAGCTCTTGGAAGCGGCCCCAGCGCGACTGGTCGGCGGGGATTTCGTTGTCCTTGAGCCACCCGCCGCAGGCGAACTGGTAGAAGTCAGCGCACGGGTCCGCCGTCTTGTCGAGCGCGCCGGTGGAGAAGCCATAAGGCGAAGGCGTCTCGCCGGCGGCCACGGGCTGGGCGACCGAGAGCGTCGCCAATAGGAGCGGGATCAGGTTGGTCATAAGGTCACTCGATTCTAGCCTTCGTCTCCTGCGTTTTCAACAACGCGCTTCCCTTCTCGGGCCTTGACCCCTCGCGGTTCCTGTTCTATAAACCGGACATGAACTGTCCGAAGTGCCTTGGCGTGGCGCTCGCCGACCAGTGGGGAGGGGCGGGGATCGTGACCGAGACGTGCCCGTCGTGCGGCGGGCTGTGGCTCGATAAGGGGCAGATCTACCAATTCGTCAAGGATCCCCAACGGCTGCATCAGGACCTCGAGCTCGTCTACGCCAATCCCGCCCCGGGGCTTAGGCCTTGTCCTCGCTGCAGCGAGAAGATGGCCCAGGTGAAGTTCCCGCCGCCCGGCCCCGTCATCGACGTGTGCCGCCTGTGCGGGGGCACCTGGTTCGACGCGGGCGAGGTCGACGGCGTCCGGGAGCTGTTGGACAAGGAGCTCGCCGCCGAGCCCCGGGTCGGGGCAACCGGGCCCCGGGTCGGGGCCGCCGAGCGCTCAGCGCGCCCGCCGCAGGCGCCCCCCGCCGAGAACGCTCCGGCGGGCGTGGCGGCCGCGATGGCCTCCGGCGCCGCCGCCGCCGTCACCGGCGCGGTCTTGGAGCCCTTGCCGAGCCTCGCTTTGCGCTCGGTTGCGGTGCTGGGCGGGCTGTACGCGGTCCTTCTCGCCTTTTCCGCCGCCGTCGTCGCCTACCTGCATCTGCCGCTCGACTATATCTACCTCGCCTCGGCGGCCGCGCTGGTCCTGAGCTTCCTGCTCAGCCCGTGGTTCACGGACTTGAGCATGACCTGGCTGCACGCCTTCCGCTGGGTGGACCCCTCCGACCTGCAGCCGCCGCTGCGCAAGTTCATCAACGAGACCTGCCAGGCGCGCGCCGTCCCCTTCCCGCGCTGCGGCATCATCGAGGATGAGAACCCCAACGCCTTCACCTACGGCCATTATCCCGGCGACGCGCGGCTCATCATCACGCAAGGCATCCTCCACATGCTCGACGAGCGCGAGCAGCAATCGGTGGTCGCCCACGAGCTGGGTCACATCGTCCACTGGGACATGCTGGTGATGACTCTTGCGGCGCTCGTTCCGACGATCCTGTATGGCGTGTACAGGACCTGCATGCGCGCCAAAAGGTCCTCGAGCGGCAGCAAGAAGGGCTCCGGCGGCGTGGTCCTCATCGGATTCACGGCGCTCGTCCTCTATTACGTCACCGAGTACGTCGTGCTCTTCCTGTCGCGAACCCGCGAGCTGTACGCGGACCGCTTCTCCGGCGAGGTCACGCGCGACCCCAACTCGTTGGCTTCCGCTTTGGTGAAGATCGCCTACGGCCTGGCGGGCCACCGCAGTGAGGAGGCGGAGGCCGAGTCCCCGGCCGCCCATTCGACGATGCGCGTGATGGGCATCTTCGACCCCGTGCGCGCCGACGCGCTCGTGGCCTCCTCGCTCACCACGACGGCTCCGCCCTCGAAGGAGAACGTCCTCGGCGCGATGCAATGGGACCTATGGAACCCCTGGGCCAAGTTCTACGAGCTGCAATCCACGCATCCCTTGCCCGCGCATCGTCTGGAGCTGCTGGGCGAGCAGGCGGCGTCCTACGGGCAGACGCCTTACGCGCGCTTCGACCGCGTCCAGCCCGAGAGCTACTGGGACGACTTCTTCCTCGACTTCGTGGTCTATCTCCTGCCGCTCGTCGCCGCCGCCCTGGGCGGCGTGCTCGCCTTCCAAGCCGGGCCGCCGTTGAGCCGCGGGGTGCTGTGGGCCGCGCTCGCCGGCTGGGCCTGCGGACAGTTCGTGAAGCTCTCCTACATGTACCGCGCCGACTTCTACGCGGAGTCGACCGTGGCGGCCCTGCTCAAGAAGGTCAAGGTCTCCGGGGTGCGCGAGATCCCGTCGAAGCTCAAGGGCAAGATCATCGGCCGCGGCATCCCCGGCTACCTCATCTCCGAGCATCTTGTCATTCAGGACGCCACGGGCTTCATGTTCCTGGACTACCAGCAGCCGCTGGCGATCTTCCAATGGGCCTTCGCGCTGACGCGCGTGCCGGAGCTGATCGGCCAGAATGTCGAGGTGAGCGGCTGGTACCGCCGCGCGCCCGTGCCTTATCTCGAGATACGGCGCATCGTCTCGGAAGGCAAGACGAATACCTGCTACAGCCTCGAAGGCCAGTGGGTCTTCACCCTCGCGCTGCTGGGCTTTTCGCTGTGGAAGCTGCTGCCGTCACTTCACGGCTTCTAGGAACGAGCCGACCGCGCGGTTGAAGGCGTAAGGGTTTTCGAGGTTGGAGAGGTGTCCCGCCTCGGGGACCAGCGCGAGCTTGGCGCCGGGGATGGACCCCGCCAGGGCCCGGGCCGCCGACGGCGGCGTCGGGCCGTCCTCTTCTCCCACGACGACGAGCGTCGGAGCCTTGATCTTGGAGAGCGACGCCGTCGTGTCGGTGCGCCCCGCCATGGCGAGCAGCGCCGCGCACACCCCGTCGGGGCCGTTGGCGGCGATCAGCTCGCGCACGCGATCCGCCAGCGCCGGCTTCTTCGCCGCCGCACCGGGCGCCAGCGCCATCGGGATGAAGCCCTCGGCGTACCGATCGAGGCCGTCGCGCTTGATGGCGAGGACGCCGTCGGCCCGCTTGAGCTTCGCCTCGTCGCCGTCGGCCTCGCTCTTGGTATCGCAGAGGATGAGGGCGCGGACGCGCTCGGGCGAGCGCTCGACCGCGCGCAAGGCGATATAGCCGCCCATGGAGAGCCCGCACAGCACCGCCGAGCGCAGCTTCAGATGGTCGAGCAGGGCGAAGAGGTCTTCGACGTGGAGCTCGAAGGGGACCTCGGCGCCGCCCAGCGGCGTGCGGCCGAGGCCGCGCAGGTCGTAGCGGATGAGCCGCGCGCCGCGCGCCAGCGGCGTCTGGGGCTCCCACATGCCGCGATGGAGGGGGAACGCGTGGATGAGCACGACCGGCGTCGCGTCCGTGCCCGTGTCGTCGTAGTCCAGCTCCGTCTTCCAGGCCGGCGCTTTCATCAGAAGGGCCTCAGCCAGTGGCGCACGAGATCGCCGCCCTGATACCAGAAGCTGCCGATGAACGGCCTTTCCTCGAGCACCAGCGGCAGGAATTCCTTGTCGCCGGCCCATAGGTTCAGGCCGAGCAGCTTGTCAAGAGGCACCCACTCGAGCGTGCCTTCGGGGCCGACGGGGCTCTTGAGCTCCTTGCTCGTGACGGCGGCGCTGAACACGAAGACCAGCCAGTCCTCGGCCGGGCCGGGCTTGAAATTCGGGAACTGCAGGATGCCGAGCGGCCGGAAGGCCTTCGGGTCGAGGTCGAGGCCCGACTCCTCGCGCAATTCGCGCGCCGCCGCCTCGAGCGGAGACTCGTCGGGCTCGCATTTGCCTCCGAGCCCGTT
>JAPLKK010000105.1 GCA_026388115.1 Elusimicrobiota bacterium | reverse complement strand
GGGGATGGCCATTGCGAGGGCGAGGGCGAGGAGGACGGGGCGGGGAGGGAAGGTTTTCATTATGCGGCGGGGGCCGCCTTGCGCAGGCGAACCCATTGGAGGATGGACTCGAAAATCAGGCGGCCGTCCTCGGAGCCGAGCGCGGCCAAAGAGCTGGCCGAACTGCTCCAGGAGCGCGGCCATCTGGACGAGGCGCGCGGACGCGCGCAAGCGACGCTGGCGCAGATCCTTTGCTGGGTGCGCGGCCTGCCGCGCCAGGAAGAAGCCGGCACGCTGGCCGATTTCATGGAGTCCATGGCCCGCAGGGATTTCTGATGCCCGAGAGCGCTTACGACCGGCAGCTGCGGCGCGCCTGGCGCGGCGATTACTCGGCCGACGAACCCTGGACGCCGCCGGCCGTGGAAGCCGCGGCAGCGGATCCCGCCGGCGCGCGCCGACGCTCGCGGGAAGAGATCGAGACGATCGTGGGGGGAGAGTCGGAGTCGCTCGCGGAAGCCGGGAAACAGGAGGAGGCAAAGATGAAGCTGGCAAAGTTCGTGAAGTTCCGCGAGGAGAAGTTCGGCGGGGTGCTCTTCGAGACCCGCAACGAGAAGGTGT
Organism: Elusimicrobiota bacterium; assembly: GCA_026388115.1. GTDB lineage: Bacteria > Elusimicrobiota > Elusimicrobia > UBA1565 > JACRDR01 > JAPLKK01. The sequence continues at coordinate 2,166 of JAPLKK010000105.1, read as the reverse complement.
ACACCCTGAACCCCACCGGCGCCGCCGTCGTGCGCGAGATCGTCGCCGGGAGCCCGGACGTGATCGCGGCTCTCAAGGTCCGTTTCGACGACAAAGAGGGCAAGATGACGGCCGAAGCCCAGGCCTTCCTGGACGACCTGAAGACCAAGGGGCTCATCGAGGCGTAGTGGCCGCCGGCACCGACGGCCGATCCGAACCGAGCGCCGACTCCTGCCTCCCCGCCGAAGAGACCCTCCTCGGCGCGGCCGATCTGGAGGCTCCGCTGTACGTCGCCTGGCAGATCACCAACGAGTGCAACCTCGCCTGCCTGCACTGCATCGAGGAGTCCGGGCCGGGCAAGGCGTTCAAAGACGAGCTGAGCAAGGAGGAGACGTTCCGCATCCTCGAGCAGCTCGTCAAGGCCGAGGTGCCGTACCTGTCGTTCTCCGGCGGCGAGCCGATGGTCCATCCTCATTTCTGGGAGATGGCCGAGTTCGTCACGGCGTCCGGGGCGCAGCTCAAGATCGAGACGAACGGGCACTTCATCACCGCCGAGAGCGCGGCGCGCCTGAAGTCTTTGGACGTCAAGGCCGTGCAGGTCTCCATCGACGGCGCCACCGCGGCGACGTTCGACAAGATGCGCGTCCGCGGCCGCTTCGCGCGCGCTCTCGAAGCCCTCAGGCACCTGCGGCAGGCGGGCGTCCCGATCGAGGTCAACTACGTCCCCGCCCGCTTCTCCATCCACGAGGCGGGCGCGGTGGTCGACCTCGCCTACGCGCAAGGCGCCTACAGCTTCTATACGGGCAAGATCATGTACACGGGCACCGCCGTCAAGGCGTGGTCCCTGCTCGCTCCCACCGGCGAGCAGTACGCGCGATTCTTCGAGACGCTGCGCGCCAAGACCCAGGAGTACGAGGGCCGCATGCGCGTGTACTTCCATGAGATGGGCCTCTTGGAGGAGCTGCGCTACCGGCTCGTCAATCCGGCCGCTCTCTTCATCATCCTGCCCAACGGCAAGGTGAAGCTCATCAACGCGCTTCCCTTCATCTGCGGCGACCTTCGCCGCCAGCCTTTGGCGCAGGTGTGGAAGAGCTTCCAGCGCGGCTGGAAAGATCCGAGAGTCGCGCAGTTCGTCGATGATCTGGGCCGCGACCCCGACATCACCAAGACCCTGCACGACTGGGTCGAGGTCGGCGCATGACCGGTCGACGCGGAACGGAATTCGCCGAAGGATTCCATGAAAGAACAGAATCCCGTTCCGCGTCAGACCTTGAAGGTCCTTTGCAGACCGTGCGCGAAGCGCACGGTCGAACCGGCTCCGTTCTCGCCGTCTTCAGCCTGATCCGTTATCGCTTCTTCCTCTACGCCGGTCTCCTGCCGTATCTTCTCGGCGCCGCCTGGGCCTACTCGATGGAAGGCGCCTTCCTCCCCGGCCGGTTCTGGCTCGGGCTCGTCGGCATCTTCCTCTCCGTCTGCGGCGTGGAAGCGTTCAACGAGTACTACGACGCGCGCATGGGCACCGACCGGGTCTTCAACCCTTCCGACGACGAGACGATCCCGGAATGGATGTGGGCTTTCGGCGTGACCGCCTTCTCTCTCGCCGCGGCTTGCGGCGTGATGCTCGCCTGGGAGGCCGGCTGGCCGATCCTGATCTACGCCGCCCTCGGCGGCCTCGCCGCCGCCTTCTATGTCGGCCCTCCGATCCGCTGGGTCTATCGCGGCCTGGGCGAGACGATGATCGGGCTCTCCTACGGCCCGTGGATGACGCTCGGCTCGGTCCAGCTGCACACCGGCCGTTTCTCGCCGGGCGCTCTCGCCGCCTCGCTGGTGCCGGGCCTGCTCATCACCTCGCTTGCCGTCGTCAATGCCATCCCGGATTTCCACCAGGACCGACTGGTCGGCAAGCGCAATATGGTCGTCCGCCTCGGCCGGCGGGGAGGAGCCTTCTTGTACCTCGGCCTCGCCGGGGCGGGCCTGCTCGTGCTCCTCGGCGGCGCGGCCGCCGGCGTCTTCCCGCGCGCGGCGCTTCTCGCCGCGGCGGCGGCGGCGCCGCTCTTGTATCTGAGCGGCCGGACGGGGCTCGTCCATTACGACGAGCCGCGGCGCTTCATCCCCGCCGTGAAGTGGGTCGTGCTTTCCTACGTGGCGGCGACGGGCGCGTTCATCCTTGTCCTGCTTCTGCGGGGG
>JAPLKK010000104.1:2214-8584 GCA_026388115.1 Elusimicrobiota bacterium | reverse complement strand
TGTCTCCTCATGGAGCGGTGTCTCTCCATCTGGTAGAATGGCGCCGGTGCCTCAAAGGATCAAAGTCTCGGTCGTCATGCCCAGCATGAACGAGGAGAAGGCGATCGGCCCGATGATCGAGCAGATCCGCAAGAACGCGGCCGATTTCGACCTCGAGATCGTCCTCGTCGACAGCTCGAAGGACAATACCCCCGAGATCGCGCGCTCCATGGGGGCGGTCGTCCTCCAACAGCCCCCGCGCGGCCACGGGGTCGCGCTGCGCGAGGCGATCCGTTCCGCCGCGCACGACGTCGTCATCACCTCGGATTGCGACAACACCTACCCGATGGAGTTCATTCCCCGCTTGGTGCGGATGGTGGCCGAGGAGGGCTGCGACATCGTCTCGTGCAACCGCCTGACGCGGGAACTCGGGCAGGAGATGCCCGCGGCCAACCGGCTGGCCAACTGGGCCTTCGCCTTCATGGTCCGCCACCTGTACGGGATCCCCGTCCACGACGTCACGACCGGCATGTTCTGCATGCGCCGCCAGGTGGCGCAGGGGATCGATTGGGAGACCAACTATTCCTTCCCGGCCGAGATCGTCATCCGCAGCCATCTGGCGGGCTTCAAGCTCAGGGAGGTCGATATCCCCTATCGCCTGCGCATCGGCGAGGTGACGCTGAACCGCTGGCGGAGCGGCAAGGCTTATCTGCGCTGCATCTTCAAGTATAAGTTCGGCCTCAAGTTCGCTTCGCAACTGCTCTAATACTACAGGGAAGGATGAGCCAAACGATAATCCTCGGCGGGGGCCTCGCGGGGCTGTCTTTGGCGTCGTTCTTGGAGCGCGAGTGCCTCGTGCTGGAAAAAGAGGACAGGCTGGGAGGCCTCAGCCGCTCCTTCGACCTCAACGGCGTCGCCTTCGATATCGGCCCGCACATCATGTTCTCCAAGAACCAGCGGGTCCTCGATCTCCATACCCGCCTGGTCGAGACGAACCGGCTCCGGCGCTCGAACCAGATCTTCCATGAAGGCCGCCTCATCAAGTACCCCTTCGAGAACGACCTCGGGAGCCTCCCGCCCGGCGAGCGCGACTATTGCCTCAAGGAGTTCTTGGATAATCCCTACGCGGGCTATCCGGCGAACAACATGCTGCAGTTCTTCATGAAGACCTTCGGCGAGGGCATCACGCGCACCTACCTGCAGCCGTACAACGAGAAGATCTGGAAGTTCGACCCGGCCTTCATGGACACGCAGATGGTGGAGCGCATCCCGAAGCCGCCGAGAGAGGACGTCATCAAGTCCGCCAACGGGGTCCCGACCGAGGGCTACCTGCATCAGCTCTATTTCCATTATCCGAAGAAGGGCGGCTACCAGAGCCTGGTGGACGCCTATGCGGAGCGCGCCCGCCGCCCCGGACCCGGTGCGCGCCGCGGCGCCCGCATCGAGGTGGGGACTGCCGTCCAGCGTGTCGAGAAGGCGGCCGGCGGTTGGCGCGTCACGACCGCGCGCGGGGTCTTCGAGGCCGAAGAGCTCATCAACTGCATGCCGCTCCACGAGCTGTTCCGCTGCCTCGACGCTCCGGCGGAGATCGTCGAGACGGTCGGGCGCCTGCGCTACAACTCGATCTACATCATCGTCCTGCAGGTCAAGCGCGACGCGATCGGCGGCCATTTCGCCCTTTATTTCGCGGATAAGGGCGTCCTGTTCCACCGTGCCTCCAAGCTGGATTTCCTGGGAGAGACCTACCGCCTGCGCGGGGGCGGCTCGACCTTGCTGCTCGAGGTGACCTACCGGCCGGACAGCTACCTCTCCACCTGGACCGCGGACGCGGTCCGCGAGCGGGCGATCGACGACCTGGCCCGGCTCGGGCTCATCGAGAAAGGCGACGTCCTCGACTCGGTGATCCAGTCGCATCGCTACGCCTATCCGATCTACGACCTCGACCACCGCCGCAACACCGGCCGGGTGCTGGCTTGGCTGAAAGGGATGGGGATCCGCTGCTCCGGCCGGTTCGCCGAGTTCGAGTACCTCAACACCGACGCCGTCGCCGAGCACGCGCTGGCGCTTGCCGAGGAGTTGAACGGAGCGGAGGTTTCGCTATGACTGGGGCGGTCTACGTGACCGGCGCGGCGGGCTTCATCGGCAGCCACTTGGTGGACCGTCTGCTGGAGCAGGGCCGCAGCGTCATCGGGATGGACAATCTCAAGCTCGGCCGGCGCTCCAACCTCGAGAAGGCGCTGGCCGGCCCTCGCTTCGATTTCATCGAGGGCGACGTCAACGACGTCGCGGCGGCGACGGAGCGCCTGCGCAGGCACCGCTTCGGCCCGATCGGCGAGGTGTGGCACCTGGCGGCGAACTCCGACATCCAGGCCGGCGCGGCCGATCCGGAGATCGACCTGCGCGATACGTTCCTGACCACCCATTCGACGCTGAGGCTGATGGAGGCGCTCTCCATCCCCGCCTTGGTCTTCGCCTCGACCTCCGCTATCTACGGGGAGCTGGACGTGCCGCTCAGGGAAGACACCGGCCCTCTCTTTCCGGCCTCGCGCTACGGCGCGATGAAGCTGGCCTCCGAGGCCGCGATCGCGGCGGCCACGCAGATGTTCGTGGAGCGCGCGTGGATCTTCCGGTTCCCCAACGTGATCGGCCCGCGGGCGACGCACGGCGCGATCTTCGATTTCATGGCGAAGCTGCGCAAGGACCCGAGCCGGCTCGAGGTGCTCGGCGACGGCAAGCAGGATAAGCCCTATTTGCACGTGCAGGAGCTGCTCGACGCGATGTTCCTCGCGCGGGAGAAGTCCGGCGGCGCCATCAACTGCTTCAACGTCAGCGGCGACAGCTCCACGACCGTCCGCTATATCGCCGAGCGCGTCGTGGCGTCGGCGGCGCCGGGCGCGCGGATCCTCTACGGAACCGCGGACCGCGGCTGGATCGGCGACGTGCCGCGATTCCGGTACGTGACGGACAAGATTCGGGCGCTGGGTTGGCGGCCAAAGCTGTCGTCGAATGAGGCGGTCGACCGGACGATCGGCGAACTCGCCCGGTGAAGCAGCCGATCGAGCGACCGAGCCCCGGGTCGGGGCGGCCGAGCGCGTGGCGCTGGGGATTGGCTCTTGTCCTGGCCGCCCAGTGCCTGATCTACGCCTACCGCATCACCGACGGCTTCTACGACGGCCGGCGGCACACGAACTGGGGGCCGCCGTTCTGGCTGATGGCGGCCGAGCAGATGCACAAGATCCGCTTCTGGACCGACGGCCGGGCCGGGATCGTCAGCCAGGCGGTCGAGACGCCGGCCGGCCCTAAGCCGGGAATCTGGTACGCCTCCCACCCGCAGTTCATCGCGATCCCGCTGTATCTATGGACCGGCGCCTTCGGCCTGTCCGAGTGGTCGGCGCGGGCGCTGGCGAGCGCCGCCACGCTGCTGGCCTCTCTGCTCTTGTGGCTGGCGGTGGAGGAGCGCCACGGCCCGAAGCGCGCGACGCTGTTCGCGGCTTTCTGGGCCGCTTTGCCGTCGATAGTCGTGTACGGCCACAACCCCAATCAGGAGAGCTTCGTGATGCTGTTCTTGGCGCTGGCCGCGCTTGCCCACGAGAAGGTCTTGGCGGGCGATCCTCGCTGGCGCTGGCCGTGGGCGGCCTCCATCGTCGGCATGATGTGGTCCGATTGGTCCGGCTGGGTCTTCGCCGGCCTCTTCTTCGCCGCTTGCGCCGTGAGGTGTCGAAAGGAAGTCCGGGCCCGGCCGCTCGTGCTTCACGCGCTGCTCGGCGGCCTGCTCGGGGTCGCCGTGGTCGGAGCCCAGCTCGCGGCCGAGCGTCCCGCGGGCTTCGCCGCCCAGGCCGGCGCCGCGGTCGCGAGCGGCGCCGCGCCCCGGGTCGGGGCCGCCGCGCCCGCGTCGTCTCCTTCCGCCATCGTCCGCGGCGTGTGGGCCCAGTACCGGGGGCGCAGCGGCGCGGGCATCCCTTGGGGCGACTGGGGGGGCAAGCAGCTGCTCTACTTCGAGACGAACTTCACGCCGCTGCTCGGCTTTTTTGGCCTCGCGTGGGCCTTGGGAGCCCTGGCGCGGGGCATGCGCGCGGGAGCGGAGCGGTCCGGAGGGGGGGCGTCCATCGGAGCCCTGTTCTTGCTGGCCGCCGCCGGCACGCTGGTTTACGCCCTGGTCGTGCGCGATGCTTCCTTCGTGCATGTCTTCTTCCAGTACTACTATTCGCTCTTGATCGCTTGGGGGCTCGCCTCGTTCGTCGATTGGAGCGGCGCGGCGCTCGCGGCCCGGCGCCTTCCGCGCCTGGTCGAGCCCGCTCTCGCGGCCGCGATGCTCGTCTTTCTTCTTCGCCCCGGCTTCGCCATCTTGAACGATACGGGCTGGGGAGGCCCGGCGGAGATGGCGCTGCTCAGATCGATAAAGGGCTTCGGGCCGCGGGCGACGGTCGGCGTGATCGGCTCGCTCGAGGACGCTTGGCTGGCCCATCCGAACGTCGAGTATTATTCGGGGCGCCGGATCTGGTCCATGTACCCGGAGGACGCCGCAAAGAAGGACCTCGTGCTCCTGACCCCCGGCGACCGGAGCGTGCAAGAGGCGGCCCTGAGCGCGCTGGCCGATCCCGGCTGGCGCTTCGAGCTGCGCTCCTGCACCTCGCTTCTTTGCCTGTGGCAGAGGACGCGCGGCGCCAAGCGGCCCGCCGCCGGGCGGCCCGCCGCCGGGCGGCCCGCCGCCGGGCGGCCCGCCGCCGCGCGCTTCGCCGGCGCTCTCGATGCGGAGAAGGCGCTGATGCCGAACTACGTCCGGACGATCCCTTTGAGCACTTTCGCGGGCAGCCTCGACGCGTTGAGGGTCGGCGTGCGCGTGCAGGCCTCGACCAAGGGCGGCAAGCGTTTCGTCGGCACCGTCACGGCCATCGGCAAAGAGGACGTCACGGTGAGCGTCGAGTCCTGGGAGGACCTTCCGAAGAAATGAACCGTCTCTGCTAGCAGCCGTCGCCGCGGCTGACGCAGAGGATGGGGTGCAGCTCGGTCGCGTTGGGGGCTACGCCGTTCTGGCCGTGGTTGTGGTCGAAGAAGCGCACGCCCGTGACGGTGACCGGCACGCCGCCGGCATCGGTGAAGTGGGTGGTCGGCTTCGAGAAGGTGGAGTCGAACTGGCCCCGCACGTTCTCGAGATCGCCGCGATAGGGGGAGCTCTCCGCTCCGGGACACTTCGGATCCGAGATCTCGGCGATGATCGTCGCGCCCGTTCTCGAATCGGCGAGGACGAGGTGATAATCCTTGTCGCTCTCGCGCTTGTAGCGCAGCAGCTTCGCGTGGACGCGGTAGACCTGGTTCTCCGCGTACTCGCCCGACATATACCGGGTATCCGGAGGCATCTGGTGCGCGATCCCGTTCCGGCCGGTGGAGAAGCCTCCCCAGGGCCCGTCGGACGGGTAGCTCGCCAGGTGATCGACGGTGGTGTCTGCGGGCGTGAAGTTGACCTGGCCGGCCTGGCTGTCGGATAGGGTCTTGACCGCCCAGCGCTCGACGCCGCAGGCGCCAGCCTCTTTCGCCTGTTCCCCCTCGGCCCGCTCGATGGCCTCCTCGGCGTCGGTCTCCTCGTCGTCTCTTTCCCAGGCATGTCGCTGTTTGAGGAGGATCGCCGTAGAAACGAGGATGAGGGCCAAGCTGACCGCGAACTTGGCCGTGAACGGGAATCGCATGTTACCCCAACAAGATAGGACCTCGGGGGCCTCGATTACAGGTCCAGAGGGCCTATGTGAGCATGGGCCCCAGGGCCTATGCTGTCAAGAGAGGTTCCCGCCGTTGCCCTGGGGCCGCGCGCCCGGCCGCTCGGGCGCGGCGGGCGAGCCACGCCGAGAGCCTGCGCGGAAAGCCCGGGTCTTCCAACTGCCGCCAAACCCAGGTCGCGCGCCGCGCCGAGGGCGCGATGAAGCGCAGATACATGGGCCGGACGCAGCGCTCGTAGAGCTGGAGGGTCTCCTCCAGGTCGATGCGCCGGATGTTCACGTCCCGCCGCACCCGCCGCAGCAGGCGCACGTCGTCGGGGACATCGATGTGGACCGACCCGTCCAGGAGGCGGCGCAGGCGCGCGTCCTGCAGGACGAACAGCCCTTCGATGAGGATGACCGGGGCGGGTTCGACGCGCTGGGTGCGCGTCAGGCGCGCGTGCGTCGCGTAATCATAGATCGGGGCCTCGATGGGCCTGCCGCGCGCCAAGCGCCTTAGGTCCGCCACGAGCCTCCCCATGTCGAGGGCGCGCGGGTGGTCGAAGTTGAACCGCTTGGCCTGGGCCGGCGTCAGGCGGACGTTGTCCTTGTAGTACCAGTCGAGGCAGAAGATGGTCGCGCGCGAGCCGAGACGCCTCTTGAGGTAGGCGGCGAGCCACGACTTTCCCGAGCCGCTTCCT
>JAPLKK010000104.1:0-2153 GCA_026388115.1 Elusimicrobiota bacterium | reverse complement strand
GCAGGATCACCGGCCCGATTATCTCAAATTCAGGGCAGGACGCGTCATCGGCAAGTCTCAGCCGCGCGCCGCATAATTGGTAGAATCAGGGACACTCATGGCGAGAATGAGAAATAGCGCCAGGCAGGTCCGGGCCGCCCCGCCCCGCCGGCGGACCGCGACGCGCGCCGGCGCGACGACGGCCGCGCCCGTCCCCTTCTCCGCGGCGACGCCGTACGTCAACACCATCCCGGCCGGCCGCCAGCCCGCCTATCCGGGCGACCCGCAGATCGAGCGGCGCATCCGCAGCCTCGTCCGGTGGAACGCCATGGCGATGGTCGTGCGCGCCAACCGCATGGCCGAGGGCATCGGCGGCCATATCTCGACCTTCGCGTCGGCGGCGACGCTCTACGAGACCGGCTTCAATCACTTCTTCCGCGCCCGCAGCGGCGGCCAGGAGGGCGACATCGTCTACTTCCAGGGCCACGCCTCGCCCGGCATCTACGCCCGCGCCTTCCTCGAGGGGCGGCTGTCGCAGCAGCACCTGGAGAACTTCCGCCGCGAGCTCAGGCCGGGGGGCGGGCTGACGTCCTATCCCCATCCCTGTCTGATGCCGGATTTCTGGGAGTTCCCGACCGTCTCGATGGGGCTGGGACCCCTCATGGCCATCTACCAGGCCCGCTTCAGCCACTACCTCGACGACCGCGGGCTCGCCAAGACCGCGGGCCGCAAGGTCTGGGCCTTCTTGGGCGACGGCGAGATGGACGAGCCGGAGTCTTTGGGCGCCATCTCGCTCGCCGGGCGCGAGAAGCTCGACAACCTCGTCTTCGTCATCAACTGCAACCTCCAGCGCCTCGACGGCCCCGTGCGCGGCAACGGACAGATCATCCAGGAGCTGGAGGCGGTGTTCCGCGGCGCGGGCTGGAACGTCATCAAGGCGGTGTGGGGCTCCGACTGGGACCTGCTCTTCGCCAAGGACGCGGAAGGGCGGCTCGCGCGCCGCCTCGGCGGCATCCTCGACGGCGAGATGCAGAAGCTGAGCGTGGCGCCCGGGGCCTATGTGCGCGAGCGCGTCTTCGGCGGCGACCCCGCCCTGCTGAAGCTCGTCGAGGACTGCTCGGACGAGAAGCTGCGCGTGCTCAACCGGGGCGGCCACGACCTCCGCAAGGTGTACGCCGCCTACAAGGCCGCGGTGGAGAACAAGGGGAGCCCCAGCGTGGTGCTGGCGCTCACCATCAAGGGCTACGGCCTGGGCGAGGCGGGAGAAGGGCGCAACGTCACCCACCAGCAGAAGAAGCTCAACGAGGACGAGCTGCGCGAGTTCCGCTCGCGCTTCGCCATCCCGATCTCCGACGAGGACGTGGCCAAGGCGCCGTTCTACAAGCCGCCCGAGGACAGCGTCGAACTGAAGTACCTGCGCGAGCGCCGCGCGGCGCTCGGAGGGTTCCTGCCGCGGCGCGCGCCCAAGGGCAAGCCGCTCGGTCCCGCGGACGCTGCGCTTTGGGGGGAGTTCCGGAAGGGGACCGAGGGGCGGCCGGTCTCCACCACGATGGCCTTCGTGCGCCTGCTGACCAAGCTCCTCAAGGACCCGGCCGTCGGGCGCAGGATCGTGCCGATCATCCCCGACGAGGCGCGCACCTTCGGCATGGAATCGCTGTTCCGCCAGTGCGGGATCTACTCGCACGTGGGCCAGCTCTACGATCCGGTCGACTCGGACCTTCTCATCTACTACAAGGAGGCGACCGACGGCCAGATCCTCGAGGAGGGCATCAACGAGGCGGGCGCGATGTCGTCGTTCATCGCGGCGGGCACCTCCTACTCGACGCACGGCCTCACGATGCTGCCTTTCTTCATCTATTACTCGATGTTCGGCTTCCAGCGCATCGGCGACCTCATGTGGGCGGCCGGCGACATGCGCACGCGCGGGTTCCTGCTCGGCGGGACGGCGGGACGGACCACGCTGGCCGGCGAGGGGCTCCAGCACCAGGACGGGCACAGCCACGTGCTCGCCCTGCCCCTCCCGAACCTCGTCTGCTACGACCCGGCCTTCGCCTTCGAGCTGGCCGTCATCATCCGCGACGGGATGCGGCGGATGTGCGAGCGGCAGGAGGACGTCTTCTACTACATCACGCTGATGAACGAGAACTACCCGATGCCGCCCATGCCCGAGGGCG
>JAPLKK010000066.1:5826-10215 GCA_026388115.1 Elusimicrobiota bacterium | reverse complement strand
CCGGGTCCGAGGCCTTGACCGTGTTGGCCGCGGGGTCCCAGTCCAACCCCGGGTTGTTGATGACGGCCGCGGGAATGGTCTGCGTGACGATGCGCTCCATGACCTTCTGGATCAGCCGCTGCCTGGGCAGGGCCTTGGCGCCTTCGCTGTACTCGGCCTTGATCTCGTCGCGCAGGTTCCAGTGCGTGAGGAGCCTGAGCTTCGCCGGGAAGAGCCGCTCTCCTTTGGGCCCGAGGACGTGGCGCATCCAGATGTTGTATTCCGCGATGTATCTCTCGGCCTTGGCCATCGCCTGGCCGATGCCGAGCTGGACGTCGGCGGGGACGCGGTGGGCGAAGCGCTGAGCGAGCCGCGCCTCGGCCCATTGCCGCCGCGTCCACTTCGGCCCTTCGGACAGCCGTTCCTCCAACGTCGTCAGAGGGAAATTGAGCAGGACGACGAAGGCCAGCTTGTTGCCGAAGAGATCGTCGGCCAGATGAGCGGACGGGTCGTAGCCGGCGAATGCCTCGTCGAAGGGCAGGACCGGACCGCGGTCCAGATCCATGTGCTCGCGCAAGGCCCCGGCGAGGGCATCCATGTGGCCGTCCACGGCCTCGAGCCGGTACTCATAGCGGTCGAAGAGCGCGTCGAGGGTCGCTTGGTCGCCCGCGAAATTCTCGCGAACGAAGGCCTCGAAGCCGGCTTGGTCGCCGTCGCTGTCGCGCCACAGGGAACCCGCCTGGCGCAGACCCCTCTTCAGCCGAGCCCGGGCCGCCTCGTCACGCCCGGCGGCAAGCTCGGCCTCGAGTTTGACCGAGGCCGGGGCGAGCCAATCGGCGGCCTCGGCGCCACGCGCCGCCGCCGAGGCCGCCGGTTGAGCGGCCGCGAGCCGGGGGGCCGCCGCCAAGAGCAAGGAGGAAACGAGGATCGATCGGATCATGCGGCCAATCATAACAAACGGCGACAGCCGGGCGCCGCCGAAATTGCTACCCTGCGCCCCGTGGACGCTGAATCGATCCTGGGGCTCGCCAGGAACTTCATGGAGTGCCGCATCCTGCTCACGGGCGCGGAGCTGGACGTCTTCACCCGCTTGGCGGCCGCGCCTCTATCCTCCGCGCGGCTCGCCCGGAAGATCGGCGCCGACGAACGCGCCCTGACCGCCGTCTTGGATGCCCTGTCGGCCATGGGCCTGCTGGTCAAGAAGGCGGGCAGATACCGCTGTCCGCCGGCCGTCGCGGCCCTGCTTTCCAAAAGCTCTCCCCGCTCCGTCCTCCCGATGGTCCTGCACACCACCCATCTGTGGGAGAGATGGTCCGGCCTGACCGCCGTCGTCAGAGGAGCAAAGAAGCCCGCGGGAGCCACGGCTCACGCCCCGCCGCAAGGCCAGCTTTCCGCCTTCATCGGCGCGATGCACGTGATCGCCTCGAAGCTGGCGCCCCAGATCGTGGCCGCCATCAAGCCGGGCTCGGCCGAGGCGCTGCTCGACATCGGAGGCGGCTCCGGCAGCTATACGCTGGCGTTCTTGAAGGCGGCGCCGCGGATGAAGGCGACCCTGTTCGACCGGCCGCCGGTCATCGGGATGGCCCGCAAGCTCTTAGGCGAGGCGGGGGTCCTGGACCGCGTCACCCTGGCGGCGGGGGATTTCTACCGCGACGAGCTTCCGCCCGGCCACGACCTGGCCCTGCTCTCAGCCGTCATCCACCAGAACAGCTCCAAGCAGAATCGGGAGCTCTTCGCCAAGGCCTTCCGGGCGCTCAAGCCCGGAGGCCGCATCGTCATCCGCGACCACGTGATGAGCGCCGACCGCACGCGCCCCAAGAGCGGCGCCATCTTCGCCATCAACATGCTAGTCGGCACCGCCGGCGGCGGCGCCTACACGGCTCAGGAGATCGGCGCCGACTTGAGGCGGGCGGGATTCACCAAGGTGCGCCTGCTCCGGCAAGGCCGGCGGATGGACGCGCTGATCGAGGCGTTCCGGCCCCGGCCGAGCCGGCGGCCCCGACCCGGGGCCCGGCGGCTCGAAAGATGAGGAGGCGACGGCTGCGCCGGCTTGCGCGCTCGTGCGCCGCGGCGGCGCTGATGGCCGGCTGCTCCGCCAAGCCGCTGGAATGGGCGCCGGAGGCCGGCGTGCCGGCGCTGCTGCAAGCGCCGGTGCAGAAGATCGTCTCGCTCAAGGATCTGCGCCCGAACGTGATCGTGCTCGAGTTCTGGGCGACGTGGTGCGGCCCCTGCCGCGCGACCTTGCCGCATATGAACAAGATGGTGGACAAGTTCCAGGGGCAGCCGGTGCGCTTCCTCTCGATCACGAACGAGTCCGCCGGGACCGTCCAGGAGTTCCTGAAGGACCATCCGATGAAGGCGTGGATCGGCCTCGACCCGGCCGGCGAGGTCTCCTCGCTCTTCCGCGTGCGCTCCATCCCGCAGGTGGTCGTGATCGACCCGTTCGGCCGCGTGACCCTGCGGATATCGACCTCGTGGTTCTACGCCTCGGACATCGAGAAGGCGTTGAAGGCGAAGCCGCCGCTGCCCGAGGCGCGCCCGGAGTCCGGGCCGCCGCCCCCGGGGTCCGGGGCGCCGCGCCCATGAAACGGATCTGCGTCTTCTGCGGCTCCAGCTCCGGCGAGAACAAGCGCTATCGGGCCATGGCCGTCGAGCTTGGGAGAGCCCTCGCAGCCCGCGGGCTCGGCTTGGTCTTCGGCGGCGGCAGGGTCGGGCTCATGGGCGCGATCGCCGACGCCGTCCTGGCCGCGGGCGGCGAGGCGATCGGCGTCATCCCCGAGGACCTGAAGAAGAAGGAGCTGGCCCACACCGGCCTGAGCGACCTGCGCGTCGTCGGCTCGATGCACGAGCGCAAGGCGCTCATGGAGCGGCTTTCCGACGGGTTCATCGCCATGCCGGGCGGCTTTGGGACCTTGGACGAGTTCTGCGAGATCCTCACCTGGGCGCAGCTGGGCCTGCACCGCAAGCCTTGCGGCATGCTCAACGTGGACGGCTACTTCGACTCCTTCCTGCGCTTCGTGGACCATTCGGTGTCCCAAGGCTTCATCCGCAAGGAGCACCGCGGCCTGCTGATCGACGGAGCAGACCCCGCCAAGCTGCTCGATCTCCTTGGCCGGCGCCGTCCGCCGCCGGTCAAGAAGTGGCTGCATCGGCCCTGACCGGGGTTTTCCCGCCCTTGCCAAAGCGCGAGCGCTCGGACATAATCTCTCAAGCGAAGCTCAGCCATGGCCAAACGCAGCGGGATTTACCTCGCCTACATGCCGTGGGCGACCATTGCCCAAGGGCTCGCGGTGATCGTGGTGGGCGGCGCCATCGGCCTCTGGTTCTTCTCGGCCGCGCCGGAGGAGGACGCCGCTCCCGCGCAGCCGGTCTCGCTCGACGGCGCGGTCCCGCGGCAGCCGACCCAGCCCCTTGAGCCGCTCGACTGCCGCGGCGTCGCCGAGCTCCTCGCTTCCCGAGGGTCCAACCCCGAGCTGGCGAGCTTCGGCGCGGCGTTCCTCGCGGAGCCCTCTCTGCGCGCCCTATGGGAAGACTACCAGCGCGACAACGATCTGGTCGGCGCGATACAAAAGGTGAACGCCTCCCGGCCCTTCAAGCTGCTCTTCGCCGCCGCCTCCTCGGATCCTCGCTTCAGGGCGGCCGTCGAGCAGCTTCTGCAGGATCCCCAACTGACGGTGACGCTGGTGGATGCCGAGAGCCGCCTGCGCGCGAAGATGGGGGCGGCGGCCCCGCTGCAGGGGCTTGGCACGAAGGGAGGCAGGCTGCAGTTCCTCGACGTCGGCGAGGAGATCGCGGGCGGCGGCTCGGAAGGTCAAAGCGCGCGCCACCACCGAAGACCCCGCACCCTTCTCATCTTGACTTTCCTGGCGACGGCCGGGGTGGGCGGCGCAGCCTTCCTGTGGTCGCGCCGCAAGCGCCGGAAGACGGCGCCCGGAAAGAGCGGACCGGCCCCCGGGGCCACGAATTATGAGCCTGCGCCCGGAGACGCCGCAGCCGGGACGCGCGCCGCGACCATCCCCGGGTCGGGAGCGCTCGCCCTCGCAGACCGCTACGACAACGTGCGCGTGCTCGGCGAAGGGAAAGGCATGCAGTGGGTCGAAGCGCGCGACCTGAACCTCGACCGCGCGGTGCTCATCCGGCGCATGACCGCCTATGACGCCGCATTCCGCGAGCGCCAAACCCGCGCCGCCTCGATCCGCCATCCCGCTCTTCCGCACATCTACGAGATCGTCGAGGAAGGCGGAGCGCTATGCATCGTCTACGAGCGCTGGCACGGGAAGAGCCTGGCCCAGCTGGCGCCCGACGGAGGGCAGCTGCCCGGCTCCCGGGCCTTCGAGCTGCTGGAGCCGGTCATGCGCGCCCTCGAGGCGGCCCACGCCGCCGGCGTGTACCACGGCGCCATCTCCTCGG
>JAPLKK010000066.1:0-5749 GCA_026388115.1 Elusimicrobiota bacterium | reverse complement strand
TGGCGCAGGATGACGGGGAAGGAGTTCCCCCCGGAACTCCTCGGACCGGACCCGGGAACGTGGACGGTCAGCGCCCTGCTGGCGAGGCTGAGGGCGCAGATCTCCCCCGAAACCACACCCAGGCCTTCGGCGCCGAAATAACCAGCAGGATCGCCGCCGCCAGCGCGACGAGCCAATCCCCCCACCGCGTGTAGAGGGTCATCTGGCTGGACGGCTCCACGCGGGCGCGCAAGACGGCACGTTCGCCGAGCCCCGAAGCAGTGCACCTCGAGGCAGATGAAGCCGCCGACCGGGATGCCGTGCACGCTGAACAGATGGTTGCCGCGCCCCGCGCTATAAGTGATGCGGTTGGCGGGCGCGAGCAGGTTGAACGGGCCGGGCGGGTACTCGGCAAAGGGCGTCAAGCGGCGCTTGTCGTAGCGGCCCAGCATCCCCGTCGCGTCCCAGGCCACCATGCTGTTGTACATCCTCCCCTGCTCCGTCACGTCGAAGCCGTTGATCAGCACCGCGCGCCGCGGGGCGAGCTTGGGTCCGAGGTAGCTCATGACCTGAACCGGGCTGACGGCCGGGGAAAGGGTGCGCGGCGTCGGCACCGCGTCGAGCGCGAGCTCGGCGAGCCATACGCTCTCGGGAAGGACCACCAGTTCGGCGCCGCCGTCGAGCGCCGACCGCAGCAGCGGCTCGTAGCCCCAATCGAGCGCCCCGGACTTCAGCTCGTCCACCGTGAGCTCGCGCATCTCGGCCTGCAGCGCGGCGACGGAGAGCGATGCCCCCGCTCCGGGGACAGAGGCGCCTGGCCGCCGCGTCAGCGCCGGCGTTTCGAAAGCGAGCGCCAGCACGAGCAGGACCCCGGCGAGCAAGGCGGCCTCGCGCCTCAGGGGGAGCGGGCCGGCCGGGCCGCGGTCCCGATGCGCGACGCCCCCCCCGACGCGCAAGGCGTGAGCGACCCACGCGTTGACGAGCACGACGAGCCCGCCCAACCCATAGATGCCCGCCACCGAGGCGAACTGCCGCAGTCGGAAATAGGGATGGAGCATATAGCCCACGGCGCCCCAGGTGAAATCGAAGAAGATCCAGCCGGCGGCGTATTCGTAGATCATCCAGAGCGCCGGCGCGAGCCATAGGTTCCGCCATGGAGAGCGGCCGCGCCCCAGCCAGACCAGCGCGGCGGCCCACGTCCCCCACCCGAGCCCGCCGAAACAAGACGACACCGGATACCAGATCCAAAGGAAGATGTGCTGCTGCAGCCAGCTCGCGCGATACTCCGCCGCCGTCTGCGCCCACCCCCACCATATCAGGCTGAGGGCGGGGTAAGCGATGATCAAGAAGTAGACGAAGCCGGCCAGCCATGCGGCGCGGAAGGCGCGCCACGGCGATCGGCAGCCGTTGACGAAGAGGAGCAACGGCGCCAGCGCCACCCAAACGGCGTGCGTGCCGCTGTGCGGCGGCCAAGCAGAGGCCAGGAGGCAGCCGCTGGCGAGCGACGCTAGCACCCACATTGCCGGGAATTGTAACATTAGACGGAAGCGCCGTTGCCGTCCTGTTACCGTGCGGAATTATTGTGCGAATAGGCCTTGATTCCCAATCATGATCAAGGCAAGAGGAGCCCATGTCCGAATCTGACAAGGCTGCGGGAATGTCTGGTGTAGCCGTCAAGAGCACCTCCGAGAAGTCTGACGGGAGCCGAAAGCTCGCCGTCCTGGCAGCGCTCCTGCTCCTTGGGATCGGCGGCGGCGCGGTGGGCCGCAAACTGCTGCGCGCTCCGAGCACCCCTCAGCCGTATCAGCCGTATGCGGCCCGCACGGCTTCGCCCTTCCAGAGCACGGGCTTCACCGCCGACGTGGCGGCCGCGTGGAGCCGGCTGCTCGACGTCCTGAAGATGCCGGGCGCCCAGGGCTTCAGCTACGATCGCTTCGCTACCCTGCTGTTGGGTCACGACGAGCCCGCCGCCGTCGCTTTCTTCAAGGATTACTCGGCGTCGCCGAACCTGCTGAGAACCTGGAACGAGTTCCGAGCCCGCCGCAACGAGAACGGAGTGGACGCCTACTGGCTCGCGCAAAAGCTCTCGAAATCCGGTGAGTTCGCCGGCCTCCTCAATAAGCATGCCCAGGATCCGGCGTTCATGGCTTTCGGCGACAAGGTGACGAAGGAGCTGAGTTCCGCGGTTCTCCAGAGCGGCGCGGCGGGAGTGACCAAAGGCAAGGAGGTCGCGGCTGCCGACAAGTTCGCCTTGGCCAACGACAGCGACCAGGGCATGAAAGCGCCGGCCGAACAGGATCCCGGCGCGGCCGGCTACGGCCTCCGTAAGATGGATAAGCTTCAGGATGTCAGCGGCACGACGGACGTCAGGAAATTCGAATCGCTCTTCACCAAGGCCACCCTGAGCAGCGCGCAGCGGAGCGTCGTCATCAACTCGCTGCTGAAAGGCAGTTCGATACAGGTCGCCTGCAGCAACGCGCACGCGGGCGCGCAGTGCCTGGACGCCTATAAGAAGTGCCAGGCCGATCCCTCGTGCGGGAAGAGCCTCAACTCGCCCGCCGGCTACGGTTCGCTCGGCACAGCAAACACCCCCGGCGCCACGAGCGCCGCCGCCCCCGCCGGAATGGCCGCGAGCCCTGCCGGCGTTCCCTCCGCCCCCTCCGCCGCCCCCTCGGCCGCCGCCGGTGGCGGCGGGCAAGTAATGAAGAACCTCGGCGGAGGCACCGCGGTGGTCGGCCAGACCCAAGCGGCCGGCGTGAAGTACATTTACGCTGGCGGCAACGCGAAGAACCAGGGGAGCAGCCAATAGCCCGCTCGTCGTTCGGCTCGCCCGTCATTGCTTAAGGTCACGGGAGCGCTGTTACCACTACGTTACCGCTGGAGGGCTAACGTACGAATAATCCTGATTTTACATTGCAATCAAGGCAAGAGGGTTTTATGACCGAATCCGAAAAGATCGGGGTATCGGCGCAGCCGCTCGTCAAGGGTGAGTCCCGGACTCCCGGGCAACGCCGCAAGCTGGCCGTGATGGGACTGCTGCTGCTCCTCGGGATCGGCGGCGGCGCGGCGATCCGCAAGCTGGTCCGCGCTCCTCATTCGGGCGGGAAGACTGCGGGCACGGCTTCGCACTTCCAAGGCGCGGGCTTCACGTCCGAGGTGGCGACCGCGTGGAGCCGGCTATTGGACGTCTTGAGGCTGCCGGGCGCGCACAGCTTCGGCTTCGATCGCTTCGCGACCCTGCTTCTGGGTCACGAGGAGCCGGCAGCTCTCGCGTTCTTCAAGGACTACAGCGACTCGCCCGAGCTGATGAAGACGTGGAACGACTTCAAAGCGCGCCGCAACGAGAAAGGGATAGACGCCTATTGGTTCGCCCATAAGCTCTCGGAATCCGAGAAGTTCGCCAGCCTCCTCAACCAGCACGCCCAGGATCCGGCCTTCGTGGCTTTCGGCGAGAAAGTGACGCAGGAGCTGAGCGCGGCGGTCTTGGCGAGCGGCGCGACCGGAGTCGCGAAAGACAAGGACATCGCGATGGATAAGTTCGCCCTGGCCAACCCGGACGACCTGGCCGCCAAAGGCGCCTCGACGGTCCAGGACTCCGGCTCAGGCGGCTACAAGCTCGGCGCGATGAAGAAACTGGACCAGGTGAGCGGCTCGGTCGCGTTCACGAAGTTCGACTCGCTCTTCAGCAAGGGCACCCTGACCGATGCCCAGCGCGGCAAGGTCGTCAACAGTCTGCTCAAGGGCGACTCGATCCAGACGGCCTGCGCCAACGCGAACGCGAGCGCCCAGTGCCTGGATGCTTACAGGAAGTGCCAGGCCGACCCGGCCTGCGGCAAATCGATCACACAAGAGCCTTCGGCCTCGGCGAACAGCGCCGCGCCCGGCACCCCCGCCGGAACGACCGGAGGAACCCTCACCGTCGCGCCCGTGGGCGCCGGCGGTTCAGCGAGCGTCGCAGCCAACACCGGCCTCACCGTCGCGCCCTCCATGCCGAACAACACCGCGATGCCGGTGGTGCAGACGAACCTCGGAGGCGGAGGAGGAGGCGGTGGCGGGCCCATGAGCTACAGTCCCGGCACCCCGAATCAGGGCGGTCACAGCAACTCGGGCAACAGCAGCGGGCAAGGCAGCGGCGGCCAAGGGAAGAATCACGGCCACTAGCTACTTCGCCGCCGACTCGACGAACCGCGCCAGCGAGCAGGGCGCCGCGCCGCACGCGGGGACGGTCACGGGCTGATCGTTATAGTTGATTTCCACGCGCAACCCGCCGTGCCCGTCGTCGAACAGGGCGAAATTCAGGCGCGAGGCATAGGGCGGAGCCGCCGTCAGCGGCGCGCCCAGGGCGCTCATGGCGGCAAGAAGAGTGCTGTCGTGGGCTGAGAACAGGACGTACTTCAGCCGCGACTTTCCAGCGCTCGCCTGCCGCAGCCTGTCGGCCACGTCTTGGAGCAGACCGCGCCCCTCCAGCCGGCCGATCTCGGCCGGCTGGAAGCTCTCGGCGAAGGCCCAGCGCCCGGCGGTGATGATCGTCCGCACGTCCTCATCGCTCAGCCCCTGCGGCGGCGGTATGTGATAAAGACCGTAAATCAACAACGTGTCGCTCAGCCCGATCAACTGCTCCAAGGAGGTCAGCGTGACGCCCGTCGCTTTGCTCCACGCCGCGAACTTGGGCTCCACTCCGGCGGACTCCCGCTTCCACTCCGGCGAGGAGAAGAGGGTGCGGGCCTTCAACGCTTCGATCTCTTCCGGCGCAATCTTGGGATTAAGCACATCCTCGTTGCGCTCGACCGTATGGATGGGGATCGGCTGCAAAGCGTCCGGCAGGCCCGGTTGGTCCGAATCGGCGACCCGGGGCCCCGTGCCGGGCGGATACAGCCCCGCGAGGAAGCACTCCGCGCTCATCAAAGTCCGGTCGATGTCGGTCGATCGGGCGTAGAGAGTCCCGGCCGTGTAAGACGACGGAAGCAGGTGGTAGCGGTCCACGTAGACGGTCCGCATCCGCGCGCCGAGCTCGTATTCCTGGCGCATGCCCCTTCCCGTCAGCTGGCCGAGGCCTTGCTCCCACCGATGCGGCGCCGCGGGGAGCTCCGACAAGGGCGTGCGGTCTCCGTGGCGGATCACGTCGACGGCGAACAGCAGGCGGTCCTCGGCGAGGGCCCCCGCCGGAAGCAGAAGGTTCGCCAGCAGCACCGCCCGGACCAGGCCAAAAGAGAAACGCAAGTCGCTCATGGTGCTCGGACTATAGCACAACTGAAAGGGAGGGCCGGACGGCCTGCTGAATCCGGATCGGCGAACCCCGTGGAGAGGTACGCTTCTATTCGAGGATGATCTTGAAGCGAAGCTTCAAGTTCCGCCAGCTCCCGGCATCCATCCGGTCGGCGATCATCCCGGCCAGGCGCTGGAATACGTTGTACTCGTAGGTGTCGCGCCCGGGATCAGGCTGGTAGGCAAGCGCATATTGCCGCGAGAATCCGCAAAGCTCGAGCGGGCTTGCCACGCCGCAGGAGACCTGGTAGCTGCCGGCGCGGATGGCGGCGGCGAACGCCTCGCGGACCGGAACGCGCGGTCGGACGGAGTCCTCGGCGCGCGGGAACGCGGGGCTGGCAAGGCTGAGCGCAACGACGACGAGGGTGGACCAGGCTCTCTTCATCTCGGCGCTCCTTGCCTTCGCCGAGTAGTTAGCAGGGCCGCGTTTCTCTTTTATTGCGCTTTGGCCGTCGCGGGCCGCGGGCCCGCGCGCAGCCCCAGCGCCGCGGCAGCCGCGAACCCG
>JAPLKK010000255.1 GCA_026388115.1 Elusimicrobiota bacterium | reverse complement strand
GACAAGGCCGCCGGGATCGGCTCGAAGGGGACCATGGGGGAGGCCCCTGCTGGGCGCTCCGCTTCTTCCGCTCCCGCCGGCCTTTCCTCCATGGGCTCCTCGGCGGGCGGGGGACGGGACCAGCAGAAGTCCGGCCTGACTCCGCGCCCGCCCGCCTTCCAGCAGCGTCCGCCGGAGCCCGCCCAAAAGCTGCAAGACAAGCTGAAGCAGGTCGGCTTCGAGCCGGACGGGACTGCGTCGAGCGGGCCCCGCGCCCCCGCGAGCTCGCATAAGATCGGGCTGGAAGATCGCTCGCTGTCGGACGGCGTCCAAGACGCTGGTTCCGTCGAGGTTAGGTCCCTCGTTCAGGACGTTCTCACCAAGCGTTCGCCGACCGGCGCCGCCGGCGGGCCGCTCCCCGACGCGCCGCAGCTGCCGGCGTCGGTTCCGGCGGGCGCGAGACAGCGGGCCCGCCCCGCCCCGGGATCCGTGGGCTCCTCGGCCGCGCGGACGCCTGTCTCCGGCGGCGCGCTCCGGTGGTGGCTCCTCGGCGGATTGGCGATTGCGGCGGGCGCCGCAGGCGTCTTCGCCGGGCGCCGGTGGCGGCGGCGCCGGGCCGCGCCGGCCCGGGCGGCCGAGCGTCCGACGCCGGGCGTGCTCGCGGACCGCTACTGGGTGAAGAAGGAGCTCGACGCGGACGGCGCGAGCGTGGCCTACGAAGGCCTCGACGACGTGACCGGCAAGCGGGTCGCCATCGCGAGGATCCGAGGAGCGATGCCGGCCGACGAGCTGTCCCGGCGCAAGCTCTGCGCCGACGCCGCCGCGCTCAAGCGTCTGGCGCACTCGAACGTTGCCGCCGTCCTGGATATCTTCGAGGAGGAGGGAGGCCTCTACGTCGTCACGGAGCGGGTCACCGGCCGCACGCTCGAGCAGACCATCACCAAGGGAGGGCTCTCGATCGCCGAGGCGCGGGACGTCTTTCGGCAGCTGGCTTCGGCTCTCGACTACGCGCACGCGCACGGAGCCTTCCATGGCCGCTTGAAGCCGTCGGAGATTGTGTTCGAAGGAGACGGCCTTCCGCGCGTGACGCAGTTCGGCGTATTCCAGGTCGCGCAGCTGGCCGCGGCGGCCCGCGGGGCCGCCGTCGTCGTCCCCCCGGGGGCTTTCCTCTGCGCGGCGCCCGAGCAGGAGGAAGGCAAGACCTGCGCCCAATCGGATGTTTACGCCCTGGCGGTCTGCCTGTACGCGACTTTGACGGGGCACCCGCCGTTCTCCGGTCACGGGGAGGGCCTTTCAGCCAACAAGCGCGCCAAGGCGTTCTCGTCCGCCTACAGCGTCGTCATGGGCCGGCCGACAAGCCTTGACCCCATCTTCGAGCGGGCTTTCGAGCCTGACCCGGCGAAGCGCCATCAGAGCGCCGGGAAGCTGGTCCTCGAGCTCGACCGTCTCGTCGCTTGATCGGTTAACGGTCTCCGCCGAAAGCGACTTTACTTGATGAGATGCTTATCGTATCCAGCAGCCACTAGCTCCTCATAAGCTGCCCAAACGTCATCCGGGATCTCCTGTGCGATCTGGAATCCCTTGGCTGGATACTCTCTTATTCGTTGCAGGTCGCCTACCATGATATCGATCAAGTCATCTTTCTTATATTGCCCGGTGCAATAATCTGAGAATGAGATCTGTGGTGATGTGACTAAACATTCTTTTTCAGGGAATATTTTTTTGAAAGTGGCGTATGTCCGTCTTTCCATGTAAGGTTTCTGGACAAGTATCGATCTTGCCGGGTGAATTCCTGTTTCGGCGAGCCTTTTAAAAGAAAATCGGCAGTTGTCGCCGGTATTGGTCGACTCGTTTTCGATCAATATCTTTTCTTTGGGTACGCCCATTCTCATCGCGATATCGGCGAAGATCTCCGCCTCCGATTTTGTCCAGATTCCGGAAGTCAATCGGCCCAGACCGCCGGAGAACACTATCAGAGGGGCAAGTTCCGCCAAGAACAGCTCGGCTCCGCGTCCCGCCACTCTCGTATCGTGGCTGCCTAGAACCACGATACAATCAGCTTTTTCCAAATCATGATTCAGGTGATGGTAATCCCAGATCCTTTGAGCCAGCCGGTCTATTTCGTTTTGTTCCATGACCGTTTTGCAGCCCCTTAGGATCCGGCTCCGGCGAGGGCGATCGTGCCCGTCGCCGCTTCCCCGGGTATCTTCAACGACTGCACCTTCGGCTTCGCCGACCCCAACGCGCTCTGGAACGTCTGCAGCGCGCTCTTCGAGTCCGGGATGGACTTGCCGACCGCGTCCGCCTTCGCCTGGGCGTTCGACGAGTCGGCCGGCGGCTGCGCCGAGGTCATGAGCTGGTCGAACGGAGCCCCGCTCTTCGACGCCGCGTTCAGCGACTCCATCGCCGAAGAGCCGTCTCCCTTGGCGCCGCTGCTCGCGGGCTGGCCCGTCTGCTGGACCGCCGCCTGAAGCTGGGGGTCCATCGCGCCCCCGCTCGGCGCGCACTTGGCGCCGCACGTCGCGCTGTTCGCCGCCGCCGCCTGGCCTAAGGCGCCGATGGCATCGCTGAGCTTCCCTCCGACCTGCGCTTTGGAGTTGTCGCTCGCGATGATCCCCTCGCCTCCCAGCGCCTGCAGGTCGCTGTTGGTCGGTCGGGAGTCGCTCTTCACCCGCCACGCCATCAGCACGACGGTGTTCCACTGACCGTTGCGCAGGACGTCATCGATCGCGGCGTTCGCCGCCGCGAGTCCGGCGCCCGCCTGCCGCGCCGTCTGGATGGCCTTGTCCAGGTTCGTGACGGCGGCGTCGATGTGCGCCCGGGCCTCGCTCGCGGCTTTGGTCACCGTGCCGTCGTAGTCGTTCCGCACGGAGGCCACCGCCGTTTTCACCTGGCCGAGCGCCGCGTTGGCCGCCTGCAGGTCTTGCGCGTCCTTGCCCGGCCCGTCCTGCACGGCCCGCTGGAGGGCGTCGAGCGCCGCCTGCGCCTGAGTCAGCCCCGGGTCGGCGAGCTGTTTGCCGTCGCCGTCCATCGCGGCGATCCCCGTGTCCAGGTCCTGCTTGACTTGCCTCATGGCTTCCAAGGCCGTCCCGAGCTGTCCCTTGGAGCTCTGGATCAGCCCGTCGACGTTCGCAAGCCGGTCGTAGACGCCCCGGAGCGTCTGGCACTGGGCGCTGTCGCACGCCTTCGCGACCTCCGGGTCCAACGGGTTGGCGCAGTTGCGGAGCAGGTCGCCCTTGCCGCTGCTGACCGCCGCGAGCGCGTCCCGAGTCCCGGGGTCGCCATCCTGAGGACTCATCTCCGGAGCCTGCGAGGAGCCGCCGCCGCTGCCGGAGCCGCTGCCTGACCCGCTGCCGGAGCCGCTGCCGGAGCCGCCGCCGTCTTTGGGCGGGAACCCCATGGCGCTCGCGAGAGCCTTGCCCATCGGCTCGAAGAGGCCCTTGGTGATGATGTTCTCGATGGCGGACTTGGTGATCTCCTCGATGATCATCTTCGGGAACTCGAACTCCAGCCACTTCTTCTTGGACCACTTAAGGTCGAGCGCCTTCTCCATCTCCATCTTCGCCTTGAGGTAGGCCAGCGACTCGCCGACGGCCTTGTTGTCCTTGTTATCGCCGTGGCCTCCCGGCGCCTTGTTCGCGTCGCCGTTGGAGGTCCCGCCGCCGGCGTTGGTCGCGCTCCCGCTCGGGATCACTTCCTTGGCCGCCGCGTTGAGGTTGGTCGAGGCGCCGCCCGGCCGGTCGAACTTGTCCGCCGCGTTCTGCGCCGCCTTGTAAAGCGCGTCCGCGTTGCCGCCCTGGTCGAGGCCGTGCCGGCTGACGCCCGCGTAGCCCGGAGCCTTCTGCACCTGCTGCAGCGAGCCGGAAAGCGCCGGATGGTTCGGCGCGCCGGCCAGGCTGGGCGCGGAGAGGCTGAGCTGGGGGCCTCCGCCGTAGGAGGCGCCCGAGAGCGCGGAGAGTCCGCGCAGGGCGCCCGACATCTGGCCCGGCGCCTTGAAGGCCGTCGGCTTGGCAGCCTCGGAGCCCTTGCTGGCCCCCTCTTTGGCCGCCGACGCGAGGGCGTCCTTCCAGCTGGAGTCCTTGCCGGCCGGCGGCGCCGCCGGCGCCACGGTCCTGGCCGACAGCGGCGGCTGGATGGCCGTCGCGCCTGGGGCGATCACGAGCGCCGAGGGGTCGCGGGCGTTGAGCGGAGTGATGATGTCCTGGGTCGCGCCGATGGGGCCGCCCGGCGACAAGCCGCCGCCGACGCCGACCTCGCGGACCTTTCTGTCGGACCAGAAGGTGGGGCCTTCCAGCTGGCTGAAGCCGGGCCCGAGCGACGGCTGGTCCTGCGTCGGGTTGATCATGAAGCGCTCGGCCAGCGGGGCGAGGAACAGCACGCCGATGCCGCCGGCGATGGCGGCGAGGTCCTTCTTCCCGAACCGCTTGAGCCGCTCCAAGAAGGACTTCGGCCTGCCGCCCGAGCCGCGGACCCTCAGTTGCGGCGCGGTGCCGAGGCCCGGAGGAAGAGCGCTCCCTTTCTTCTCTTCATCGTCGCCGCCTTCGCCGCGGTTCAGGAAGGAAGGTATCGCGAGATCGACCGGTGCCATGGTTCTTTCTGTCATGACGCGCCTACCATACGGTGCCGCTCACATCGCCGGCGCCCGTGAGGTTCTGGCTGATCTGCCCGTCGTTCGCCTCGATCCCCTCCATCGCCTTGTCTCTTGTCGCGTCGGCATCCTGCGAGCCTTTGGACAGGTCGGAAGCGGCCTTGATGTTGAAGATGGCCAGAAGCCCGCCCGCGCCGACGAAGATCATGCCCTGCTGCGCCTGCTGGTACACGGCCATGATGACCATCCCCATGGCGGCTGCGAGCCCCGCCGCCGCCGCCGCGAGGTAGTGCAGGTTCGCCGCCGAGTTCAGCGCCTCGGCCTGCTGGGCGCCGGTCAGGGACTTGGCCTCGTCTTTCTTGGAGCCGGCCATCATCATAAGGAGCGCCGCGGCGGCCAAGGCGGCCATCGCCGCGACCATCGCCCACTGATAGGGGTTGTCGTCCTTCGTCTGATCCACGGGAGCCGGGCTTGGCACGTCCACAGACTTCTGGTCGATCACGCTGTCGGGCTCCACGCTCCCGTCGGAGCCGCCCAAACCGCCGAAATCCGTGCTCATGACCGGGTCGCCCAATGTCGACCCGCCCAGGCCGTTGGAGCCGTCGAACGTGGCGCCCGCGCGCGTCATGTTCGGGTTGCTCGAGCTCTTCTGGGCGAGACCGTCCCGGTTGGCGGACAGGAGCATGTCCGAGGTGCGCCCGCCGCGACCGCGCAGGACCGCCCCCTGGCCGATCGGCGCCGGCTTGGCGCCGGGCCGCAACGACGACGTCGCGTTGAAGACCCGGGAGGGGGAAGCCGCATCGCTCCTCGTCCCGACCGCGTCGCGCATCCCGCCGATCTTCCCCGCGTTGGCGAAGCCCGCCACCCTCTGGAAGGCCGGTCGCGCCGCCGCGCCGGCGGAGGGCGAGGACGGCGCGGCGTCGGCGGGAGCGGCGGCTTTCTCTCCGACGGGAGCGCCTGGAGCGGAGACCGACAGGCCGACGCTGGCGACCCCGGCCTTGGGCGCGTCGGCGTCGCGGCTCTTGTCCAGCAGCGGGTCGTCTTTCGCGGCCTTGGCCATGTAATCGAGCGACGCCGACGCGCCGTCGGCGCGGGCGGTCTCGCCGAACAGCTCGCCGAGCGCGAGCCGGGCGCGCCGGAGCTCGTCCTCGCCACGCCCGGCGAGCAGGTCGCGGATGAGCAGCCACTCCGGCCCGGCGGTGGTCTCGTCGCCGATCAGCTCGGCCAGCGGCGCGCCGAGCGCCTGCGCGATCTGGCGCAGCACCAGGATCGAGGCGTTGCCGACGCCGAGCTCGAGGTTGGCCAGGTGCCGCTCCGACACCTCGGAGGCTGCCGACAGCGCCCGGCGCGTCATGCCGCGGCGCGCGCGCAGGGAGCGGGCGCGCTCGCCCAGCGCGACGAGGAACGGGTCGCGGGCCGGCTCGCCGCGGACCGCGGGCGTCACGTCATCGGGCGCCT
>JAPLKK010000185.1 GCA_026388115.1 Elusimicrobiota bacterium | reverse complement strand
GGTCACGGACTTCAAGCGCAGCGTTCCCGCCGAGGTGTTCGCCTCGTCGAGCGACCGGACTTACGAGGAGCATATCCGCATCGCGGAGACCGTATACCAGAAGGCGATCGCCGCCGCGGCGGCGGGCGAGGACGTCATGATCGTGGTGGACTCGCTGACTAGGCTCAGCCGGGTGCACAACACCGCCTCCGGCGGCAACCGCACGATGACGGGCGGGCTGGATTCTCGCGCGATGGAGATACCGCGGCGCTTCTTCGGCGCGGCGCGCAAGCTGGAGGAAGGGGGGTCGCTCACGATCCTGGCGACGATCCTCGTCGACACCGGCTCGCGCATGGACGAGATCATCTTCCAGGAGTTCAAGGGGACGGGCAACATGGAGCTGGTGCTCTCGCGTCAGGCCGCGGAGTCGCGGCTGTTCCCCGCGATCCACGTGAAGAACTCCGGGACGCGGCGCGAGGAGCTGCTCTTCCCTCCGGAGGTCCTGGAGAAGGTGTGGAAGCTGCGCCGCACGCTGGCCGTCCTGGGGGATTTGGACGCTACGCGCACGCTGGTGGATATGCTGCGCCGCCACCCGACGAACGAGCGCCTGCTCCAGGTGATCGACTCGATCCGCTGAGGATGCTCTTCGCCTTCCCGCTCTCGCTGCTGCTCTGCGCGCCGCCGGCGTCGGCGGGGCGGGGAGACGCGCTCGCCGTGCCGGCGCCGGCCGAGGCGGGGGTCTCGGCCGCGCGTCTCGGCGAGGCGTACCGGAAGGCGAAGAGCGCCGATCAGCGCTTCTGGCTCGTGGCGGCGCTCGGCGGCGTCCTCGAGAGCGGGCGCGAGGAAGCGGCGCTTGAGCCGCTGCTGCAAGCCTGCCGCGACTCGGCGCCGGATGTGCGGCGGCGGGCGCTCGGGGCGCTGGAGGCCTGGCGGGCCCTGCCGGAGCCGTCGCGGGAACGCTGGAGGCCCCGGCTCCGCGAGGAGGCGGCCCGCGCGGAGAAAGACCGCGCGACGCTGGTGCGGGGGGCGGGACACAGCCTCGCCGGCGCCTTGAGCCGGCCGTTCACCCCGCCCCTGCCGGCCGGACGGCCGTCGACGAGGTCCGGAGCGTCGCGCGGCCGCTTGGCGGCCGCGGCCGCGCTGTGGGCCGTCTGCCTGCAGGTCGCGCTGCTCGCTTGGCTCGGCCTTTCCCTCTCGCTGCTGCGCGAATCCGGTGAGAAGGGCGCGGCGGCGCTCGCTTGGCTCGGCCGCGCCGCTTCTCGAGCGGACTATCTCGTCTTCCCGTGCTTGTCGGCGGCGGCGCTTTTCCCGGTCGTCGGCCTGGGCCTGACCGTTGCGTTCGTCCACGCTCTTGGGCTTGGGGCTCGGGCGCCCGGTTGGATCGGGTGGACCGCCTTCGCGCTCGCCCTTTATGCCTTCTGCGCGGTGGCGGTCTTCTTGCCAGCGGCTCTCTTGGCGTTCCGGGCCGGTCGCGGAGCGCCTCCCCGGGGGGTTCTACGCGCCGCTTGGGAGTCGTTGGACGACCTTCCGCAGGCCTTGCCCCTGGCCCTCCTGCTCGCGGCGGCATGCCCGGTCGGCGCCGCTTGGCGCGCTTTCGCCCGTCGCGCGCCCACGAGCCCGTGGCAATGGCTCGCCGCCTACGGCTCGCCTTGGGCGGGCTACCTCGCGGCCGCCGGCGGGGCGCGCGCGGGCGTCGGGTGGCGAGGTGGGCTCGCGCGCGTCTGGCGGCTCCGCGCGCCGGAGGAGGACTGCGCGTGGCTCGCGCGCCCGCTGAGCCAGGCGCCGCTGTGGATCTTATTCCTTGCCGCTCCGGCGCTGTTCTCGCTGGCGCTGTCGCCGGCCGTCCTGTTTTCGGCGGCGCCGGCCGAGTTGGCCGACCTATGGCGGATGCCGGATGTCGGCGTGGTGGCCGTGTTCGGCGTGCTGGCGGGCGCTCTGGCGGTCGCGACGTTCCTCGCCTTTCTGTCCGGCGCCGGCGCGCTTTGCGCGGCCGGCGCGGCGAACAGGGACGGGGCGTGAGCGGGGTCCTGTTGGCGCTGGCGTTGGCCGGCGCCGCCTGGCCCGCCGGCCGGGCCGCGCCTGGAGAGCCGGTGGCGATGTGGGTCCGCCTGCGCGCGATGTATGTCGACTATCTCCGTGGCGTGCCGGAGGACCCGGTCGGCCGGAGGGCGGCGGAGTTCTTGCGCGATTCGACGGTGACCTTGGAGGCCGCCGACCTGAAGGTCCGCCTCGGCGAAGACGTCTTCGCCGTCTACGACGCCTCCCGGCGCTCGATCCAGCTGGACCGTCGCGGCCTCGACGACGTGTGGCTTCCCTTGCGTTCGGCGGAGCTTCAACCGGAGCGCGCGGGGCCTTTCGTGGAGCGCACGGCCGGCGCGATGGTCCATGAGATCCGTCACGCGATCGACCACGCCGAGACCGGGGAGCCGCCGACGCTATCGGAGCACGAACTGATCGCCTACGCGGACCAAGCCCTCTTCCTTTGGCGGCGTCTCATGCGCGACCCGGCCTACCGGGGCCTCGATGCCTTCGACCGAGCGGCCTGTTCGCGGCTGGAGGGGGGGCCGGGAGGAGGACCGCGTTGGTGGGCCCGCCCCTTGCCGAAATGGTCGCCGGAGCGCCTGCGCGCGGCGGTCGGCGAGGCGGAAAAGGCGCTTCGCGAGCAGGCGACCAGCCAAGAGGCCAATGACTGGTTTCTGGCGCGGGCGTTCGCCCGGGGGATGGGGGGCTTTCGCACTTGGCTCGCCGATGCCGGCTACCTGTCGGGCGTCTCGCTGTTCGAGCCGCCGGCCGGCGTCGAGGAGAGGTCGCGTTCGGAGCTCGAGCATCTATGGCGGGAGCTGGCGGTCATCCGCTCCAGCAATCTGCCGCCGCAGGAGCGCCGGCGTCGAGCGGGGCCGTTGGAGAAGCAGCTCGAGGGCGCCGAGACGCTCGCGGCGTTCTGGGGAGATGTTTCGCGGCGCGAGAAGGCGGCGGCGCGCCTCAGGACGCAGATCGCCGACGACGAGAAACAATGGGAGGTTCTGCATGTGCGCCGAGCGGATTGAGACCAAGGATGCGCCCGCGGCCATCGGGCCGTACTCGCAGGCGATACGGGCCGGGGAATGGATCTTCGCGTCAGGGCAGATCCCTCTCGACCCCGCCACCGGGCAGCTCTCCGGCAAGACCGTGGCCGAGCAGACCGAGCGGGTCCTGCAGAATCTCGGGAGCGTGCTTGCGGCCGCCGGCGCGGGGCTGGGCGGCGTCGTGAAGACCACGGTCTATATGACCGACCTGGGCCGCTTCTCGGAGATGAACGAGACGTACGCCAGGCATTTCGGCGCGGCGGGGGGCGTTTTCCCGGCGCGCGCGACCGTCCAGGTCGCGGCCTTGCCGAAGGGGGCGCTCGTGGAGATCGACGCGGTGGCCGGGCGGGGTTGATGCTCGGCGGCGACAAGGCGTTCAGCGACCGGTTGTCCTGGGCGCTGGCCGTTCCTTTGGCGGTGCTGGCGTTCTTCGCGACGGGAGTCGCGGCCAGTGCCGTGGGCCTCGTGTTTTGGTCGGACCTCCCGCCGCGTTGGTTCAATGATCTGACGCTCGCGGCCGCCGTCTTCATGGGCGCTCGGGTCGGCGCGGCCACGGCGCCGGCCCGAAAGTTCAGCGCAGCGGTGTTCGTCGCGCTCGTGCTCTGCGCCTTCTGCTGGCGCACCCATCGTTCCGTGATGCTGCCCCTGGGCGGAGCCCTGGCGTGCATCGTCGCGTGGGGCCTGCCGGATGACGACGCGAAAAAGACGCCGGAGGAGAAGACGTGAGGGCTTGCCGCATCCGGATCGCCCTCGTCGCTCTTTGCGCGGCCGGCTGCTCCGCCGAGCTCGTCGAGATGAGGAAGCCCAGGCCGGGGCCGGTGGCCAGCGTCGTTCTCGACGCCGGCGGCGGCCACGTGCAGTACTCGCTGCGCGGGCCCGGGTTCGTCGTATCGGCGCGGCGCAAGGACGCCCTCGAGAAGATGGCCGAGGCGTGCGGAGGCGAGGGGCGCTTCCGGATCGTCGACGAGGTGGCCCGCCAGGAGGCGCAGGCGAGCTTTCTCGGCGGTGATGTCGACGAGGAAGGCGAGGTCTCGAAGGCCAGCCGGCACTACGATTTCGTGACGACCCAGCACGTATACTTCGAGTGTGAGAAATGACATGAGCCTACGATTGGATCGACCGATGGTGTTCTTGGACCTGGAAGCCACGGGCGTCGACGCCCAGCGCGACCGCATCGTGCAGGTGGCGCTGATCCGCCTGTCTCCCGACGGGACGCGCACCGCCTACGACTCGCTGGTCAACCCGGGCGTCCCCATCCCGCGCGAGGCGTCCGCCATCCATGGGATCAAGGATGAGGAGGTGCGCGGCGCCCCCGCCTTCGGCCAGATCGCGCCGCGCCTTGTGTCGTTGTTCGAGGGAGCCGACTTCGGCGGCTTCGGCATCTGCCGCTTCGACCTGCCGATGCTCGTCGCGGAGTTCAAGCGGGTGGGCATGGCGTTCGATCTAGCCGGCCGGCGGACCGTGGACGCGATGCTGATCTTCCATCGGATGGAGCCGAGGAGCCTGGGGGCCGCGGTGAAGTTCTATTGCGGCAAGGCCCTTGAGCGCGCTCACGACGCCCGCGCCGACACCGAGGCTTCGATCGACGTCTTGTTCGCGCAGGTGGAGCGTTATGGCGAGGGTCCCGCAAAACTCGCGGCCGACGTTCAGGGCCTTCATGATTTCTGCTGCGCTCCCGACGCGCGCTACGTGGACTCGAAGGGGAAGTTCGTCTGGCGCCACGGGGCGGCGACGTTCAGCTTCGGCAAACACCAGACGGTGTCGTTGGAAGAGGTGACGCGCAAGGACCGGTCGTACCTCGAGTGGCTGATCAAGGCGGAGTCCACCACCCCGGAGGTGGCCGAGATCTGCCGGCGGGCGCTGAAGGGGTTCTTCGCCGGGCGATCGTGCTGCTGTCCGGCGGGCTCGATTCTTCGACCTGCCTGTATTGGGCCAAGGCGCGCGGGTACGCCTGCGAGGCGCTGTCGGTCCTTTACGGCCAGAGGCATGACCGCGAGCTCGTTTCGGCGCGCGCCGTCGCGCGCGCGGCCGGCGTGCCGTGGCGCGTCGTCCGGCTCTCGCTGCCGTGGCTCGCCGTCTCTTCCCTCGTCGGACGCAAGCGGCGGCTGCCGGATGCGCCGCTCTCGCGCATCGGCTCCGGAGCCATCCCGAGCACCTATGTTCCCGGGAGGAACACGGTGCTGCTGTCGGTGGCCGCCAGCCTGGCGGACGCGAGCGGGGCCGAAGCCATCGTCACGGGCGCCAACGCGATCGATTTTTCCGGTTATCCCGACTGTCGGCCAGGGTTCCATCGTGCTTTCGAGAAGGTCCTGGCCGCCGGTACGCGCGCGGGCGCCGAGGGCCGGCGCATCCGCGTGCTTGCGCCGCTGATCAAGCTCGACAAGGCGGGTATCGTGAGGCTGGCGCGGCGTCTGAGGGTCCCCTTGGAGGAGACCTGGTCCTGCTATGCCGGCGGGCGCAGGCCCTGCGGGCGCTGCGATTCCTGCAAGCTGCGCGCCAAGGGCTTCGCCGGGGCGGGCGTCGAGGACCCGGCGTGAAGGCGTCCTCGGCGCGCATCGTGGAGGTGTTCTCGTCGTTGCAGGGGGAGGGGCTCAGGCTCGGCGAGCGGCAGATCTTCGTGCGCTTCGGCGGCTGCAACCTCCGTTGCGACTATTGCGACGAGCCGCACACGATCGCGGCCGCCGCGGGCGTCCTATGGCCGATAAGAAAGCTCGAGACGCGCGTCCGATCCTTGGCGGCCGAGCGGCCGCATCGCGCGGTGTCCTGGACCGGGGGCGAGCCGCTGGTGCACGTCGATTTCCTCAGGCGGATGATGCCGTGGGTGAAGGGACTCGGCTTGCGGAACTATCTCGAGACCAACGGCGTCCTGCCCGGCGCGCTCAAAGACGTCGCCGCGCTCTGCGACGTGATCGCCATGGACGTGAAGCTTCCCTCGGCGACCGGCCGCGAGCACTGGTCGGCGCACCTCGATTTCCTGCGCGCGGCTCCGGAAAAGACCTTCGTGAAGGTCGTGCTCACCGCCGATTCGAAAGACGTTGAGTGGCGGCAGGTGATACGCCTGATGCAGGAGGCCGATCCGAGGATCCCGCTCGTGCTGCAGCCCGCCACCCGCGTCCTCGGCGTCCGCGGCAAGAGCCGGGGCATCGAGCCGATAGAGCCGAGGCGCGCCGTCCAGCTATTGCGGCAGGCTCGCGGGCTGCTCAAGGACGTGCGGCTCATCCCGCAGTGGCATCCTATCTGGGGACTGCCCTGAGCCGCACGGTGTAGCCGCGTTCGATGCCGTAGCGCTTGGCGAAGTCTCCCTTATTGATCGAGAAGGAGAGCACGCCTCGCGAATGGATCAACGAGACCTCCGAGCCCGCCGGCACGTCCGAGAAGGTCCTGCGGTAGGGCAGGAGATGCGATTTCCCGGCGATCTCGACCTCGAGATCGGCGCCCAGCGTGGCGCCGACGCTCTCCAAGAGCGCCGCGGGGATGTTCGTCACCACGTTGCCGTAGGGCTCCTCGATGTAGCGCACCTCGCCTACGATCCGCTCGCCGCGTCGCTCCGCCTGCGGGATG
>JAPLKK010000178.1:13095-19918 GCA_026388115.1 Elusimicrobiota bacterium | reverse complement strand
CCTCCATAATCCTCTTATGAAACGAGCGTTCTTCCTCCTTCCGCTGGCCTGTTGCGCGGCCGTCTCACGAGCCCAGGTCGTCCTTCCCTTCGAGGCCCAGGCGGCGCACGTCCGCCTCGCGGCCGACGACGGCCTCGACGCCCTGCTCGCGACGCTGACCCCGGGCGGCGAGCGGAAAGCGCAGTTAGCCGCGCTCGCCGCCATCGAGCAGCGCGCCGCCAGCCTCGATTTCGCCGGGCAGTACCGCGTCGTCGCCGCCCTGAAAGAGGCGTCGGCGTCGACGTTCATCGCCCCCGAGGTCCGCGCCAGGGCCCTGATGACGCTGGGAAAGACGGCGGCCTCCTTCGGCGATTGGCCGGCCCGCCGGGAGGCGGTACAGGCGCTTCTGGAGGCCGCGACCGTGGACAACCCCTCCGACTCGCGCTGGGAGTCGAGGCTCTACGCTTGGCTCGGCCTGGTCCCGGTGGCCGGCAGGCTGCCGCCGGCCGACGACGCCATCGCCCAGTCGGTCGTGACCGCCGTCCTCGATGAGGAGCGCAACGATTCCCGCGGCCCGGAGAAGACCGCGGCGATGCGGGTCCTGCACAATCTTCTATTAGGCGAGGGCCCGGCGGCGATCTATCGGTCGGCCTCGTTGACCCAGCGGGTGGAGGACGAGCTTCTGAGGCCCGTCGAGAACGGGGGGATGGATCGTCTGTACTCCGACCCGGACCGCGGGCCGGAATACCGCTACTGCCTGCTGCGCTCGCTTTACATGCTCAGCTGGGCCCAGCCGGACGCCCACAACATCCGGCAGCGCCTCGCCCAGGTGTGCGAGGACGTGTCCCGCAATGATCCGAGCGAGGAGCTGCGCTACCTCGCCCGCACCTACGCGGAGGTGCTCCGCCGCTACCGGTAGTACCGGTCGGGATTGTAGATGAAGTAGAAGTCGAACGGGTCGAGCCGCGGCAGGTTCACGTAGCGCTGGCCCTTCTCGTCCGCCTTCTCGTTCAACCAGAACATCTGCTTGGGCTGCGCGGGCTGCGTGTCCGGGTTCTTCAGGAATCCCGTCTCGTCGATCTCCTCGACCACGTCCGTCGCCCACTTGTAGCTCACGGCTTTGTCGCCGAACTCCTCCCAGTCGCCGTTCGAGTTCTTCTCGTACATCTTCTTGCGGAACTCCTCGAGCGAGATGCCCATCTTCTTGGCGACGGGCAGGTGCAGGCGGCGCTCCCATTCCCTGGCCAGCTCCAGTTGCTCCTTGAGCTGGGTCATGTTGCCCCAGTTCATGGTGGACATCTGGTGGTGCAGGACGATGGCGTTGGGATAGACGTAGGATTTGTCCGCCATGGTGGTGATGACGGCCGCCATGCTGGCGGCGAAGGACTTGACCACCACGTGGACCGGCGCCTTGCTCGCTTGCATGGCCTTGATGATGCGGTAGCCCTCCATGACCGAGCCGCCCGGGCAGCGGTCGATGACGATGAAGATGGGCTGGGTGGAGATGTTGTTGAAGTAGTGGAGGCGCTCGGTCACGTAATCCGACACCCCCGTGAAGATCGGGGTGTCCATGGTGATGCGGCGGTCGCTGACGACGAGCCGGCCCTTGGCGTAGGGCTGGTCCATGTAGGTCGGGTCGACGTTCGCCTCTTTCTTCCACTCCCACTTCTTGTCGCGCAGCTCCAGATCGCTCTTGAGCTTGGCCATCCGGCTGTCCATGAGGAGCTTGTCGTAGCCGAGCTTGCGCTCGTCGAGCTCGATGCGCTTGACGGCCAGCTCGATGGCGCGCTTCTCCTTCTCGTCGGCCATCTGCTGCTCGCGCTGCTGCTCGGCGCGCAGGTCGTTGGCGAGCTTGAGCTTCTCCAGCTGCTGGACGAGATCCAGCAAGGCCACCTTGTTCTTCGCGGCCGATAGCCCGGCCTCCTGGTTCAGCCTCTTGAGCTCCGCGTCCTGCTGGGCGAGCGCGGCCTTCGTCCGCTCTTCCGCCAGGCGGTTCTGGGCCCAGAGCAGGTCATACTCGGCGGTCAGCGCCGCGTTTTGCGCCTTGCGCTTCTCCTCGGCCAGCTTGTTCTCGGCGGCCGTCTTGTCGATCTCGGCCTGCAGGGCGGCGAGGTCGTGATGCCGCTTCTCGCCGGAAAGCTTGTTCTCGACGGTGGCGGCCTCGAGCTCGGCCTCCAGCGCGGCCATCTTGGACTTCTGCTTCAGCGCCCCCAGCTCGTACTCCGCGCGCAAACCCTCGCGCTCGTCGTTGAGCTGCTGCAGCTTCTTGCGCGTCTTCTGGTCCGAGATCATGTTCTCGGCCGTGAGCTTGTTGAGCTCGATCTGCTCGGGCGACGGCGGCGACGGCTGGGACGGAAGGAGGACGCCGGGGACGGTCGGGCCGGCGCTCTGGGCGGAGGGTGTCTGGCCGGGGGGCATGGCGGCGAAAGCGGAGGCGGCGAGGGTCAGGGCGCAGAACGCGGCGAGAGCGGCAGTCTTCATGTCGTGACTCCTGTGCGGCGCGGTCGGGTCCCAGGAAGATAACAAAAAACGGGGGCTCGCCGACGACTCGCGGCTGACCGGCCCCCGCCGGGTCGTCGGCGCTTATGTTTGGTACAATCCCCGGCGGTTGGCTTTGCCTTATTTTTCCTTCGTAATTGATGGCTGCTCGGCGGCGGCTCTTGCCGGAAACTGGACGCGCTTAGCGCTGATGCTTCGGAGAATCGATGACTGAGCCAAAGTTGGTCGGCGGCGGGCCGGCGCGCTGGTGGTCCCGGCTCGGACCTTTGCATGTGTGGCTGCTGGGGGCCGGGGCCGCGGTCCTTGGAGTGCTGGCCTTCGCCTGGGTGTTCGGCGGGCCGCGCCATTCGGAGCCTCTCCGCCCGGGCTTCGTCGTCGCCGCCCCGGCGGACATGCCGATGCCGGTCGCGCGCGAGCAGCATCTTGTCGCGCCGCCCTCTGCCAAGACGGAGGCTTTCCCCTCGCCCCAACCCTCTGCCGTTGCGCGGGAGAGCGAGGAGCGCCATTATAAGGAAGGCGCGCCGAAGGAGAAGCCGGCGGCGAGAGCCGCGGCCGCCGCGACGCCCGAGCCGGCGGCTGACAGCTCGGGCCAGGAGCCCGCGCGGGCGCCCAGCCCGGCGCGCGGCTTGCTGCACGCGATGGCGCCCATGGGCTCGGAGGTGCTCTCCGGAGCGCAGCCCGGAGCCGGCGGCGCCGCCTTGCCGGCTTCGTCCGCCGGCGGAGAGGTCCAGCCTCGCCAGAGCGCGCCGGCGCCTTCGAAGCCGGCCGAGGATTCGGCGGCGGCGCGGTTGCGACGCGGATTCCAGGCGATCGGCCGCATGATCGGAGTGAGCCGCCACGTACCCTTCGATGAGGTGGCCGCCAAGAGCGCGGCGGTGCCTAAGACCACGACGCAGGCCGCGACGTCGGGGACGACGGAGGCGCCGGGCTCGCCCATCGCGGGGGCGGGTGCGGCGTCGCTGCCGCTCGACGCCTATTCGACGGCGCGTCCTTCGGGCGTCCTGCCGCCGGCCAGGGAGGGCTATTCCGGGACCAGCGAGCCTGAGTCCAAGAGCGTGAACGGCGCCGGCGGCGTCACGCCGGGCGGGGGGTCGAGCAGCGCGTTCACCAAAGGCGACGCGACGGCCTTCCAGACGCGCATCAACCAACGCGCGCAGGCGGTCCGCTCCATCGTGGCCGGCTCGGCCGGGCGCCCCGACAAGGTCATGAGCGTCTACAAGGGGCAGGTCGCCAAGGCGGCGCAGGCGGTGGATACCATCCCGGACGAGAACCCCACGCTGGCCTTCTTCGCGCCGGCCGGCCGATATCCCGACGCTCCCGTCCATGAGGAGGTGGAGAAGTTCCAGCTCTTCATCGTGAAGACGCCCACCGGGGCCGCGCAGGCACAGGCGCCCTCGCCCAGCTCGAGCGCGCTCTCCGGCCAGGACATCGGCCTGAAGACGAGGCTCCATGACACCCTCGGCCTCATCGGCTCGATGGACGGCTGCCTGGCGCAGTTCGCCTCGCGCGCGGCGTCTAAGCCGATGACCGCCGCCGACGGGGCCTGCGTGGACACCGCCGAGAAGGCTCTGGCGCGGCGCGCGCAGCCCGTCACCGGCTTCATCCCCGTCGCGAAGTCCGCCGCGGCGGTGCTCAACGGCGAGGACACGGGCGACAAGAGCAAGCGCCTGCCTCAGCGCTACGCGGAATTGAAGAAGCGGGGCGAAAAGGACCCCGCGGCCAGGGAAGCGGCCCAGAAGCTGCACGAGGCCCTGCACGCGGCCGATCACGGCGTGAAGGGAGTGCTCGCCGCCTTCAAGGAAGCGCCTTTCAAGCCCGGCGACCAGGACGCGGGAGCGCAAGGCGACTCCAAGACCGGGGCCGCCGACCTGCGCAAGATCGCATCCGACCTGGCGCTGCTGCGGCTTCCCGCCGATCTGGCCGCGGCCGAGCTGCCCCGAGAGCTGGCCTCCGCCGCGGGCGGGCTCGACGACGCCGCGCTCGGCCTGGGGCAGGGCATGACGTCCGGCGAGGGGGGCAAGGGCAAGAAGATCAACGCGGTCAGCCAGTTCGCGCTGGCCGTGCAGGCGGCCTCCGACGCCTTGCTCCAGCTCCAGCAGGCGCAGGGCTCGATCGCCCAGCTTTACCAGGACGCGCCGGACGGTCCGGCGCATCAACAGGGCAGCGGCACGGCGGGCTCGGGCGGCGGGGGAACAGTCGCCGGCAACCTCGGCATCTCGCTGATGGGCGTCCAAAGCGCGCATTTCAACTGCGACGCGGCGCTCGCGGCCTTCGGCGACGGGCCGATCCGCTTCGGCTACCTGGAGACGTCCTTCGGCAGCAGCCGGGAGTGCTTGAACCGCCTCTTCGCCAGCCCCAACTTCCAGGCGGTGCGCGTCCACCTGTGGAACGGCCCCTGCGTGCGCAACGGCAGCTGCGACTCGAGCGAGGTCCTCCACGGCGAGACAGAGGCGTCGCTGAACGCCAAGCTGAAGGCGAACAACAAGGCGCTGGTCGACAAGCTCACCAACGACGCCCAGCGGGTGCACGATTACCTCGCGACGCAGCTGAGGAGCGGGAGCCAGTGCTACGTGAGCGGCATCCTCGAGCACGACCTCTCGGGCGAGGCGGCCAAGAACCTGACCGCGCTCTTGAAGCCCATCTTCAGCGGGCTGTGCACCCTCGACAACTCGCCGGACGGCGCCGGCGCCCGCGGCGTGGGCGCCCCCGTCGAGGAGTGGCACACCGCGACCCCCGGCGTCCATGGCCGCTGCATCGTGGACTCCGACGGCAACGAGTGGGCCGAGAACCCGGCCTTTTCCGTCCAGTATGCGTCCTGCGACCTGGCGCTGATGTGGGACGGCTATTCCAACTGCTGCGGCCCGAACGAGTGCAGCCGCGGCCGGCCGTACCCCCGCACGCGCGCGCATTGCCCCACCAAGACGACGCTGGCCGCCATGGCTAAGGCCTTACGCAACTCGTCGGGAAGCGGCGCCTGCGACA
This sequence comes from Elusimicrobiota bacterium, assembly GCA_026388115.1. GTDB lineage: Bacteria > Elusimicrobiota > Elusimicrobia > UBA1565 > JACRDR01 > JAPLKK01. Next base: position 14,458 of record JAPLKK010000178.1, on the reverse strand, counting down.
AGACCGACAAGTTCGGCGGCGCCGGCGCGCGCGGCAACCTGTGGAAGCCCGAGGGCGAGAATTTCAAGGACGAGAGCGTGGCGATGCTGAAGCCTAACTATCTGCACACCGCGCAAACGATCCTGATCTCGGACGCCGAGAGCGGCAAGGTCCTGAGCAGCCTCGTGTGCGATTTCGAGCGGAAGATGCCCGAGTGGCGCTGCGGCGTGTTCAGCGAAGACAACAGCGGCCGGCCGTTCTTCCGCCCCAAGAAGGTCCGGCCGGGCAAGCCGGTCATCGTGCGGATCATCCTGAAAGACGGCACGAGCGTCTGCTTCGACAACGTCAAGGACCCGGCGAAGCGTTACGACTGAGCGGGACTGAGAGGCCTGTTCACTTCGGCGCGGCCTGCCGCGCCGGGGGGGCGGTTTCGGGAGGCGGAGGGGCTGCCCCGGTGCCGTCCGCCTTGTTCTCCGGGAGCTTTATGCTCTCCAAGAGCGCCAAAGACTGCTGTAGGCCATAGAGGGTTTCCAGCGCCCGGAGCATCCCCGTCCCGAACTGCTCTCCCGAGTCCTTCATCCCCCAGTAGCCGCGCATGCTGAAGGCCCGCGAAGCGTTGGCGAGCGAGGTCACGGCGTTGTTGACGAGGTAGTTCACCTGCCGGCCTTTCTCCTCCTCGCCGCCGATCACCGGCGTCATCGGCCGCAGCTTGCGCAGCGCCTTCATCCGCTTCGCGGCGTTCGGCGACAGGTCATTGACCGCGTGATCCTTGCGGTCCTGGGTGAGCAGGCTCGGGTTGAGCCAGTTCTGCGCCGCGATGATCAAGAACCGGTACCGGTCGAGGCTCTCGTTGAGCCGCGCCACGGCCGCCGGGTCCGATCCGAGGGCGGCCTGCATGCTGTTGAAAGAGAGCTCGAGGTTATGGCGGGTCTCCTCCAGGTACTTGAGCATGCCGTGGTCCGGCTGGGCGCGCATGCGCATGGCGGCCTCGGCCTCGCGTGCGCAGTCCAGCTCCTTCTCGCCCATCGTCCCGGCCGCGGCGCCGTGCCCCCTCGGCTTGAACTCCTTGCGCAGGCCCCGCAGGCACGGGATCGCGTGGTCGAGGCCCCGGTCCATCTCGCGCAAGAGCGTCAGGAGCCCGACGTCCGACTCCTCCGCGACGCCTTCGGCCGAGACGAGGGACCGCATCAGCTTCAAGTCCTTCTCCACAGCGGGATACTTGGCGAAGTAGGCGATGTCGGCGTCGTTGCGCTCCCTCAGCGCTTCCATCTGACGGCGCGCCTCCTTCAGGCGCGGCGAGTACGTCTGGAGCGTCTCTCCGACGTCCGCCATCATCGGCGCGATGACGTCGGCCTCGATGCCCTGCTCGACCGATTGGAGCTCT
>JAPLKK010000178.1:0-13048 GCA_026388115.1 Elusimicrobiota bacterium | reverse complement strand
CTCGCCGCCGCGCTCGCCCGCGCGGCCGGGAGCCCCGCCCGCGCCCTGCGGGCCGGCCCCTTCGCCGGCCGCGGGCTCATCCGCCGCCTCGGCGGCGTAACGCGCGGGACCCGTGCGCCCCTGTCCGGCGCCCGCGGCGCCGGCGGCGGGAAGTCCCGCCGCGACGGCGGAAACGGAACGGCCCGGCTCGCCCGAGGCCGCGCCGGCTCCTCCCGCGGCCGCGCCGCCGGGCCGCGCGGCGACGAAGGAGCGGGCGTGGGGGCCGGGCGCTCTTGCCGCCGCGCCGGCGGCGGCGAGGGCGGCCAGGGGCCTGGCCGCGTCCGCGTCGGCGCTCGTCGCCGTCTGGGACTCCGGGGAGACGGCGAGGCGGCGGGGCTTGAGCGCGTTCAGCCCCTGCCCCGGCCGCTCCTCTCCGTGGGCCGTCGCCTTCGCGCCGGCCTCTTTTTCCTCGAGCCAGCGCTCTTTGAGCTCGTCGGCGGTGATCTCGTCGTCGGAGCCCTCGCGCGACCAGCCCGCGCGGGCACGAGGCGAAGACGACGCGTCAAGAGAGGAGGGAGGAGCGGGTTGCTCGCCCGCGCCGGCCAGCGAGCCGAGCCGGCTTGAAGAGGAGAGGCCCGGGGCGCGGACCAGGCCGCCGGCCGGGTCGCGGGGAGCGCGCGTCAGCCGCAGCGCGGCGCCCAGGCCCAGACCGGCGACGACCGCCGCCACGGCCGCTCCGAGCTTAAGCCGCTTGATCCGCTCGACGTCGCGGCTCTGTTTGTCGAGGAAATCCATCGGCGTCCCCGGAGTGCGCAGCCCTTAGCGTAGCCCCGGCTCTCTGGCGGTGTCAATGGGACCGGCTCGGGTAAATGGGATTTGACGGTTTCCTGTAACATTTTAGTAGTTGCCTGATTCGCGATGCGGGGTTATACTCCCGGCAAATCGCTCTAAGCGATTCTCCTAGGGGGACCCGCCACGAAGAGCAGCATGGTAAGAAGGAGCAGCCGCGGAGCGCGTGTGAGCCGGCTCCCTGCGTTTGTTTCGCGTCTCCTCGCATTCATCCTGCTGGTCACCTTCCTGATCCCTTCCGTTTGCCGGGCGGGCGACCTGGAGTTCGGTCTCGGCTGGCCTTACGTGGGGCTGAAGGCGAACGGGGGCAAGCTCTCAGGCGAGGCGAGAATCGCCAACAACGAGGGGATCAACGTCTTCGCGGGCAGGTTGTACTGGAACTTCTACTCGGCCGATAACCTCCGTGGCTTCGCGGGGCCGGAGGTCGGCTATGTGAGATTCAAGACTCTCGGTCTGAAAGGGACGGGGTACGAAACATCAGCTTTTGTGGGAGGCCAGTATTTCCTTACGCAGCGCCTTTCCATCGCCTTGGACATCGGCCCGACCCTCGTGGGCCTTAAGTCGAGCGGTTACTCGGTGAGCGGGATCGAGTGGGTATTCAACTCGGCCGTCTATTATCGCTTCTGGGGCGGTTCGGCGCCTCACGGGACATCGGATCTGCAGAGCCGTGAAGCCGGAACCCGGGTCGCGAGCGAACCGAGCGTCCGCACGGCGGAGCCGCCCCCGGCGTCTGCGGAGAACGAACAGCTGCAGAGGGTGGTCGCGCGGACCAAGCATGCGGCCGCCGCGGACCATCTCCGGCAGGCCGACGTCCTCATATCGAGCAAGTCTTTCAGCGAGGCGCGACAGGAGCTGGAGGCCATCGTGCCGCTGGTGGGAGAGGAGGATGTGCTGACGTTCCACGGCTATTGCCGGTTGGGCCGGATCAGCCTGCTTCAGAAGGACTTTACGGACGCCCAGGGCCAGTTCCTGAAAGCCTTGGGCCTGGCTCGTCGCCTCGGCATCCAAGGCCCGGACGTGGCGGATGTTTTCGTGGGCCTGGCGACCAGCTTGGTCAACCTGGGCGACAAGTCCCGGGCATTGCGATCCTACGAGAAGGCCTTGGACGCCGGGCCGGCTCCGGAGACCCGGAGCATGGTGGAACGCGAGATCGAGCGGTTGAAGGGTCAGGAGTAAGGGCCGATGAAGAGAGCGCTCCTTTGCCTGCTGGTCGCGGTCGCGCTCGGCGTTCCCCGCCGCGCGGGCGCCGAAATGAACTGGGGGGTCGTCGGCGCGGTGAAGCACAAGGCTACGCAGCTCAAGGGCAAGGTCGACAGCAACACGGTCGCAACGTCCTCGGGTTCGGTCACCATCCTCTCAGCCCGCGCTAAAGTGCTCAGCGCGAGCGCGTTGGGCTCTCTGAGCGTCCAGGTCGGCACCACCTACTACTTCACCGCCCCAGCGGCGGAAGTCGGGCAGCTCATGCCGGGAGATTTGATCATCGGGACGACTTCCTATGGTTTTCTCCGAAAAGTGACGAGCGTCAGCCATGTCGTGGCTCAAAACGTGGATCAGTACGTGGTGCAGACCACCACCGCGACGTTGGAAGACGCCTATCAAACCCTCGACGTCCACATCTCCCAGCCGCTGACGCCCGCCTCGCTCAGCCCGGCGATGGCGCCGCAGCTCTTGCGCGGGGTGTCGATCCTGCAGGCGCCGCAGGCCATCAGGCCGCTGGCGGACAACTTCACTTTGTCCTTGAACAACGTCCTGCTCTACGACGCCGATGGCGACACGAACACGACCACCGACCAGATCGTCGCCAACGGCCTGATCACCTTCCAGCCGAGCATGGACCTGCGGCTGGCGATCCAGTCCGGGCAGCTCACCAGAGCCCGCCTGGTCGAGACCAACGAGGTGTCCGCGAGTCTCGATCTGAAAGACCTGAACTCTTCGCTTGGGAGCCCGTTCGATTCGGCGGTGGTGGTCGCGACGTATTCCTTCCTCCCCATCACGGTGGGCCAACTGGTCTTGGTTCCGGAACTCTTCATCGTCCTGGAAGCCAAGGGCCGGCCGGGAGTCGTGGCGACCGCCGGGATCAGCGAACACTTCACGTTTACCGCCGGCGTCGATTACAGCAATGGAGCGTGGACGGTGTTCCGTGACTCCGTCACCGCGCTGTCCTTCAGCACGGCGGCCGCGAGCGTGGGCGGCGATATTCAGGCCAATGTCGGCCCCAACCTCGTGCTGAAGGCTTACGCGGTGCCCGGCGCTTCCGTGTCCGCGTCAGGGTACCTGCGGTTGGCCGCGGATGTCCCGGTCGCGTCCCACGTTCAGTGGGAGCTGTATGGCGGGCTGCAGGGAAACGCAGGCGTCGCGACGGATGTGTTCAGCGCGAATGTCGCCACCAACGCGATCCTCTTCAGCTACGAAAAGCTGCTCGCGTCGAAAAGGCCCGATCTGATCGTCCAGAGCCTCACGCCGCCCTCTTACGCGGTGCCGGGGGAGACCGTCACGGTGACGAACGTGGTCAAGAATCAGGGCGACGACATCGCCGTCGCCTCCCTGGTCGGGATCTACCTGCTGCAGCATCAGAATGACTCGCCGTCGGCCGGCACGAAGATAGCCGAGAGGACCGCGCCCAGCCTTGTTCCAGGCGCCTCTTCAAGCGACAACACGCCGTGCGTGGTGCCTTCCTCGGCCCCGGGCGCATATTTCATCGTCGCCGTCGCGGATTATGCGGGGGTCGTGAAAGAGAAGGATAAGACGAACAACAGCAAGGCGCAGGCGATCTCGATCGGGGGGCAATTCCTGCAGGCGGCGGCCGTCGCCCTCGGCCAGATGTACGGCTGCTCCGCCCTGCAGAATCACAATCTGAAGTGTTGGGGCTCCAACACCGCCGAGGGCGTCTTGGGCCTGGGCGACACCGTCTCCCGCGGCAACCTGCCGGCCCAGATGGGAAACATCCTCCCTGCCGTGAGCCTGGGGACCGGCCGAACGGTGACGGCCGTGTCCGCGGGCAACGACGTCACCTGCGCCTTGCTCGACAATAACACCGTCAAGTGTTGGGGCCACAACGGAAGCGGCGAACTGGGCTTGGGCGACACCACCCCTCGCGGAGCCGCCTCTTCTCAGATGGGGGGCAATCTGCCCGCTGTGAATCTTGGCGCGGGGCGTACTGCCGCGGCGGTAGCCGTAGGGGGGGCCAATGGCTCCGTTGACCACGTGTGCGCGTGGCTCGACGACCACAACGTGAAGTGCTGGGGGGACAATACGTACGGGCAGCTCGGCCTCGGCGACACCAACCCTCGCGGAGACACCCTCATCAACACTCCCGACACCCTTTCCCCTGTGAGCTTCGGCGTGGGGCGGACGGCGACTTCGATCGCGGCGGGAGGAACCAGCTCCTGCGCGATACTCGACAACAACGATCTGAAGTGCTGGGGGGACAATGCCTCCGGGCAGCTCGGCCTCGGCGACACCACCAAGCGCGGAGACAACCCCGGCAACACGCCCGACACCCTTACCCCCGTGAACCCCGGCGCCGGGCGCACGGTGGCCGCGGTTGCGCTGGGAAAAGCCCACACTTGCGCCTTGCTCGATGACAGCAGCGTGAAGTGCTGGGGGGACAATACCTCCGGGCAGCTCGGCCTCGGCGACACCACCAAGCGCGGAGACAACCCCGGCAACACGCCCGACACCCTTACCCCCGTGGACCTCGGCACCGGGCGCACGGCGGCCAAGATCGCGCTGGGAGAAGCTCACACGTGCGCCTTGCTCGATAACGGGCAGGTGAAGTGCTGGGGGGACAATACCTACGGGCAGCTCGGCCTCGGCGACACCACCAAGCGCGGAGACAATCCCGGACAGATGGGCGACAACCTTTCCACCGTGAGTCTTGGCTCAGGCCGGACGGCCACGGCCATCACCGCCGGGCGGTACACCACCTGCGCCCTGCTCGACAACGGGCGCGTGAAGTGCTGGGGCAGAAACGCCCTCGGCGAGCTGGGTTTGGGAGATACGGCCGATCGCGGCGACGGAGCGGGTGAGATGGGCGACAGCCTGCCGGCTTTGGACCTGGGCACGTCGCCGTAGCTCACTGCCGCTGCCCGACGGAAATAGCGCTCGGGCCGGCGTTTTTCCCATGGTGTTGTTTTCTTAACATGCGGGCGCCTATACTGGGTGGATCTCCGTGAGGTATTGGGTTTATCAGCGCAACCAGAAAGTAAAGGGCCCCTTCGAGGTCCAGGAGCTGCTCGGCCTGGAGGGGATGACCCTGGCGAGCCTGGTCTCCCCGGAGAGGGGCGATCAGCCCCAATGGGATTGGACGGCCGCTTATGAGGTGCCGGAGATCGCGGCCGGCCTGCTCACAAAGCTGCTCCGCTCGCTGCCCGCCGGGTCTCTCCCATACTCCAGCCCGACCGAGAATTTCCTGCGAGATCAGCTGCGGGCCCGCGACGGCAAGCTCGCCGACGTCCAGGGCGAGCTGGAAAAGCTCAGGCAGGAGGCGTCCGAGCAGCTGAAAGCGCGCGACGGCGAGAACTCGCTCTTGGACGGCAAGATCGCCGAGCTCGGGCGGGAGCTGGCCAAAGAAGGCGAGAACGTCCGTTCCCGAGACGCGGAGGTCGCCCGCCTCACGACGGAGATAGAGAGGCTCGGGGAGGAGGCGTCGCGGGCGGGCGAAGAGCTGCGCTCGCGCGAGGCGGAGATCGCCCGTCTCGGCGCCGAGGCGGCGAGGTCCAAGCAGGAAACGTCGCAGGCGGACCTGGCGCTGCGCTCGCGGGACGCCGAGATCACCCGGCTCAACTTCGACATCGAGAGGCTGACGCAGGAGGTATCCCGCGCGGCCGAGGGGCTGGGCTCGCGCGAGGCGGATATCTCCCGGCTGACCGCCGAGGCCGAGAAGGCCAAGGAGGAGGCGTGGCGGGCGGCGGAGGGGCTGCGCTCGCGCGACAGGGTGATCGCCCGCCTCGGCATCGAGATCGAGAGGGGTAGGGAAGAGTCGGCACGGAAGGGAGATGAGTTGAGGTCCCGCGACGCGGAGATCGCCCGTGTCGGCGCGGAGCTGGAGAAGTCCAGGGAGGAAGTGTCGCAGGCGAAGGAAGGGCTGCGGTCCCGGGACATGGAGATCGCCCGGCTGAGCGCGGAAATCCAGAAATCCGCGCACGAGGCGTCGCTGGCGGAAGCGGGGCTGCGGTCCCGGGACATGGAGATCGTCCAGCTCGGCGCGGAAGTCGAGAAGTCCAAGCAGCAGGCGTCGAAGGCGGAGGAAGGGCTGCGGTCCCGGGGCATCGAGATCGCCCGGCTCAGCGCGGAGGTCGAGAAGTCCAAGCGGGAGAAGTCTCAGTCCGGCGACGACCTGCGCTCGCGCGAGGCGGAGATCGCCCGGCTCCGCGCCGAGATGGAGAGCTTCAAGCGGGAGGCGTCGTTGGCGGAGGCGGGGCTGCGGTCCCGGGACATGGAGATGACCCGCCTCAGGGAAGATGCGCGTCGGGCTTTGCGCGGGCCGGCGGCCGTTGCGCCGTCGTCGCCCAGCCCGGCCGCGGCATGGGCGGTCGCCGCGCTCCTGGGGTTCGCCGCCGCCGCGCTTGGCGCCGCATTGCTCTTCGGTCCCCGAGGCCGCACGGTGGCCTCGCCTGAGGCCGCCCTGGTCATCCCATCGCCGAAGCCGGCGCCCAGCTTGCCGGTCCCTGCCGCGCCTGAGGTGAAGGCCGCGCAGCCGCTCTTGATGGCGGCGGATCGCCGCGCCGTTCGCCGGCGTGCGCCGGCCCCGTCGGTCGCGCCCCGCGTCGCCAGGCCCGCCGCCGTCGAAAAGGCCGCGCCGGCGGCCGTGCAGGTGGAAAAGCGGCCTGAGCCCGCCGACTCTGCGGGCAAGGCCGCGTTAGACAAGATCCTCGACGCGGGGGCCAAAGCGCCGGACAAGGCCCAGCCGAAGGTCGCCGGCTCCAAGGGGAACCTCGCTTTGGACGAGGCCCTCGACTTGGGGCCCGATGGGCAATCCAAGCCTGGCGGTTCCAAGCAGAACGCCGCCCTGGATGAAGTCCTCGACTTGGCTCCCAAGCCGCCGGAAAAAGCGCCGGGCGACTGACGGGTTCTTCCCCGTCCGGCTATTCCCAGGAGCCCAGGCGTTCGCGCAATAGCGCGATGCGCTCGTCGATCTTCTCCTGATTGGTCTTGTACACGACCGCTCCACCGATGAGGAGGGCGCCGAAGACCAGGACCTGGCTGCCGACGATGGTCATGCGCGCGCTGCGGTCGAGCCCGACGAGCACCTTGTAAAGGAGCGCGGCGAGGTCGGTCGCGAGCCCCGCCAAGCCCAAGACGACGTAGAGCCGCACGCGCAGGAAGCTTCCGGCCGCCATGGCGAAGACGGCGACGCCCAGCATGGTCATGTGGAAGCCGATGGGATAGCTGTCGTCGAGGAGCGCGTAGTAGCCCGCGCTCCCCAGCATGGCCAGCAGCGTGGCGGCGCGAATGCTGTTGCGGGCTTCGGGGGCGATCTTGTCGTGGAACATCTGCACCAAGAGCAGTATCCCCGCTCCCACGGGGAGCACGTAGGCCTCGGCCGTGCGGAGGCCGAGCTTGCTCCAGAACACCATCAGCACGAAGGAGACGAACCCGCCCACCGCCACGAGGCGGTACGGCGAGTCCCGGTCGTCTTTGCCCAAGAACGAGAAGATGAGCGAGTTCAAGCCGACGACGAGCAGGGCCGCGTCCGTCCCGAGTCCGCGCCAGTAGACCCAGGCGAGCGCGGCGGCGGGCAGGGCGAGCAGTGCCCCCGCGACGGGCAGGCGCGCCTCGCTCGCCTCCTCCGGCAGCGCCTGCCGCGCTCCCGCCAGCGCGCAGGAGGCGAGCAGGCTCGCCCAGACGTCGAACTCGTAGTTCCAGTAGTTCCAGCTCAGCATGAGCTGGCGGCGCGCCGCGGCGAGGAAGGCGAGCACGCAGACCTCGAGCAGGAGGTAGGGCGCCGTCGCCCGGCGCAAGCGGGCTTCGGTGCGCCATGCGGCGGCCAAGCCGCCGTAGAGGGCGAGCAGGAGCGCCAGCTCTCGCGGCTCGAAGGCCGTCGCGTAATGCGCGAACTGGACGCGCAAGAGCGACAGGGTGACGACGTACAGGAGGAACATCTGGATGCCGTCGCCGCGGGCTTCGAGCAGGCGCAGGGTCTGATGGAAGGCGCGCGGGCGTCCGGTCTCGGACAGCCTGGACGCGACGTGCCGCTCCAGCCAGCGCGCCGCGGCGCCGACCGCGAAGAGCGCCGCCGCCGTCGTCAGGGCGGGCCAAGCGCCGCCCGTCCCGGCCGCGGCGAAGAAGACGAGCCAGACAGGAGACGCCGCCAAGAGCGCCGCGCAGGCGCTCTCGTCGACGGAGCGCGCCTCGCGCGAGGCCCGCGGCGTCAAAGACAGGAGCGCGGCCGCGGCCGCGAAGGCTCCGAGGCCAGCGGCCGAGGAGGGGCCGTGGTAGAAGACGTGCGCCAGCGCGATGAGGAGGAGCAGTGTGGAGGCGGGCGCCATCGTCTGCGCCGCCAAGCCTTGCCCGTCCGCCTCGGCCCAGGCGAGGAGGGCTCCCCAGACCGCCAGCACGGCCCAGACCGCGGCATGGAAGGGCAGCCAGCTTTGGACGAAGAAGCCGGCGTGCGCCGCCAGCAGGAGCTCGAGGAGCGCGAGGGCGTGGAGGGCGGCGGAGCGCCGGATGAGGCTCTGATGCGCCGCGAGGCTGGCCCCGCCCAACAGGAGCGGCGCGACCAGCAGGGGAGCCGAGGCGTGATGCAGCAGCCCCCAGACGAGGGCGGCCTGCGTCGAGATGAGGAGGAACGCTCCCCACGCGTCGCGCCAGGCGAGCCACTTCGTCTCGTCGATGGCGCCGAAGCCCTGCAAGAACGATTTGACCGGAGAGTCCTGGAAGCTCACCAGCAGCCAGAAATGGCCGAGGGCGACGGCGCACCAGGCGGCGGCGATCGGGGAGCTGAAAGGGCTGAGCCCGGGCAGGCTCGTCAAGCCCATATAGGAGCCGACCATCATGGCGAGGCCCGCGTAATACGCCAGCCACGGCGTGCCGCCCAGGGCGTGCAGGCGCAGCATCACGAAGGACAGGAGCAGCACGAACGGAGCGTTGAAATGGTAATGCTCCAGGCCGAGCGGGGCTTGCGGGAAGAGCACGGCCTGGAAGGCGCCGCGGAAGGCATAGAGGACCAGAAGGAAGAACGAGAGCGCCGCGGCCGTGTCCCGGTAGGGCAGGGCGGTCCCGACCCGGGGCGCGCCCCCCAGCTCGGCGCGGGCGTAGAAATAGAGGACGGGCAAGCCCAGCGCCGGGAAGGCGGCGTTGGGAGAACGGAACCAGGGCAGCAGCAGCGCCACGCACCATAATGCCGTCGTCACGCCGTAGTGGTACGCGCCTTCCCACAGCCGGACATAAGGCGCTTCCTCGGGGTCGGGCCGGCGCGCGGCGCGCTTGAACCGCCGCGCCGCGATGAAGGCGAGCAGGCCCGAGACCAGGAAGCGGGCCGAACTGATGGACTCGAGGTCGGGGCGCGTGAAGTATGTGCTCGTGAGCAGGATGAGGATGAAGCCCGAGGCCGCCAGCCCCACCCGGTCGAGGAAGGCGCGGATCACCCCTTCCTCGAGCCAAGCGCGCGCTGCCCAGGCTTGCAGGACGCTCGCCGCCGCGCCGAGGCAGGCGATGTGGTTCCTCACGAATCCGTTCGCCCGCAGCGTCTCGCCGAAATAGAAGCGGACCGCCAGCATGTTCCCGAGCGTCACGAAGACGGCGCTCGTAAAAAAGATGGCGGGGTTGGGCCATGACAGGCCGCCGACCGCGACCAGGGCAGGGCCGGGACGCGGAAGTAGTCCTGGGCGGACGGGCTGGCGAGCGCACCGGGCCGGCGCACATGCAGCCGCTTGCCTCCCTCGGCGAGCGCGGCCAGGGCGAGCGCGCAGGCACCCAGATACAGGGGCGCGAAGAGCCGGTCGCCGGCGAGCTGGACGTAGGCGAGCAGAAGCCCGATGAGAGCGAGAGGAGCGCAGGCCTGCGCTCGCGCGGCGGCGAGGAGCAGGGCGATCGTGAGCCAGCGCTGCGCGTCCGTCAGCATCCGCGGGCCGGCGGCGTCGAGGGCCCAGGCCGCGCCGGCCGTGAACGCCGCGACGGCCGTCCATGAGAAGACCGGCGCGGCCAGCGGCCGAAGCTTCGCTTCGCCGGCGGGCCAGACTTCCAGCGCCGTCTGCGCGCCGACGATCGCGAGCAGGAATAGGGCGAACGGCGTCGCGCAGTCTTGCGGGCTCAGGCGTAAGATGAGCGGCGAGTCTCCGGGCGCGGCCCACGCCAAGAGCGCCACGGAGGTCTGCAGGAAGAGCAGTGAGCCGAAGACGGGGTGGCCGTCGGTCAGGCCGAACCAGATGAGCTGTGCCGCCGCGAAGGCGAGCAGGGCCGGGTCGCCCGCGCCCCCGCCCGCGAACATGGAAGCGATCGCCGCGGCCGAGAAGAGGATGCTCGCCGGCTTGAGCATGCCGCGGACCGGTGCGGCCAGGAGGTCTTGAGCCCAAGGCCGCGCCGGCGCGAGGACATAGGCGTAGAAGAGATAGAGCGCGGTGAGCGCCGAGCCGCAGAGCACGGCCGCGCCTTGCCAGCCGCCGTCAGGCAGGAAGCGGAACCATGCGAAATAGAACCCGCCGACGAAGGAAAGCGAGCCCAGGCGGACGAGAAGCCGCGCCCGGGGCCATCCTCGCGCGTAGACGGCCATGACGGTCCATGCGAGGCCCGCGAGCAGCAGCGCGGCCGCGGTCTTGCCGATGGCCGGCGTGTTGTAGATGTTCCAGGCGTCCACCTTGGCCGCGAGGAAGACGGCCGAGGCCAGCAGCGGCCAGGTGAAGAGCGTATGGTCGCGCCGCTGGAACGGGAACGGGTGATCGGGCGAGAGGCGGTCCCCTTCGCCGAGGTCCGCTAAGGCCGCGGACGCCCGGATGGGGAAGCACGCGAGAGCGATGGAGCAGGCGCACGCGGCGCTGGCGAGGCCCGTACCCCACGAGAGGAACGGCAGCCACGCCCGTATCTCGGCTTCGAGCTGCGGGAGCAGCACGACGCCCAGCGCGCACGCCATCCCGACGGGCAAGAGCGAGCGCGAGAAGTACGCGGCGCGCAAGAGCGCCGCGGCCATGAGAAGCGGCCCTCCCAATGACGCCGCCGCGGCGAGCGGCGCCAGCGCGCCGGGCCTGCCCTGCTCGAAGGCCACGCGCAAGGCGAGCGCGGCCACGGCGAGCGCGCCGTACATCACTAGGACCGCCGAGCGGGCCTCGAGCACGAGCGGCTCGGCCGTCGCGCCCCGGGCCGGGGCCGCCGCGCGGGCGAGCGCGAGCCAGCCCCAGGAAAGCAGGGCGAGGCCGAGGGCGAGGTTGTTCCCGTGCAGCGTGCGCCCGGACACGTCGGCGAAGCCGAGATAGGGCAAGGAAAGCGCGAGCGTCAGCATGGCCGCGTGCAGGCAGCCCGAGTTCCGGTCCGCGCGCGCCCGCCAGGCGAGACCCGCGGCCGAGGCCAGCAGCAAGGACGCGGTGATGAGCGCAGCGGTGCGGTAATGCCATTGCGAGAGCACCGCGAGCACGGCCGCCGCGTTGAAGAGGACGGCCTGCATCCCGGCGCTGGCTTTGGGCAGCTCGCGCCAGAACCGCCGGGCGTACAGGCCGGCGGCATGGACCGCGAGGGCGAGGGCAAGGGCGAGCGCCGGCACCCGGGCGAGGGGGAATCCCGGCCATGCCGCGATCGAGCCTCCGGCAAGAACGAGCAAGGTGAAGGCGATCCAGGCGTGAAGAAGGTCCTCGCGCACGGCCGCCTGCGCCAGCCAGACCGCGCCGGCCAAGCCGACGCTCAAGGACCGGACATGGGGGTCGCCCGCGCCCATGAAGAGCCCGAGCAGGATGAAGGCGTAGCCGAGGAAGGAGTTCCTGCCGTAGACCGGCTCGCCCTCGCGCCGCACCAGCGGCGTGCGCTCGGTGAAAAGGACCAAGCCGCCCGTCAGCACCGACATGCAGGCGTACGTGTGGACCTGCGGGAGGTGGCGCAGCCGGCCGTGGACCCAGACGAAGACTTGCGCGTAGGTGGGCGAAGAACCAGGGCACGCGGCCCTCCTCGATCATGCTCGGCGTCAGCTCTCCGAGAAAGCCCAGGACGGCGAGGCACGCGAGGCTGAAGCCGGCGTAGAAGCCGGCGCCGAGCAGCGGCCAGACCGGCTCGCCGGCGGACGCGGTCAGCTGGGCGCAGGGGCCGAGGAGCACGAGGGCGTTGAGGGCGAGCAGGGTGCCGCCCAAGAGCGTCTTGAGCGAGGGATGGACCGCGGCGCACCAGCGCGCGAGCCCCCGTCCCGCGACGACGAGATAGATCAGCGCGTAGGCCGGCACGAGGAAGACCTTGCCCGTGACCTGCGGGTCGCGGGCGAGCAGCGCCACCGCCATGAAGTTCGCGGGCAGAAGCAGGATCGCCGCGCCCCGGAGCATGTCCGCGGTGGCCTTCAAGTCGTGGTCGCGCTCTTCCATCCACTCGGCGATGCGCGCCAACGCGCCGGTGAAGGCGGCGAGGATGAGCGGCAGGAGGGTGTAGCGGAAGAACCAGTGCTTGTCCCAGGTGTAGAACGCCAGCACGGAGCTCCCGGCCACGACCATCGCGATGCCGGCGAGCATCGGCCAGTTCGCCGCGAACAGCGGGAGCAGGTGCTCGTCCCAGAGGGAAAGCGCGGGAGGGGTCGCGGCGGGAGGCTCGGCGGCGGCGACTTGGGGCTGGGCGGCCCCGACCCGGGGCTGGGCGGGTTGGGCGTGGAGCTTGGCGAGCGGACCTCGCGGGGGCGCGGGCGTCGCGGCGGTTGGCGCCGGCTGAGAGGCGGGCTTAGGCTCGACGGTCAGTGTCCGAGGCTGCGGCGCGCCTGCGGATCCGACGCGCTCCAGCCAGGAGGAGCAGGAAGGCCAATCCCGCAACACCTCGGCGCCGTGACGCAGGATCAGGATGAGCAGGGCGCGTTCCCGCAGGGCCGCGTCGCGTTCGCAGGCTTCACGGATGACCGGCGCCATCCGGGGGGTGGGCCAGGCGCAGGCGCGGTCCATGGCGCGGCGTCTTTCTTCGGGCGAGGGAGCGGACAAGGCGCGAGCGAGCTCCGCGGCCTCGGTCTCCTCGTCACGCTCGGGAGCCGCGCCCTGGCGCGCCTCCCAGCCTAAGGGCGCCTCGTAAGGCAGGTCGCCGAGGAGCTCTTCGAATTGTTTTAGGGCAG
>JAPLKK010000164.1:8235-43434 GCA_026388115.1 Elusimicrobiota bacterium | reverse complement strand
GAGGGCGTGCAGGTGAACAAGAAGAAGGTAGCTCGTATCTATCGCGAGGAAAAGCTGTCTCTCCGTCTGAAGAAGCGCAGGAAGCAGTCGGCGGCGGTCCGGGTGCCGATGCCAGAGCCCAGCGGGCCGAACCAGCGTTGGTCGATGGACTTCCAGTTCGACCGGCTGATGTCCGGCCGGAGGTTTAAGTCGCTCAATATCGTGGACGACTTCACGCGTGAGTGCCTGGCGAACGAGATCGACTTCTCCATCGGCGGGAGGCGGGTGAGCCAGATCCTGGACCAGATCGCCGAGCTGCGCGGCTTGCCCAAGATGATCCGGACCGACAACGGCAGCGAGTTCACGAGCAACGCGATGGACGACTGGGCGCATCGGCGAGGCGTGAAGCTGGACTTCATCGAGCCAGGCAAGCCGAACCAGAACGCCTACGTCGAGAGCTTCAACGGGAGGTTTCGAGATGAGTGTCTGAGCCAGAACCAGTTCGTGTTGCTGGTCGAGGCGAGAACGATCACCGGAGCTTGGAGGAAGGACTACAACGAAGAACGGCCGCACGGCAGCTTAGACGGCTTAACGCCGGTTGAGTTTGCCGAACGACACACGACCATGCTAAACAAGCTGACCGTCCCTTCTCTCCGATTCAGTTTGGTTTAGAAACAGGGGGAACGTCGCCTCGGCCTCCACGCCAAAACCCGCGGTCAGGGAGTCTCCAAGGAATAGGACCACGTTCCTCTGGGCCGCCGCCTGCTGGACGGGCGCCTCGGGCTCGCCTTTCTTGCGCGCGGGTTCGGCTTGGCGCGAGCAGGCGCCGGAGCCCACGGCCAAGGCGAGAATGGTCAGACCGACGCAGCGTGTTTCGACCGGAGTCTCCCCATTCGCGTTAATGTTGGCAAGCGTCGTTGAGGGCTGCCAAGCCCGCCGGAGCGGGGAACTTTTTGGGCGGCGATTCGTATATATGGGTAAGGCGGATACGGTGCGCAATGGAAGCTCTGGAAAATCTTTGGGCCATCGGGTATAATCGGGTTACAACCCTCAGCCCTTCGGGGCTGGGGCGCGAAGCCATCCGGAAACGGGTGGCTTCTGCATTTTAAGTGAAAGCCGTGGTCTTCGTAGACGGCTTCAACCTCTACTACCGGGCCCTCCGGAACACTCCGAATCGATGGCTTGACCTCGGCAAGCTCGCTCACCTGCTGTTGCCCGGCCACGAGGTGACCGCGATTCGCTACTACACCGCACGCGTTTCAGCGATGCCGGGGGATCCCGACAAGCCGACCCGCCAGCAGCTCTACCTTCGCGCTTTACGAACGCTTCCGGAGCTCTCCATCACCTTCGGCCAATTCAGGACGCACTCCGCGCGCATGCCGCTCGCGGCTGATCCGAGCCGATTCGTAGAAGTGCTCCGTACCGATGAGAAGGGTTCTGACGTCAATCTCGCCGCGCACCTTGTCTACTTGGCGCTGCGATCTCAGTTTGAGCTCGCGGCCGTCATCTCAAACGACTCCGATCTCGCCGAGCCGATCCGGTTGGTGGCGCAGGAGGTCAAGAAGCCCGTCGTCGTGCTCTGCCCCGCGCAACGTCCTGCCCGTGAGCTCTTGCGCGTCGCCTCCGAGTTCAAGCGCATCCGCCGAGGCGCGCTGGAGGCATCTCAGTTCGCGCCGGTACTCACGGACGAGCATGGCGGGTTTCACAGGCCGGCGGGTTGGTAATCGCGGCGATAGAGCGAGCCGCTGAAAGTGGCGGGTAACGGTATCGGGTACAGGGACCCGATGGCTCTTGCCCGCTCCGCTAGCCCGGCCCTGCCCGACCGATGATCCGGGCAAGCTGCCAATTGGACGTGCCCAGCGCGTGCAATGATCGGACTAGAAGGTCGATCGAGACCGAGCGGTCCGCCGCCTCCATCTTGGCGACGCGACTTTGACTGGAGTGGAGGAGCTTGGCCACCTCGGTCTGCGCCAATCGGCGCTGCCGGCGTGTTTTGCGGAGGCAATCGGCGAGTTTGAGTTTCAGCTCGATGTACTCCGCTTCCTGCTCGGAGAGAGACAGGAAGTCTCGTGCGCTTCCGACGCGCCATCCCTTGGCTTCCAGCCGTCTGCGTTTGGCCTCACGCATCGTTGTATCTCCGGAGTCTCTCCTTGCTGGCCTTAATGACGCGATTGGGCGTTTCTCGAGTCTTCTTCTTGAACAGTTCAGCGATCACGATGGCATCCCGGTCGATCCGATGGATGATGCGCCAAGTCGCGCCTGAATCCGGGATTCGAAGCTCGAAACATTTTGAACCTATCGAGGGCATCGGCCGAGACTGCGGCATGTGCAGATCCTCTCCTCTTTGCAAGAGCCGCAAAAGGAAGCCCGCTTCGAGTCGTGCTTCCTTGGAAAACGGAGGCGTCTTGACCTCGCCGTGCAGCCAAACAAGGGGCTTATCCGAGGGGCTCATGGAGTATATGTCAGATTAGACATATTGTCAAGATTGCGCATCAACACATGTTGCCGCGGGGAGGTGTCGCTACGGGGACGCTCCCAAGGTCCGGGATGAAGGTCTATGCCCACATGTACGAACGAGGCGCGCGAAAGTTCCATGGCTCCATTGAGCCGATAAAGCAGCCGCTGAACCGGCAGGGAACTTTTCTCACCCTCATTCGTATATATGAGTGGGGGACGGCGCTGCGGACCGGGACCGGTGTCAGCGATGCCTAGATTGACGTCATTGTTGGGGATCTACGAGCGGCTGGTGGACGCCGGCTTGGCCGGGAGAAAGGGCCTGCGGCGCTGCAAAGACGGCAGGCCGGTGCAGCCGCGCTTGCCGCTTCGCTGGCGTTAGGGGGGAGATATGGGCACGACGGTGGATGCGCCGGATGGGACGGAAGATCTCGGGGGATTACGCGCCGATCTCGAGGGGATAAACGCCACGCTCGGCGAGCTCTCGGAAGCTGTCGAGGGGCTCAGGGAATACGTCGTCAGGCTTGCGAGCACGCAGGACCGCATGGCGCTCCTCCTCGAGGACCTCGTCGTGGACGGCGGGTAAGGTCGCGCCCGTCACGCTACAGACAATGGATCCCCTCGCCGTCCTGCTGACGCGGCAGCCGGAGCTCTTCGGCGGCGCAGGCCCGCTGCGCAGCACGCTCATCGCCCGGCAGGCCGATTTCGACGAGCTTTTTGAGGGGTTTTGCCGCCTGAGGGCCGTCTCCTATGCCGTGTCCCCCGAGACCCTGCTCGCGCTCTTCGACCGCGGCTTCGAGCGGATCGAGGTCATCGTCGGAGAGCGGCTGGGCGATGACTCTTGCTTCCGCCTGGGCGGCAAGGGCGCGCGGGCGACGCGGCGCCTGTCCGCGAGGGTCGCCGACGGGAGGCTCCGCCTCCTGCTGCCTGACACGCCGATCCATACGAAGCTCTACCTACTGGACGGGCCGGGCCTTGTGCGGGTCGTCCAGACGAGCGCCAATCTCACCGAGACCGCTCGCGGCGCGGTGTCCCCGACCCGGGGCGCGGCGCCGCAGGTCAATTATGCGTGGTACGTCGACCTCGAGGCCGATCATCCCTTCGTGTATCAGGCGGCGCAGGACTACGCCGCCCATGCGCGCCGCTGCGCGCTGTTCATGGGCGACTTGACCGAGCTGATCCGCTGTCGCCGCGAGAGTTTGCGACGCGAGTCGGCGGAAGCCTGGCTGTGGCGCGCTGGGGCGCGACGTTCCCGCGGGGTTCGGTGCGGGCTCTTCCAGGAACTGGCGCGGCGACTATGGAGAGGGCTGCTGCTTTGGTTGACCGAAAGAGGCGCCCGGATGCCCGTCGGTGCCGGGCAGCAACCTCGTTGATTATTGAAAACGACTCACCGTCCCTTTACACTTTGGACGACGTATGACATCGCTCCTGACCGTTCTCGCTCTGGCGGCGTTCATCCGCGCCGAGGAGCCGGCCGTCACGGCCCGCCTCTCGGACGACATGGTGGTCGCGATCGCCTACCGGATCTGCGACAACGAGACGGGCGGCGTTCCCGGGGTCCTGACGCATTGGAACCGCGGCGAAGAGTTCGCCTCGTTGGGCATCGGCCATTTCATCTGGTATCCGGAGGGCAGGCGGGGGCCGTTCCAAGAGAGCTTCCCGCGCGTTTTGTCCTATCTGGAGGAGCACGGCGTGAAGCTGCCCGCGTGGCTGAAGCTGCGGCCGCCCTGCCCCTGGCCTGACCGCCGCAGCTTCTTCGCGGACATCGACAGCCCTCGGATGCTGGAGCTGCGCGCCCTCCTGCAATCGACCGTCTATCTGCAGGGGCGGTTCATGGCCGACCGCCTCCAAACCGCGCTGCCGAAAATGCTGGCGGTGACGCCTCGCACTCTGCGGCCGAAGGTGCTGAGCCGCTTCAAGGCGCTCTCCGCGCAGAAGCAGGGCTTGTATGCCCTCGTCGACTACGTCAACTTCAAGGGCGAGGGGCTCTCGCCGCCGGAGCGGTACAAGCACAGGGGCTGGGGCCTGCTTCAGGTCCTGGTCCAGATGCGCGGCGACCCCGAGGGGCCGGAGGCCGTCGCCGAGTTCTCCCGCAGCGCGGGCCGCGTGCTCGCCCGCCGCGTGCGCAATTCTCCCCCAGAGCGCAGGGAGTCCCGCTGGTTGGCCGGCTGGCGCAAGCGCCTGCGCACCTACCTGAGCTAGCGGTACTTGGACCGCGGTCCCGGGACCAGCATGACGGGTTCAGGAGAGGCGGGAGGATCGGCCGGCCTGGGCAGGGGCCTTGTACCGCGAACCACGATGCCCAACTGGTAGTAGCGGCGCGGCGGCCCGTCGCGGTCCTCGTAGTCATGCCAGCGCTCGAGCAGCTCCGGCAGGGGCACATAGGCGTACCGGTCCGGCGTCGAGGGGTCCATCAGGTAGGCGTAATGTTCGTCCATCCCGACAAGCGCCACGTAATGGCCGTCCTGCCAGCGCTCGGACCAGGGCGTGTCTTCATCCTCGCGCCATGCTTGGATGTCGAGGATGACCGAATCGCCGCGCCGCAAGGCGGCGCGCAGGTCGCCTATGGTCATGCCTTCGCGCAGCTCGGCCCGTAAGCCGAGCTGACGGAGCCCTCGGGCGATGCTTTCGGGAGGAGTCCCGTCCTGGGGCTTGGTGCCGAGCAGTTCGTAGAGCGAACGCTCGTCGCCGTCATACGCCTGCCAGTAGCGGAGCACCGAGAGGGCGGATGCCGCTCCGCAGCTGTAATTGGTTTCCTGCGTGGTGATGGGTAAGGGCAGGTAGTCAGCGGGCATGCTGGGTTCCGGCAGGCCCGATATCGTCGGCGCGGCCAAGCCTGCCTTAGATGCGTCGAAGAACCCGTTCAATCGCACCCCGTTGTCCGGTGTCCCCTTGGCCCGGTCGGCGGCCAACCCGTCGGCCAGACCGGCCAAGCCCTTTAGAGAGCGGGCGGGCAGGCGTTCAGGCGATGCCGGCGCGGCCAGCGCGACCGGCCGCAGCGCGGGCAGCGGAGCGGCGAGAGCGAGCCCAACCGCTGCCGGAAGGGTGAGGGCCGCAGCCAAGCCCGGATAGGATCCGAGACGCGGCCCTGAGCCGAGCGCCGGCACGGCCGGGACCGCGCCCAAGCCGATATTGAGGCCCACGGGCGCGACCACGGTCGCCACAGCGGCGCGCGCGGGAGGCCCCGCTCCGACGGCAAGCAAGGCCCCGATCAACAGGGGACGGCTCGGTCTCATCTGAGGATACGGTAGCCGGCGGCTGCTCGGGCGGCCAGAAGCGTTTGGCCCAAGCTCGTCTGGGTCCGTTGACGCCCCGATAAGAGCTACTTGGGGGTGATGGGGAAGATCTCCGAGTCCTGAGGCCCGCGGGTGGTGATGACCTTGACCTTTCCGGGCGCGACCTTGGTGATCCTCTGGATGTCCGCGCAGCCGCTGAAGAAGAGGATGTGGCCGCAGCCCTGGAGCCCCTGGATCGTGATGTCCGCCGGCCCCTCGATCTTGTTGACCACGTGGCCGTCGGCGATCTTGAACTCGTAGCTGCCGGCCTTGAAGCCGAATTCCTTGGTCTGGTCGTACAGGTAGTGCGTCGCCCCCATCCCGGCGACTACGCCTTCCATCTTGATGGGCTGGCCGTCGGTGGTGGTCCCCGTGACCGGTAGGGTGCCCGCCTTGTACTTGGCGTCCAGCTTCGTAAGCACCTCCCGGGAAAGGAAGTAGAGCGGGGGCTGGCTCGCAGTGACTATGGGGTCGGAGAGCAGATCGAGGTAGTCTTTCTTCTCGCCGGCCAGGCGCGCCACCAACTCGTCGACCACGTCGAAGGGCGGTGCGACCAGGTTCTTCACGTCGAGGCCCGGGATGCGCGAGGCCAGCCACTCCGCCGTCTTGGGGTCCACGGGCGGCAGCGTCTTCGGGTCAGAGACCTGCGCGGGGCTGCCTGTGGGCAGCATGTCGACCGCCTTCGGCACGGCGGGGGCCGCCTCGGGCTCCCCGACGTCCACGCCGCCGAGAGCCGCCGCCGCCGCGCGGGCGCCAGCGAGGCTCTGACTCGACTGGGCGCCCGCAGGAGCCGTCGCGAGCAGGATCACGCAGGGAGCGGCGAGGAGCCAAAGGAGTTTCTTCATATCCAGATAGATAACAGAGAAAGCTCCATTGCGGCCACTGGGGAATTTTTTAGTAAAAAAGTGATTATTTTATATGCGGAGTTTTTGAGGGCCCAGCGCGTCGCACCGATTCCCTCAATCCAAGACCATGGTGGGACTATTCAGGAACCCGGCATCCCGAGCGCCTGCACGAACTCCGACGCGAAGTGGAAGCGGAGCTTGGGGTCCGCTTGCAGCGCCCGAAGGATCGCCTCGTCAAGCCTCGGGGCGACGCCGGGAGCCACGCGGCTGGGAGGCGCGAACCGCATCTCCCGCTTTTGCGCCAGGAAGTCAGGCCCGGGGAAGGGCAGCCTTCCCGTTATGACCTCGTAGAGCATTACCCCGAGCGAGTACAGGTCCGACTCGCGCGACAGCGTCCCCAGCTCGTGCTCCGGCGCCATGTAAGGCGACATCCCCCACGACTGCGCCGCCGCGAGCCTCGCCATCGCCATGCTGACGTGATGCGCCAGGCCGAAGTCCATCACCTTGGCCGCCCCCTGCGGCATGAGCATGATGTTGGCCGGCTTGAGGTCGCCGTGGATGATGCCGTTGGCATGGGCGAAGTCGAGCGCCGAGCCGACCTGCCCCATGAGGGTGCGGGCGGTGTCAAGGCTCAGCCGGCCGGCGCGCCGGAGGACGGCGTGCAGCGGCTCTCCCTCCACGAACTCGAAGACGAGCAGGACTTCCGAACCTTCGTTGATGATCGAGTAGATTTCAACGATATGCGGATGCCTGAGCGCGGCGACGAGCTGGGCCTCGGCCATGAACAGCTCGAGGTCCTTGGGGTTCCACCTCAGCTCGGGGCGCAGCTTCTTGATGGCGACCTTCCGCTGGAGGGCGAGGTCGGTGGCCTCGAAGACCAGCCCCATGCCCCGCCCGCCGCGACCGCCAGGAGCGCGGCTGCGGCCGCGGCGGCGTGCCGGCGCGCGGCCGCGCGGGCGCGCCGCTCCTCGATCTCCTTGCGCTTCTGCTGATAGGCCTTCTCTTCCTCGTCAAGGATGGAATTCAGCTTGAGGCGGAAATTGCGCATCTCAGCCGTGAAGAAGAGCATGGTCGTGGCCTCACGGATGCTCTGGCGGGAAGCCTCCGTGACTCCCCGGCCGAATATCTCCCGGACCCCCGCGAACGCGCGCATCTTGCCGAGCGTATCGAACTGCTCGACTTGGTCCTCTAACTGTTTGCGGCCATCGAGCAGGAATCGACGAAGGCTGTTGCGCTCGGCCTCGATGGGCGACAGGTCCGCGAGATTGGAGTAGCCGCCCCGCAGCGTGTCCAGCCGCTCCATGGGTGTGAGAAGCTCGGCCGAGAGCCCGCGCAGCTTCTCCATGAGCGCGTGCATCGCCTCGGGCTCGCGGCCCGGCTCGACTCCCTCGACCGGACTGTAGTCCTTGGACTTGTCGATGAATATCTGGACCTCATTATGATCGGATCGGAACCCGAGCTCGGCCGCATGCTTCTTCTTCTCCGTCCGCTCCTTGGCGCGCGCGGGCGGGTGCGCCGCGAGGAGCGCAAGGGTGAGCGCGGCGACGGCATGTCGTCTTCGCGATCGTAACGGTTCTATATGTCGAGGATGCTGCCGGCGGAGCGGAACTGCTCGCGCAGCCATTGGTCGGCGATGGTCAGCACGGAGCCGCGGTCATCGCCGACAGCGGCCTTCCATGACCAGGGGCTGGTCCCCGCGGCGGCAAGGCCGGCGACGAGGCCGAGCAGCGCGTCGAACTGGTCCGAGAGCGTCGCCATGCCCTTGGGATCGGCGGCCGGCACCGCCGCGGCGAGCTTGCGGACGGCCTCGGCTTTCGGGAAATGGGCGCAAAGCAGTTTCGCCACCTCGGCCGCAGCCGAGCGCCGCGCATCGAGGCTCGGCTCGCCCTTGTACCGCGGCGGCCAGTCCCACCACACCTCGCTGAGCGAGACGCGCTGATAGGAGTCTCTTCCAAGGTCCATCCCGTAGCGCGCGTTCTTGAGGGCCCAGAGCACCCGCAAGACGGCGTACGGGTAAGACTCCTCCACGCGCAGGTCGGGGCGCTTGGCCAGGAGCTCATCACGCAAGAGCGAGCCTCGCTTGGCGGCCTTGTAGGATGGTAGGACCGGTATTCCGCAGCGATGGAGCGCGCGGTCTACTTGCCGGAAGGGCGAGCGGGCGTCCAGCTCCGCGCATCCCTCGATGGGGATGTCGAGGAGTACGAGCGCCTTGTTGGAGGCGAGGTTGCTGACTTGCGCCGCCAGGTCGCGGTTCGCCGGGACCGCCGTCACGCTGATGCCGGAGAAGGTGCGGTACGCGATCGCGGTGCGGCCTTCCGTGGTGGCGTCCCAACCGATATCAACGGAAAGGACATCGGCTCCGCCGCTCTCGGGGAACAGAGTCGTCATGCAGGTCTCTTAGCAGCTTGGCGCGGCATCGGTCACGGCGTCACGTCCTTTTCGTAATAGCCGTACCAGGTGGCGATCGGCTCGCCGCCTTGCTCGGGCACGGCTTGGTAGCGCAGTAGGAGCATCGTGCCCTTGCGGCGAAGCTCGTAGCGATGGCACACGCCGCCCCGGCAGACGCCGAAGCGCACGGCGCGCTCGCCGAACTCAGGCCCCGGCCCTTCGACGGGAATAGCCCGGATCGCGTCGCGGACCCATTGCTGAAGATCCGGGCGCTGGGGGATCTCGTCGACGGGCCGGTAGGTCTGGATCGGGAACAGCCGCAAGCCGCGCCCTCCTCCAGGCAGGTCCACGTCGGCGCCGACGAGGAGGCTGTTGAGGGGCGTACCGGGCTGGTCCGGCTTGAAGAGCCTGCCGGCCCTCCAGCGGCGCAGCTCGTCCGCCGTGGGCGCCGGCTCAGCCGAGGCCTCGAACCAGTCCCGCAGGCGGGCGTAGTCGATGCCGGCCTGCGCGGTGCTGGCGCCTTGCGCGGGCAGGCTGAGCGGGGCGAGCTGTGCGAGTATCGGCCGCCCCACAGCGGGCGCCGGCGGCAGAAGGGGCGCGCTGATTCCAAGCCCGCTCGCCCAGCCCATCGCCTGCCCGAGGGCTGCCGGCGGCTGGACCGGCGCCGGAGCGGCCGCAAGCCAGAAACCGAGCATGGGTACGGCGACTTCGACGAGCATGGGTCGCATTATGCCATTTCAGCGCCTCATGGCGTCGCGGCCTTTTGAGGGCGCGGCCTATTCTTCGAGCTCGGCCGGGGGCAGCGCGGGGGCGCCGCGGCGCGGCAAGAGCAGAACGAGAACGGCGCAGGTGACGAGCGTGAAGGCGGCGAGCGTCCGGGGCGTCAGGTGTTCGCCGAAGACGAGCCACGCGCCGACGGCGGCCAGGGCGGGCTCCGAGAGCTTCGCGCAGGAGAGGGCGTTGACGTCCATCGTCGCCAGCAGATGCGTGAAGATGCCGTGGCCGCCGATCGAGACGAAGGCGACCAGCCCGGCCATGCTCAGCCAGAACACGGGCGGCTGGGGGAGCCACGCGACGCCGCGCAGCCAGCCGGCAAGGAGGAAGAAGGCGCAGTTCAGCGCGCTCATCGCGAAAGCGAACACCCAGTTGTCGAGGCTGCGGCGGGAGCTCTTGCCCAGCAGGACGTAGCCGGAGAAGGAGGCGGCGGAGAGGACGGCGGCGGCGTCTCCCAGCGGCGTCGCGGTCCCCTGCGTCGTGCCGAGCAGGAGCGCTCCCATGCCCGCGCCGGCCAGCGCCCAGGCCAGAAAGACCCGCGCCGACAACGCCTCGCCGAAGAACAGCATCGCTCCCGCGCCCGTCACCAGGGGGTGCAGCTCGAAGCCGATCATCGCGTGAGCCACGCTCGTTTTCTGCGTGGCGTAGGTGAAGGTCCAGAGGTGGATGAAGAACAGCAAGGCCGCCAGCGGGATGGCGGAGCACTCTTTCGGCGTCAACGCCGTCCAGCTCGAGCGCCGCCTCCAAGCGAAGGGCGCCAAGGCCGCGGTGGCGATGAGCTGCCGCCAGAAGCCGATGACCTCGATGGGAGCGTGGGCGAGGCGGATCATCAGCGCGGCCTGGGACAGTCCAAGGATCGCGAAGGCCAGCAGAGCGAGGTCCACGTCAAGTTTCTCCGAGGCGATTCTAGCAAGCTGGGACGATCTGCTGACAGCCGTCCCGGAAAAATTGCACGATAGGAGCAGCCGTCAGGCCGGCCATGCGCCGGACGGCGGGAGTCTTGGTGGCGAACAAGCCGATCGACGCGAATCTCTCCGTGGTCCTCGATGGACTGCCGGCCGCCCTGGTCATGGTGGCGAGGGACGGCGAGATCGTCCTCGTCAACCGGCGCGCCGAGGCGCTCTTCGGCTACACGCGCGACGAGCTGCTCGGAGGGCCCGTGCACCGCCTGGTCCCCGAGCGCTTCCGCGGCGGTCATGCCGAGAGGATCGAGGCGTTCTTCCGAAGCCCCAAGCATCGCGCGCTCGGGACGGGACGCGACCTCGTCGGCGCGAGGAGGGACGGGACGGAGGTGCCTGTCGACATAGGCCTCGAGCCTATCGAGACGGCCGATGGGACCTTCGTCCTCGCGACGATCCTCGACGTCAGCGAGCGCCGGCGCGCCCAAGCCAAGCTCCTGCAGATGGAGGCGATCATCGAGTCGTCGGAGGACGCCATCGTCAGCAAGGCTCTCGACGGCACCATCCGGACGTGGAACAAGGGCGCCGAAAGGATCTTCGGCTACACGGCCGAGGAGGCCGTTGGCCGGACGATGTCGCTCATCATCCCGCCGGACCGCGTGGACGAGGAGCCCCAGATACTGGCCCAGATCCAGGCCGGCGAGCGCGTCGAGCATTACGAGACGGTCCGCAAGAGGAAGGACGGGACGCTGGTCGAGGTGTCGGTGACCATCTCGCCGGTCAAAGACGCCTCCGGCGAGGTCATCGGCGCCTCGAAGATCGCGCACGACATCACCGATGTGCGCAGCACGCGGGTGTTCCTGGATTCCATCATTGAGAACATCCCGGTCATGCTGTTCATGAAGGAAGCGAAGGACCTCCGCTTCGTGCGCTTCAACAAGGCGGGTGAGGAGCTTCTGGGGGTGACGCGCGACAAGCTGATCGGCAAGAACGACTACGATTTCTTCCCGAAAGACCAGGCCGATCACTTCACGAAGAAAGACCGCGAGGTGCTGGCGAGCGGCAGGATGATGGACATTCTCGAAGAGCCCATCGAGACGCGTTTGCATGGCCGCCGCATCCTCCACACGATGAAGCTCCCGCTGGCGGGCCCCGACGGCAATCCGGCCTACCTTCTGGGCATCTCGGAGGACATCACCGAGAAAAGGCTCGCGGCGGAGAGATTGCTCGATGTCGCCCGCAGGAAGGAAGAGTTCGCCGCGATGGTCTCCCACGATCTTCGCTCCCCGCTCACCGCGATCAAGATGGCGATCGAGACCGCCGCCGAGGAATGCGGGGGGAGCGTCGGCAGCGCGGCGGTCCACGCGTTGTCGTCCGCCCGCCGCAACATCGACCGCCTCGCCCGCCTGGTCAACGACGTGCTCGACTTCGAGAAGCTCGAGTCCGGGAAGATGCAGTTCGAGCTCGAGCCCTGCGACGTCAGCGCGCTGGCGTCCGAGACGCTGGCCGGCTTCGAGCCGATCGCTCGTGAGAGAGGCTTGTCCTTGGTCAAGCGGTTGGGCGCGGACCTCCCGGCCGTCTCCTGCGACAAGGACAAGATCACGCAGGTCCTCGTCAACCTCGTCGACAACGCGATCAAGTACTCCCGCCAGGGAAGCGTGATCGTGGCGACCGAGGCCGCTGACGGCGGCGTCAAGGTCTCGGTCGTCGACCAAGGGCCGGGCATCCGGCGCGAGGACCAGGGAAAGATCTTCGAGGCGTTCGTGCGGCTTTCCGAAGGGACGCGCCGGCGGGAGGGGACCGGGCTCGGCTTGGCCATCTGCCGCCGGATCGTGGAGAGCCACGGCGGGCGGATCTGGATCGAATCGGAGGAGGGATCCGGCGCCGCGTTCAACTTCACGCTTCCCGCCAAGCCTGCTTAGGTCCCCAACGGGGGAGAGGGAGAAGCTTAGATCGTACCCATCAGCCAGCGGGTGATGCCGTCGTTCCAGGCTTTCCGGTCGTCTTCGTTCCAGGGCAAAGACTCGGCGCCGTTGAGGAGGGCGTTGAGCTTCTCGTTGGGTCCGGCGCGCTCGAAGAGGCGGATCGCGCCGCCCGAGGAGCTGATGGTCTCGGCCAAAAGGTGGGACAGGGCCGCGCCCGCGGCGGGGCTCAGCCGGGCCAGCGCGAAGGCGGGTTCGACGGAGGCCATCGGTTCGGCCCGGGTCTTCCACCAGTCCCCTCCGCGATCCGCAGCCCCCTGGGGTTCGGCCCCCTTAAGGCGCTTGTCGGCGAACAGGGTGCGCTCGAAGACGCGGCGCCACGCGTCGGGCCCGGCCTCGGCGACGGCGGCGGAGGCGTCGCGCGCCTCCTTGTCGGTCAGCTTCTCTCCGCCCGCCGCTTTCGCGTAGGCCAACAGCCCCCGGCGCTCGGCGGAGGCGTCGCCGCGGCCGACGTAAGCGGCGACGAGCTTCGGCTCGCCCAGCGCGAGCTGATACGCGGAGTCGGAGCGCGGGGTCGCCGCCATGCGGTGGGCGGACAGCGAACCCAAGAGCTCGAGGATGCCCTTGAGCCCTGCCTGGGCATACGCCTTGCGCCAAGCCAGGATGCCCTCGGAATAATGGTTGTCGTTGACGTCCAGCCAGTCGCGGCGGGCGCGGGAGATGGCGAGCAGGTCCGCGGCATCGCGGGGACCGAGCCTCAGCGGGAGGACGTTGTCGAGCAGCTTTTCGATCAACAGCTGCTCCCCGCTGACGGCGAAGCCCTCGGTCATCGCCGCGAAGACCGAGTGCATGGGATGGTTCTCCGTGCGGCCGACCGCGGCGTCGAAGATCACGTGGAAGTACTCGTGCGCGAATTCCATGAGCCGTTCGACCTTCTGCTGCACCAGCGTCCGGCCGTCGCCGAAGGCGCTGGGGACTTCCCCGCGCGCGTCGGCGCCGACGGGGTTGATCTCGATGAGGTGGCCCCGCTCCGGCGTCCATGTGTGGCCGGTCGCGGGCTGCGCGCTCTGGTCGTAGGCCGCGCGCGCCGGGACGCGGCGGTAGAGGGGGGGGAGAAGCCGCGCGATCAACGAGCGCGCCGCGGCGCCGACCTCGGGCAGGCTCGGCGCGAGCGGGCCCTGGGCGAAGCGCGGAGCGAGCTTGTCCCAGTCGTTGGCCTCGGGGGCGCGGACGCCGTCGAAGGCGGCATTGAGCGCCGGCGATTGCCCGGCATCCCTCCTTGCGCCCGGCGCGGACTTCGCGCCTTGGGGGCTCAACGATTCGGCGAGCTTGTTGAGCTCGCCTTGCGACGGCAGCTTCGCCTGCGCCAGCTCGGCCTCGGTGAGCGCGCGGGCGGCGGGCACGATCATCGGCTCGGGGGCGGCGATGGCCGGCGCGGCGGGGATGATCAGGGCTGGGGCCGGGGCGGGGAGGATGATCGAAGGGGCGGGTGCGACGATGAGCGGAGAAGTGCCCGGCTGGCCGAAGGAGGCTCCCGGGAGGATGATGTGCGGCGCCGGGCTGCGTGCCGCCGCGGCCGCCGCGCCGGCGTTCTCCTGGGCGCGGGCAGGCAAAGCCAACGCGGCCAACAGCAACAGGGAGAACGGTCGTCTCACGCTGCCAGTATAGACCGCATCCTCGAGGCAGGTCCTGAGCCGAACGGCCTAAAGATCATTAGGTCCGAATCCGTCCGTCGCGGCGCCGTTGACGGCAATCAGGTGGAGAAGATAAACTTCCCAGCGCTGCAGGGAGGAAGAATGCGGATATTGGCCGCGGTATTGGCGTTGGTTCTGCTGGCTCCGGCGTCTTTCGTGCTGGCGGGCAACCGGGGTAATCCCATCGGCAAGCCGGGCAGCAAGTTCGCGAAGAAGCACCCGCGGCGCAACGAGGTGAACAAGCGCGTGAGGAATCAGCGCGGGCGCATCAACAAGGGCGTCAAGGACGGCCAGCTCACTAAGGACCAAGCCCAGCAGCTGCGGGCGAACGACGCCGCGATCAAGAAGCAGGAGCACGCCGAGGTGAAGGCGAACGGCGGCTACCTGACCAAGAAAGAGAAGAAACAGCTTAACAAGGAAGAGAACGCCAACAGCAAGCTGATCTACGACGAGAAGCATCCCGCGGGTCAGCAGCAGCAACAGCCGCAGCAGTAGGCGTCGCAGCCCCCGCTCCCTCTCCCGCGTTCGGGAGAGAGGGAACGGCGAGAATGTAGGTCTTTGGACCCAGGCCAGTCTAGGTCCTGCGGTCCAGCCGCGCTCGCTTCGGAGGCAGTATTCCTATCCTCATGCTGAAGCGGCTCGCCCTCGCGTCCGTGGTCCTGTTGAGCGCCCCGCTGTTCGCCCGCGCCCTCGAGTCCGTGGCCGGCGCGCGGCCCCAGTTCGCCGAATCGAATCTGGACCCCAAGACCTTCGGCGATTACGCCGACCGGTCCCGCCAGCGCATGGGAGAGGCTCCCGCCCCGGTCGTGGTCGAGGTCAAGCGGCTCGAAGAGCGCGCCTCGGCGGCGACGATGAGCCGCCGCGCGACGGGGACCCCGATCAGCGGCATCGACGTTCCGGCCGCTCCCAAGCCCGAACCCGCCGAACGGACGGCTTCGAAGCAAGCGGCGGCCTCGACGCTCCTCTCGGCCGCGCGCCACGCCGGGCTGGCCCTGTTGATCATCGGCCTGACCGGGCCGCTGCGGCGTCCGGGCTCGCGCCGGTTCCAGGGCGAAGAAGCCTAAGCAACCCTTAGTTGGGGTCCTTCAGATAAAGCAGGCGGCCTTGTGCGCCGTCGCACAGCCAGATGCCGCCGCGGTCGTCCGCCGCGACGGCCCTCACTCCCGGAGAGGTCTTCATCGAGCTGAGCTCGGCAAGCGTTCCGTCGTCCGAGAGCGCGGCGATCATCAGGCGGCCCGCCTTGCCGCCGGGCAGATACACATGGGACAGCTCGCGGCTGAAGGCGATGATGTCCAGGCCGTTCGGGCCTTGGAGGCTGGAGAGTATCCTGCCGTCGTGGTCGAGTTCCAGGACGGCGGCGCGGCCGCCGCTGGCCGGCCCCGTCGAGCCTTTGGGAGGAGCGGCAAAACCCTCGATGGCCGTGAACTCGCGCTTGTTCGGGTCGATGAGATCGAGCTGACCCGTGCGGGCCGCGGGCAGCACCAGCTTGCCGAGCGCGCGGTC
The DNA here is from genome assembly GCA_026388115.1 of Elusimicrobiota bacterium. Taxonomy (GTDB): domain Bacteria; phylum Elusimicrobiota; class Elusimicrobia; order UBA1565; family JACRDR01; genus JAPLKK01. Next base: position 27,701 of record JAPLKK010000164.1, on the reverse strand, counting down.
GAAATAGAGGTCGTCAAGCCTGAGGCCGCCTTCTCCGCCGGGGATGGGCACCGGGATCGGAGCGCTGCCGGGCTTCTCGGCCGCGCCGGCAAAACTTGAGAGGAAGGCGCCGGCGACGATGGCCGCGAGCCGTGCGGTTCGTGAATTCATGCGGCGGATTCCACCTCATTTCCCGGGAGCCTGCAGGTATGCGGCGCTTGCTCGACACGGACCGGGAGCGGTCCTCGTAGGATCGCGAGCCGTCTGTTACAATGGGGAGGTCCTTCCATGCGAGCCGAGCACCTCTTTTTGCCCACCAGCCGCGAGGAGATGCTCGCTCGCGGGTGGGACGCCGTGGACGTCGTCTTCGTCACCGGCGACGCCTACGTCGACCATTACTCCTTCGCGATGGCGATCCTCGGGCGGGTCCTCGAGGCCGAGGGCTTCCGGGTCGCCATCCTGAGCCAGCCGGACTGGCGCTCCTGCGAGCCCTGGAAGACCTTCGGACGGCCGCGCCTGTTCTTCGCGATCAGCGCGGGGAACATGGACTCGATGCTCAACCACTATACCGCCAACCGGAAGGTCCGCAACGACGACGCCTATTCCCCGGGCGGCCGCATCGGCCTGCGGCCGGACCGGGCGACCTTGCCTTACTGCCAGCGCTCGCGCGAAGCGTTCAGAGGCGTGCCGGTGGTCGCGGGCGGCGTGGAGGCCTCTTTGCGGCGGCTCGCGCATTACGACTACTGGAGCGACACGGTGAAGCCCTCGATCCTCCTGGACTCGAAGGCCGACCTCGTCGCCTACGGCATGGGCGAGGAGACGATCGTCGAGCTGGCGCGGCGCTTTGCCGCCGGAAAGTCCTGCCGGGACATGAGGGACCTGCGCGGCGTCGCGTACGCGATGGGCGCGAGCGAGGAGCCGCCGGCGCCGTCCGGGAGCGTGCGGCACATCCCGTCCTATGAGGAAGTGAAGGCGTCGAAGGACGCGTTCTTGAAGGCCGCGGCCGCGATCCACCAGGAGACGAATCCGCTCAACGCGCGCTCGCTCGTGCAGCTCCATGGGCGGCGGGCCGTGGTGCAGAACCCGCCGCGGCTGCCGGTGAGCCGGGAGCGGCTCGACTTCTATTACGGCCTGCCGTACACGCGGCGGCCGCATCCCCGCTATACGGAGCCCATCCCGGCCTACGAAGTGATCAGAGATTCGGTCACGATCATGCGCGGCTGCTTCGGCGGCTGCACGTTCTGCTCTCTCACCACGCATCAGGGGCGCACGATCCAGTCGCGCTCGGAGGAAAGCGTGCTGGCCGAGCTCAAGCGGATGGCCGCCTCCCCGGATTTCAAGGGCACCGTGTCCGACCTCGGGGGCCCGACCGCGAACATGTACGACATGCGCTGCGCCAGGCCCGAGGTGGAAAGGATCTGCCGGCGGCTGTCCTGCGTCCATCCGACGATCTGCGGGTGCCTCGCAACGAGCCACGGCCCGCTCCTGTCGCTGATGAAGAAGGCGCGGGCGGTCCCCGGCGTCAAGAAGGTCGTCGTGGCGAGCGGCGTCCGCATGGACCTGGCGCGCTTGTCGCCCGAGTACATCGGCGAGCTGGCCCGCCATCACGTGGGAGGGCACCTCAAGGTCGCCCCCGAGCACGTCGATGCCGGCGTCCTCGAGGCGATGAAGAAGCCGTCTCTGGAGACGTTCGAGGATTTCGCGCGCCTGTTCACCGCCGAGAGCGCGAAGGCCGGCAAGCGGCAGTTCCTCGTCCCCTACTTCATCTCGGGCCACCCGGGCTCGGGGCTGGCGGAGATGATCGAGCTGGCCCTCTTCCTGAAGCGCGCCGGCTGCAAGCCGGAGCAGGTGCAGGACTTTATCCCCGCGCCCTTCGACGTGGCGACGGCGATGTACCACACCGGCCGCGACCCGATGAGCGGCCGGGCGGTCAAGGTCGCGCGCGGGCTGCGCGAGCGCAAGCTCCAGAGGGCGCTGCTGCAGTTCTTCCAGCCGCGCAACTATTTCGAGGTGCGGGAGGCGCTGCTGTGCGCCGGCAGGCGCGACCTCATCGGCGACGGCCCCGGACACCTCATCCCGTCGAAGCCTCCGCCGGCGGCGCTCGCGGCCCGCCGAGAGCGCGGCGGTCGCCCCGCGCGCCGCAATGTGGCAGAATAGCGGCGTGAGCCGAGCCGTTCGGAGAGCGCCATGAGACGATCGAGCCTGCTTCTTGTCGTCCTGCTTGCGGGCTGCGCGGCGGAGAGGACTCGGATGACGCAGACCGCGCCTCCCGCCTCGGCCGCGCCGAGCGCCTTCACGGGGCCCCGGCGCCGCGTCGGCATCGTCTCGTTCGAGAACAAGAGCGCCTACGGTCAGAGCCGCATCGGCGGCGCAGCGGCCGACATCCTTCTCACCGAGCTGGCGAAGACGGGGAAGTTCATCATTGTCGAGCGCGAGAAGCTCGACAAGGTGTTCGCCGAGCAGCGGCTGGGACAGACGGGCGCCGTCGACGAGCAGACGGCCGCCCAGACGGGGAAGCTCCTCGGCCTCAACGCCGTCGTCATCGGCTCGATCTCGAACTTCGGCATGAGCGCCAAGGGCACCGACTACATCGTCGGCCAGAGGAAGAGCCAGACCGCGACGGCGGCCGTGGACGTGCGCGTCGTCGACGCCGAGTCGGCCAAGGTCCTGTACGCTGAGAGCGGCCAGGGCGAGTCCAGCCTCACCGCGGCGGATTTCCTCGGCATGGGCACCAAGGCGGGCTATGACGAGCGGCTCGAGGGCGACGCCCTCAGGGCCGCGATCGGCAAGGTGGCCTCGAACGTCGCCTCGAAGATCGACGAGGGGGAGTGGACCTGCCGCGTGGCCTTAGTGCAGCAAAGCGGGATCTATCTCGACGCGGGCAAGGACTCCGGCCTCAAGATCGGCCAGCGGCTCAAAGTCTATCGCCTGGGCGAGGTCGTGAAGAGTCCCCAGACCGGCCTTCCCATCGGACGGGCGCAGGAGTATCTCGGCGACGTCACGATCATCGATTATTTCGGCGATAACGGCTCGATCGCGAAGCCTGCGTCCAGCGGGCCCGCGCCGGCGACGGGCGACCTGGCGAAGCTGGCGGAGTAGGCGCGGCGTGGCGAAGAACAGGAGAACGGTGTGGTTGGCCGCGGCCGTCGCGTTCAGCGCCGCCGGCTGCAGGGAAGCCGCGCGCAAGCTCGTCGGACGCTTTCCGAAATGACCCAATTAGTATAATCGGCCTCCCGGCCATGCACCTCGATATCCTGACGCTCTCGCGCCTGCAGTTCGCGTTGACGATCATGTTCCACTATCTTTTCCCGCCGCTGTCGATCGGCCTGGGCGCGCTGATGGTGCTGATGGAGGGGGCCTTCCTCTGGACCGGCGACAAGGAGTGGGAGGCTCTGGCGCGGTTCTGGACGAAGATATTCGCCGTCAACTTCGCCATGGGGGTCGCCAGCGGGATCGTCATGGAGTTCCAGTTCGGGACGAACTGGTCGACGTACTCGCGGTTCGTCGGCGACGTCTTCGGCTCCGCGCTCGCCGCCGAGGGCATCTTCGCGTTCTTCCTCGAGTCCGGCTTTCTCGCCGTGCTGGTCTTCGGGTGGGACCGGGTCTCCAAACGGATGCATTTCCTCTCGACGGTCCTCGTCGCCCTCGGCGCGCTGTTCTCGGCCGTGTGGATCGTCGTCGCCAACTCCTGGCAGCAGACGCCGGCCGGCTACGTCCTCGTCTCCCATGCGGGGGTGGCGCGTGCCGAGATCACGGACTTCTGGGCCGTCGTCTTCAACCCGTCGAGCGTGCAGCGGCTGATCCACACGATCCTCGGCGCCTGGGTGGCCGGCGGCGCTCTTGTCGCCAGCGTCTCGGCTTATTACGTGCTCAAGGGCCGCCACGCCGGGCCCGCGCGCAAGGCGCTGGCGCTGTCGGTGGTCTTCGGCGCGGCGGCCGCCGTGCTGTTGCCGCTCTCGGGCGACGCGTCGGCGCGGCTCGTGGCCCGGTACCAGCCGGCGAAGCTGGCCGCCTTCGAGGGGCTGTACAAGACCGCCGACCCCGCGCCTCTGACCCTGGTCGGGATACCGGACGACTCCCGGCAGGAGCTGCGCGCCGCCGTCCGGGTCCCCGGCTTGCTGAGCTTCCTCGTCCATCGGCGGTTCGGCGGCGTCGTGGCGGGGCTCGACGCCTTCGCCCCGCAGGACCGCCCTCCGGTCGCCGCCTCCTTTTTCTTGTTCCACGCGATGGTCGGGATCGGGACCCTCCTCGCCGCTCTCTTCGCGCTGTCCTTGTGGCGCCTGCGCGCGGGGAAGCTCTACGAGGACCGGCTCCTGCTTTGGGGCCTGGTCGGCTCGGTCGTCGCGGCGTTGGCGGCCAATGAGATCGGCTGGTGCGCGGCCGAGGTCGGAAGGCAGCCCTGGATCGTCTATGGGCTGCTGCGCACGCAAGACGCCGTCTCCCGCGCGGTCCCCGCTCGGCACGCCCTCATCTCGATCGTCCTCTTTTTCGTCATCTATTCGCTGCTGCTGGCGGTCTGGCTTCTTGTCGTCAGCGACAAGATCGCGCAGGGGATCGAACCGCCGGAGCCCGCCGGCGGCGCGCTGACGGAGGCCAAGTAGATGGACCTTCGGGTGCTCTGGTTCATCCTCCTCGGCGTCCTCCTCGCCGGCTACGCGATCTTGGACGGCTTCGACCTCGGCGTCGGGATACTGCACTTGGGGGCCCGCGACGACCGGGAGCGCCGCATCTTCATGAACTCGATCGGCCCGCTGTGGGACGGCAACGAGGTGTGGCTCGTCACCTTCGGCGGCGCGCTCTTCGCGGCGTTCCCCGAAGCGTACGCGACGGCCTTCTCCGGCTTCTACCTCGCCTTCATGCTGCTGCTCTTCGCGCTGATCTTCCGGGCGGTCTCGATGGAGTTCCGCAGCAAGCGCGAATCTCCTCTCTGGCGCGGGGCTTGGGACGTCGCGTTCTCGGCGGCAAGCGTCGTCGCCGCGCTGCTTTTCGGCGTGGCGGCCGGCGATTCGATGCTCGGCATCCCGATCGGCGCCGACCACGAGTACGTTGGGGGGTTCTTCCTCCTTCTGCGGCCCTACGCGATCCTGGTCGGCCTGCTCAACGTGTCGCTCTTCGCGCTGCACGGCGCGATCTATCTGGACATGAAGACGGAAGGGGAGCTGCAGCGCCGCGTGCGGCGGTGGACGTGGTACGCCTTCGCGATCTTCTTGACGCTGTACCTGCTCACGACGATCGTCACGCTGACCCGCGTGCCCCGCGCCCTCGCCAATTTCGAGCGGCTGCCGTGGCTCTGGGCCGTGGTGGCGCTCAATATCCTGGCGCTCGCCAATATCCCGCGCGCCTTGCTCTTGCGGCGGGCCGGACAGGCTTTCCTCTCTTCCGCGGCGGCCATCGCGGCGCTGGTCGGTCTCTTCGGCGCCGCGCTCTATCCGAACCTCATCGTGTCGAGCCTGAGCCCGGAGTGGAGCATGACGCTGCTTAATGCCTCCTCCTCGGACAAGACGCTCAAGATCATGGCCTTGATCGCCGCTTGCGGGATGCCGCTGGTCCTCTGCTACACCGCGGTCATCTACTGGGTGTTTCGCGGCAAGGTCGAGCTGGGCAAATCCAGCTACTGAGCTGCCGGCAACCGTCGTTCAAGAAGGACGGGGGGCGGCGTAAAATGCAGCTGGAATAAGCCGATTTTCACTGCAAGTTTCTTTCCGAGCCTCCGGCGCGCCGCGCGGCTATCCTCAGGATGCCATGAGGTTCTCCATCGATCCGCGGGCGCCTGCGACGCTGTACGGGATGCTGCTCGCCCTGCATGGGGCCGCCGGCGGGGCGGTCTGGATGGCGGGCCGCTCCAGCTTCGATGCTCCGGCTATCCCCGCTCTGCGTCCGAAACTGGTGGTCGCGGACCGCGTTGTGCGGCCGCGCACCTCGCAGGCGCAAGACGAGGGGCTTGACCTTGAAGAGTTCATCAAGGCGACCCTGCCGACGCCCCCGGCCGCGGCGAAGCCGGCTGCCGCCGCGCCCTCGGTCGCGGCCGCCGCCACCAACGTCTCCTCGCTCCCCTCTTTTCCACAGGACCAGCAGAGGCCCGCTGAAGATTCCAACTGGGCGCCGAGAGAGACTGAGCGGCGCGAGTTCAAGCGGGCGGCCTCCTTCGGCAGCGGCCAAAGCGGCACCGCGAGCAATCTTTCCCTCACGCCGCCTTTGCGCGACGCGGCCGCTTCCCTGCGTCCGCAGTTCGCGGCGCCGGCGACCCTCCAGCCGTTCGCATGGCGCCGGTTGGCGGCGGCGACCAACGCGATAGGGCTCTCGGCCGCCAACGGCCGCTCCGCCTACGCGCCGGCCTCAGTCGGGCGCGGCGGCGTTTCCGCGTTCTCGGCGCCTCGCTCCTCCGCCCAACCTTCGGCGGGGTCGACGCGGATGCGCAGCGCCCCCGGCGCCGGCCGGGCCGTGGACGCCTTCCCGGGCGGCAGCTCCGGCGACGCCGGCGGGTTTGGGGGCGTTGCTCCGAGCGCGGGCGGGCCGAAACCGGACAAAGGGACAGGCACCAAGCCGAAGATCGACACCTCCAATCCGTACGGCTTCTACCTGAACGTGGCGCGCAAGCAGGTCGGGACGGCGAAGCTGGAGAGCTATCAGGCGCAGGGAGACGCCATCCTGGTGGCGGTGCGCGACTCCCAGCACTCGAACAGCTCGTATAAAGACAAGTTCATCTTCTTGAAGGGCGGCAAGGCGGTCCAGTTGCCGGGCTCCACCGAGCCTTCCGTCGCCGGGACCGGCATCTCGATGATCAAGCCGGGCGTCTATATCGGCGTGCCGAACGGGCCGCACGACGGCGACCCGTCCTGGTGGATCAAGACGCAGAGCGGCAGCGGGGCCCTGCCGGACTTGCGCGATTCAGACGGCGACGGTCAATACGCCGGGAAGGGCGAGGCTTACAGCAGCACCGCGACGCAGATCCTGCTCCACGTCGGCCGCTCCTCGATCGGCTGCTTGAACTATCGTCCCGGCGACGCCCAGAAGGTCGTCAACGCCGTCGGCGGCACGGGCAAGCGCTTCGTGCTCGTGCTCGTTAAAGCCTAGACGCCCGGCCGCGCGTCGCCCGCGGCGGGAGCCGGCAGGCCGAGATAGCGCAGGAAGGCCTCCTCGTCCGGCTCGCGGCCCAAGAACGCCTTGAGCGACTCGGCCTCTTCGCGTGAGGAGCCGGTCTGCAGTATCTCCTTGCGGTAGGACATGCCCACGGCCGGGCTGTCGATGCCCTCTTTCTCGAAGCGGGAGAAGATGTCCTGGGCGTAGACGCGCGACCAGAGGTAGCCGTAGTAGCCCGCCGCGTAGCCCATCAGGTGGCCGAAGGTGGCCGGGAAATGCGTGCCGGGCACCGGCGCCGGCAGGCCCAGCTCGGCCCAGATGCGCTCCATCGCCGCCATCGGCTCGACCGGCTCCAGGTTATAGACCATGTCGAGCATGGACAAGGCGACTTGTCCCAGCTCCGCCTTGGCCCGGTTGAAGTTCCTGGCGGCCAGCATCTTGGCCAAGAGCTCCGGCGGGAGCTTGCGCGAGGGGTCCTGCCAGTGGCCGGAGAGCTTCGCCAGGATGGCAGGCTGCCAGACGAAGTTCTCGAGCATCTGCGACGGCGCTTCCACGAAATCTCGCGCCACGCTGGAGCCGGAGAAGTCCATGTAGCGGGCCTGCGTCAGGGTCTGATGCATCAGGTGGCCGAACTCATGGAAGAAGGTCTCCACCTCGCTGTGCAGCAAGAGCGAGGGCTGGTTCGGCGTCGCCTTGGTGAAATTGCCGACCATGGCCGATACCGGCTGGCGGTACGATCCGTCGGGGAGCTCGTGTCCCCGGATCAACGAGAAGGCCGCCATGTGCTCGTACTTGCCCGGCCGCGGATAGAGGTCGAGGAAGAAGTGGCCGATGCGCTTGCCCGTGGCCGCGTCGTCGATCTCGAAGAGGCGCACGTCTTTGGACCAGCCCTGGGCGGGCTTTTCCGTGAAGCGCACGCCGAGCAGGTCCTGATAAACCCGCAGCGTCCCTTCGACGACGGTATCCACCGGGAAGTACTGCCGCACCTCCTCGTCGTCCAGGTCGTAAAGGCGCTTTTGTAGCCTTACCGCGTAGTAGGCGCGGTCCCAGGCGTCCACTTTCTGCGCCGCGTCGTCGTCGCGGCGCTTCTCCTCGAGCATGCGCGCTTCCTCGGCTTTCGCGGGGCCCTGCAGGAGGTCTTTGAGCCGGCCGAGGAAGGACTGGACGCGCTCGGGGGTCTTCGCCATGCGGTCCTCGATGGCGAAATGGGCGTACGACTTGTAGCCGAGCATGCCGGCCATCTCCCGGCGCAAGGAGAGCACCTCGCCCAGGATGGGCATGTTCTTGTCCCCCGCCCGGTTGGCGAACTTGAGGTAGAGCTGGCGCCGCAGATCCGAATCTTTGGCGAGGTCCATGAAGGGGTTGTAGGTCGGATAGTCGAGGCCGACCTTGACCTTGCCCTCCGGCGTGCGCTCGAGGCCGTCGATGTAGGACTGCGGCAGCCCGGCCAGGCGGCTCGGGTCGATCTCCAAGGCGTCGTTCACCTCGCGCAGGTTCTTTTCGAAGGACTGCGAGAGGTCGGACAGGCGCCGCCGGATGGCGTTGAGCCTGTCGCGCTGCTCCCGCGAGAGCCCCATGCCGCGTCGCTGGTAGCCCAGCAAGGTCTCTTCCAGCAGCTTCTTGTCCTCGCCCGTGAGCGCCTCGCCCTTGGCGGCGGCGTCCTTGTAGGCCTGATAGAGGTCCTGGCGGTCGGCGAGCTGGATGCCGAGGCGGCTCTGCCGGCGGTCGATGGCCTCGGCCATGCGCCGCACCCTGGCGTCCGGCGAGACGTCGGCCATGAAGGAGGCTCCGGTCGTGGCCTCGCTGAAGCGCGCATCAGCGTCGGCGAGCGGCCTTGCAGTGTTCGCAAAGGTCCGCTGCTCCGCGGGGATGGCGAGGACCTTGTCGATCGCGGAAACGTAGTCGTGCTCGGCGGCCTTGTAGGTGGCGGCCATCCCGCGGAACGTGGTCGGGTAGGAGAGGACGGGAGCCTGGGAGATCGACGATGGAACGGCGATAGCGGAGGGCGTCGCGGCGGCGCCTGCGGCGGCGGCGACGCCGCCGAGGCTGGAGGCGCCGGCGGGCGTCTGCAGGGTTGGGGCCACCGTTTGGGCCCAGAGGCAAGAGGGGAGCAATAGGATGGAAACGAGTGTTCGCAGGTGGACCATACGCGGATTTTAGTAACCGCGCGACGATTAAGCATGAACCGAGGGACCCAGTGAAGCGGCGGCAGATTTCCTAGTCCGAATAGGACCTTAGGCTTCGAGGAGCTTTCAAGAACGCCGGCGGAGGCGGCGTCGGCGTCCTGAATCCGCCTGTTCGCGCGGCTCCGTCAGGAAACGATATGCAGGTCCAAGGGCCCACGCGGTTTGGGTCGTTGGCCGCGCTCCCGTTAGGCCATTTTTCGCCCCAACGGCGTCCTCAATGGCCCATCCGTCCAAGACGGATCGCGGCTATGATGATGGCGCTTGGCTCGAAGAACGCCTGCGTACAGAAGCGCAAGACCGTTGATACGGTCGTGTTCCACGATCATCGCCGCGGCGATGATCATGACGGCGCCGGGCATGGATCTCTATCTCGCCTTCGGCCAGACCGTGGCCGCCTCGGTTTCCGGGGCCTCGGCGGCGCCGGGAGCCGCGGGAGCGGCGACGACGTCCGCCGGCGCTCAGACGACCGCCGGCCCCTCGCTCGCGCTTCCCTCTCCCGTCCTGCCGGTCTCGATCGCGGCGCCGGTGTCCGGCCCTGCCGTGATCATGCCCGCGATCGTCGCGGAACAGGGCGGCGTGGCGCAAGCAAAAGCCGCCGCGCTTCAGGCTCCCAGCCGTACGGTCGAGGCGAAAGAGGTCCTCCCCGCTTCGGCGATCAAGGCTCTTATTAGGGAAAGCGCGGACTTGCCCGTTGCCGCCCCCCGCGTCGCCGCTATGGCGGCCCTATCCGCCGCGGTGCGGTCCGTGGCGAAGATCGAACGGCTGCCGGCCGGCGAGGCGCATCAAGCGAGCGGCCGCGCCTTCGAGGGAATGCGGCTCAAGTCTCCGTCGTCCATGGACGTGGACGTGCCCCAGGCGGCGAGCGGCTGGAGCATCAAGGCGGCTTTGGGCAGGCTCCTGCGGCCGATGGCCGCGGCCGATGCCGAGTACTCCGCCGGAGACGCCCAGCAGGTCGCGATCTTCGCCTCCGAGCTCAGGAGCCGCGTGAAGCCGGGAGAGCTCATCACCCCCAAGGTGATGGGCGACGCGGCGGCGCAGGCGAAGCTGAAATTCTCGCAGGCGGTCAACGCTCTTGACGTGCTGGCGATGCGGCAGGCCGTGCTCAAGCTTCCGAACAACCAGTGGCTGTACGTGGGTCTAGACGGAGCGATGCAGGGGCCGGACGTCGTCTCCGATCTCCGGGAGGGATTCCGCCAGGCCGCGCAAGGCGTGAAGAAGTACCACGGCGAGCGCTGGCAGGACCACGCGCGGGCCTTGGCCATGCTCGATGAGGCCAAGCAGACCTTGTCGGAGAACCGCGGCCAGGCCGGCGATGGGCCCGCGTTCATCGCGGTCCGGCTGGCCAGAGACAACGCGGCCCTCAAGCTCCTGGGGGATATCGCCACCGCCCTGGCTGAGAAGGTCCTTCGGGACGGCCATGGCGAGTCGCAGCGACGCGCCGACCTGCTGAAGGTCGCCGAGTGGGCCCGCAGCGAGTATTTCTCCCGCGATCACACGCCCGCGACCATCACCAACAGGCAGCAGATGGCGATCGTGGGCGAGTTGGGCGACACGCGCTTCGACATGGGGCAGGGAGAGGACGCCTCCGAGCTGACCCGCGCCATGGCCGCCCTGCGGATTTTCGTCGACGGCATCGGCGCGGAGGCCGACGCGAGCGAGCCCGCCGCGGGCGAGTCCGTCCCCGCTTTGCCGGCGCCGGCAAAGCGCGACACGAGCTTCGTCATCTCCAAGGACGATTCCAACTACAAGACGCTCAACGAGTTCGGCATCAATCTGACGCGGCTCGCGGTCGAGGACAATCCGGACATCCCGCGGCTCATCGGCCGGCGCAAGGAGATCCGCCAGATCGTCAAGACGCTCTTGCGCGTCGAGAAGAATAATCCGCTCGGCATCGGCGAGAAGGGCGTCGGCAAGACCGCCCTGGTCAAGGGGCTGGCGCGGCTGATGACCGACGGCGAGGTGCCTCAGCTCGCGGGCAAGAACATCTTCAAGCTCGATGTCTCCGCCATGGTCGCCGGCACGAAGTACCGCGGCGAGTTCGAAGAGCGGATGAAGAAGGTGATCGACGAGGCCAAGAAGTCCAAGGGCAATGTCATCCTCTTCATCGACGAGATCCACACCATCGTCAACGCGGGCGGCGCCGAGGGCTCCGTGAACGCCGCGAGCATGCTCAAGGAAGCCCTTTCCTCCGGCGACATCTCCCTCATCGGCGCGACCACGATGAAGGAGTTCCGCATCATCGAGAAGGACGACGCCCTCGCCCGCCGCTTCAACGCGGTGAAGCTCGAGACGCCCACGGTCGCCGAGGGCATCGAGATCGTGAAGGGCATCAAGGCCCGCTACGAGAAGAAGCACAACGTCACCATCCCGGACGCCACCGCCGAGGCGGCGGTGAAGCTCGGCGCGCGCTACATCACCGATCGCAACCTTCCGGACTCGGCGCTGGACCTGCTGGACGACGCCTCCTCCGAGGTGGACCTCCAGGCCTCCGAGCCGGATACGAAGAGGACTTCCCGCGAAGTGACGCCGGACGACGTGGCCTTCGAGATCGCCCTGCGCACCGGCATCCCCGCGAACTCCGTGTCCACCGACGACCTAGCCTCCCTCAAGAACCTCCCCGAGGAGCTGTCCAAGCAGGTGGTCGGCCAGCCTGATGCGATCAACGCCGTGGTGCGCGCCATCCGGCGCGGCCGGCTCGGCTACAAAGAGGCGAAGCAGCCCGTGGGCACCTTCGTCTTCCTCGGGCCGACCGGCGTCGGCAAGACGGAGGTCGCGCGGGTGCTGGCGAAGACCCTTTACAAGTCGGAGCGGAACATCGTCCGCATCGACATGTCGGAGTACCAGGAGAAGCACACGGTCAGCCGCCTCATCGGCGCGCCTCCGGGCTACGTCGGCCACGACGAGGCCGGACAGCTGACCGAGCCGGTGCGCCGCAACCCGCACACCGTCGTGCTCCTCGACGAGATCGAGAAGGCGGCGCCCGAGGTCCTCGACCTCCTGCTGCAGGTCATCGAGGACGGCCGCCTCACCGACACGCAGGGCCGCACCGTCGATTTCTCGAACGTCATCCTCATCATGACGTCCAACATCGGCGGCAGCGAGTCGTACCAGGCGAAGAAGAACCCGATCGGCTTCATCTCCGCCCCGGAGGCCGCCGAGGCGCCGCGCAAGCTGGAGCGCGCCGAGGATTATCTCGCGGCCTTCAAGGGGAAGGTCAAGCCGGAGTTCTTCAACCGCATCGGCAAGCGCCGCGTGATTGTCTTCAACGAGCTGGGCAAAGGCGAGATCGAGAAGATCCTCGACCTGCGGCTGGCGGACCTGAACGCCCTCGTCGCCGCCAAGAACATGACCGTGCGCCTCACCGAGGGGGCGCGCGCCAGGCTCGTGGCCGACGCCACCAGCGAGGAGAACCGCGCCTACGGCGCGCGGCCGGTCAAGCAGGCGATCGAGCACGAGATCGAGGACGCGCTCGTGGACGCCGAGCTGGACGGCAAGGTGAAGAACGGCGACCGCGTCGTCGTGGACTACGACGCGGCCAGCGGGCGCTTCACGGTGAAGAAGGAGCGGGACGCCAAGACGAAGACGTCCGGCTTCGCGGCCCTGGGCCTCGGGACCCTGGCCTTCGCGCCCGTGAGCTGGACGACCGTCGCCGCCCTCGCGGCGGCGCTTGCCGTCGGCTACGTCGCCTGGCGGTATTTTTCCGGAGCCTTCCGCGCCCACGGTTCGCAGGCGCCGCCGGTCGCGGCGAGCCTGAGCGCCGGCTACCGCGTGAGGAGGGCGGCCGCCGCGCTCCTCGCCGCCGCCGGCCTCCACGTCACCGCGCCGCGCCTCTCCCCCGCCGATTACGGACGCCTCGCTCAGAACTTCCAGAAGACCCCGCCCAAGCTTGTCATCCTCGACTACGACGACACCTTCCAGCCGAACCCGGACGGCAAGGGCGTGCCGGCGAGCCCGGAGCGGATCGCTCTGCTGCAGCGGCTCTCCGACGCCGGCATCCGCGTGGCGTTCGCCACCAACCGGCCCTTCGACGGCGGGACCTACGCTATGTCGTCCCTGCTGATGGAGAGGATGCCGGAAAGCCTGCGCAAGGATTTCCTCGTCGCCACCGGCGGCGGCGGCGAGGTGTACCAGTACGGCCCCAACGGCGAGAAGCCGGCGGCGCCGGCCCGTTCCCACCCGTTCACCGAAGAGGAGTACGGGATGATCACGCGGCTCATGCGCGAGGCGGCGGGGAAGGTCGGCGATCTCGAGTATCGCGAGGACCAGAAGGGCTACGAGTACGTGGCGCTATTCAAGGGCGGCGACGCCGCCGTGCGCGAGGTCTTCGAGAAGTTCCAAAAGGCGATCGCCGCCTCCGGCTACGATTTCGTCGTGACGCTCAAGACGTTCGACGACCCGAAGAAGAAGAACCTCGACCCGTACATCCGCGTGTCCAAGTCGAACAAGACGATGGCGGTTGAGGCGATCCTCGAGCTGCTGGCGGCGCAAGGCGTCACGGTCAAGCCCAAGGATGTGGTGATGATGGGGGATGACTTCACGGTGCCGGGCTTCGACTCGGCGATGGCGCGCGCTTTGCCGGGCGGGACCGCTCTCGCCGTCGGCAAGGCGGCGGACGCCCGCATCCCCAACGTGTATCTTTTGCCGACGGTCGGCCCCGAGCAGACCGCGGATTTCCTGGACCAGATCAGCAGGTAGGAGCTAACTCATGAAGCGTATCTCATTGTCCACTAAGACCGTCGCGGCGCTGCTGTCCACCGCGCTGTTGATCACGGCCCCCGGCCTCGGCTGTTACGAGGCGCTGGCGCAGGTCGTCACCGGCTCCGCCGTCAGCGGCGCGAGCGCGATCGGCGGCCAATCCGCGGCCGCCGCGGGCGCCGTAGCCGGCCGGGCCGTGACGCCGAGCGTCTCTTTGACCCTGCCGGTCGGCATCGGGTTGTCGCCCGTGACCGCCGCTCCTGCCGCCATCACCGTCGGCGGCGTAACACCGGTCGGGCTCCCGGTCCCCGCCGCGCGGGGGGAGTTGGGCGCCGTCAGTCCGGCTGCGCAGCAGCTACCCTCCACACAGGCCCTCCCCCAGAAGGGGGGAGAGAATACGGCCGCGAACCTCGCCGTCGCGCGCCAGAGCCAACCCGCCGCCGCGATCGAGAAGAAGCTCGACGCTCCGGTGCAGGCGCTGCTCACCGCGCCGGGCAAGATCGCCCCTGCCTCCGCCGATATCGGCAAGATGGCCGGCGGCGAGGCTCACGCCGCGGGCTCGACGCTCATGGACCGCGTGTCGCCGGTCGCCGGCCGCATGGGGACCGCCGGCAACGGCCTCGTCCCGACCAACGGGTCCGACGTTTCTCCGGCTTCCTATCGCGTGCCGGCTGCGCCGGCCCAGACGCCGGTCACCCAGTCCAAGTGGTCCGCCATCGGCCGCGTCGCGGTCAGCATGGCGACCGTCGCGGGCGCGGCGCTTGCCGTCGTCGCCGTCCAGGCCGCGGCCGTCGCCTTGGCCCCGGCGGCCTTCGGCATCATCCCGGGCGCCGCGCTTTGGGCAGTGATGTCCGGCGTCGTCCTCGGGCCCGTGGCTCTTTATTTCCGCTATCGCTTCTCGCTGCGCGACTCCGAACGTCTTAGCGGTCCCAAACGGGTCTTCGACATCGGTCTCGGCCTCTTGGCCGGCGCGGCGATCGTAGCCTTGCCGGGCATCCTCACCGGCGCGATCCTCTCCGCGCCGGCCGTCGCCTTGCCCGCCGCGATCGTGAGCATGGGCTCGCTGATGGCCATGGCCGGGGGAGAGACGCATCTCAAGAGCGGCCTTCTCGCCGCCGGCTCGACGGCACTTCTCGCCGTCGCCGCGGTCGCCGGGCCGTTGACCATCGGCTCGATCTTCGGCCTGATGGCCATCCCGGCGCTGACGACCCTGTCTTTCTTCGCGGGGCGCATCATCGAGTCGGCCGAGACCGGCCGGCCGTTCTCCATCCCCGGCTCGACGCAGGCGATCCGGTTCCCGCTCTACACGTGGGTGATGACGGGCGTCGTCTTCGCGCTCCTGACCGGCTTCGTGCCGGTGTGGACGAACGTCGCGTTCGGCGCTTGGATGTTCCTCGGCTCGAAGAAGTACTTCAACCACCTCTACCTGTCGGTGGCCGGCCTTGCCGTGCTCGCGAATGTGGCGGCTTTCGCCCTGCCTCATCTGGCCGCGATCGCGCTGATCGTTCCGGTGGTCGCCAAACTGGCTCAATTCGCCTCGCCGCTCGCGTTCTTCGCTCTGGCGTTCCTGCCCGAGAGGGCCGCGGTGTGGACCGAGGGGCTCCTGGGGCGGATGCTGCAGCGCGGCGCGGCGGCGCCCTCCTCGGCCGAGCCGACGAAGGTCGACGGGACCTCGGCGAAGCCGGCGGCTTGGCCGAAGTACCACTACGCCCTGCGTACGGGCATCTTCATCGCCACCCTCCTTGGGCTGGCGGCCTTTATCGGCCTGAGCATCACGGGCGTCGGCACCATCCTCACCAACACCGCCGTGGCCGGCGCCATCGTGGGCCTCCAGCTTGCCTTCTCCGTCAAGCTGATCAAGATGATGATGAAGGTGCAGCCGACCACGGAGGAGAGTAACCCCGAGGTCTGGTCCATCATGAAGGACCTGCGCGAGCGCATCAATAAGGAGCGCGCGGCCAAGGGCCAGAAGCCCATCCCGATGCCCGAGATCGTCGACGTCCCGGTCGAGGCGATGCCGGTGCCGAACGCCTTCGCCACGGGCCTGTCGCCCTTCAAGGCTCTGGTCGGCGTGACCGTCATCTTCAAGGGGATGGTGCTGGACCCCGAGAACCTGCGCGCGAACTTGAGCAACGTGCTCCGCAGCGTGGACCCGCAGGGCAAGGCCTTCAAGATCTACCGCATCGCCATCGCGGGCTCGATCCCGGGCATCAGCGCCGACGCGGCCCCCGAGGCCGTCCGGCAGGCGGTGCAGGGAGCCACGCAGGCCCAGCTCAAGGAGCTCGGCTACCGCATCATGCGCGGCGTGCTCGGCCACGAGTTCACGCACGTGATGCACCGCGACATGATCCTGGGCGGCATCGCCTCCGGGCAGTCCTCCGGCATCTCCTTCGCCTCCTACGGCGTGCTGTGGGCGGTCGGCCACGCGAAGGCGTTGGCGCACAAGGTGTGGGAGATGATCCGCAGCCGCGCGGCTGCCGGCGACGCCCAGAACAGCAAGGTGTCCGTCGTCGACGACGGCACGCGGAACTTGGGCCGGGCCCAGCCGCAGATGCTGGAGCCCGTCTCGACGGGCCTCGCGGTCAAGACCCTTGTGGGCCTCGTGAAGGTCTTCGCCGCGCTGTGGGCGCCGATCATCGCACAGCTGCTCCAGCTTGCGTCCTCGCGCGCCCGCGAGGGCCACGCCGACGAGGGCGGCGCGCTGTTGACCGAGGACCCGGCGTCGTTGGCCCTGGGCCTCGGCGTGCTGATGTCCTGGCGGCCGCCCTCCGGCTTCCAGATCGACCGGCGCCGCCTGCCGTTCATGGCCGCGACCCAGCATTTGTTCACCGTGAACCCCGGCGAGCAGCTCCTGAACGGGGGAGTGCTCGAGGCGAAGGGGACCAACGAGGGGCGTCCGGTCGAGAAGGCGGACAACGCCTTCTTCAACGCGTTCATCACCCACCCGGACACCGGACTGCGCATCGACCGCCTCTACGAGATGACGATGGCGCAGCAGCAGAAGCAGAAGGCGGGTGGAGGGACCCAGCAGACCGAAGGTACCCGAAACCTCGGCCTCTAAGCTTCGCTGTTAGCGGACGAAGGGGACAGGCCCCTTCGTTGACCTCCGCCCTCGGCCCCCTGCGGGTCGAGGGCGGTCCGCTTTTCTAGGCGCTTGCGGGCTTCGCGAGCCTCTCCTGAAGGTCCTTGCACAGCGTCTCGAGCGCGGCGACGCGGGCTTCCAACTGCGCGAGCTTGTCCGGTCCGGGCGCGACGATCGGCGCCGCCGCCTCGGAGGACGCGCCGGAGAAGAGATGCTGATAGCGGCCGCGGGCGAGCTTGGCCACGAACGGCCCTTCGGGATGCTCGGCGAGCTTCTGCAATTCGGCCTCGACCTCGCCGGTCGCGGCGAAGTGCGACATGCGCTCGGTGCGCACGCGCAGCTCCGCCGCGGTCTGCGCGCCGCGCAGCAGCAGCAGGCACAGGAGGCCGAGTATCTCGGCGGTGTCGCCGGCCCCGAGCCGGGCGGCCGCGTGGGCGAATTTCGGCACGCGGCTGCCGAGCTTCTGCTCGACCAAGCCCTCCTGCCGCAGCCGCTCGAGGCCTCTCCCCATGGCGTCGATGTCGAGCTCCATGACGGGTTCGCGGCTCGTCTTCTGATTGCAGGCGTTCAAGAGCGCGTTGAAGGAAAGGGGATACTGGTCCGGGGTCAGGTAGGACTTCTCGATGAGCGATCCGAGGATGCGGGCCTCTACGGCGTCGAGCTGGAGGTTCATGCGGCTATTTTACGCGCGGCGGGGCCGGGGAATCAAGGAGGAGGTCTTGGAACGCCTTCGGGGTCGCGCCGGATGGCGCCGCGAATATGCGGGATACTAGCATGTCAGACCAAGGTTACATCGCGGCAACGTGATCGGTACGGTCCGGCATGCGTGTCTTGCGGCCGGCGAGCTCCGGGGGCTAGACTATTGCGTGCTCCACTCGTGCCTGTTCTACCAGGACTGCGAAGAGCGCGACAGCGTCCCCGCTCGACGAGGCCGCGCGCGGCCTGCGCGAACACGGCCTGGACGTCGGACGTCACGAGCGGCGCGGAGACCTGATCCTTCTCGACGCGGAGACCGTCTATTTCCCGAACGGCCGCTTCAGCGTCGAGGCGCCCCTGCAGCTTTGGGCGGACCATCTCGAGGAGGCTCTGGCGGAAGGGCGTCCTGGTTTGTGCGCGGTCGGCGACCTTGCGTGCGTCGCGCTGCGGGGAGAGATCGGCGCGCGGGTCGTGGGCTACGAGATCGAGGTCAACAGCCTAGGCGACATCCCGGTCGCGGCGCTCTGCTGCTACGACCGCTTGCGTTTCGGCGACGCGGCGCTGCGGCGCATCCTTTGCGCTCATCCGACCGCGCATATCCGGTGCGCGGCGCGCGAGAACCCGTTCTTCGCCAGCGCCGACGATCTGCGAGGAAAAGATACCCCGCCGCGCTTCGGCGACATGCTGTCGTTCCTCTCCCGGTAACCGCCGCCCATAGGCCCAGTCCCCGCTGGGACCAATGCCTGTGGTCGCTTGGGTCGATGGACCCGAACCCCCGGGCCGGATCGCGTGTTATCATCCGGGTACTATGAAGAATCTTCGCAGCGCCCTCTCTCTTTTCATTTCGACCGCTATCATCACGCTTTCTCCGGGCCTCGCTCCGTATCAGGCCTTCGCCCAGACCGTGACCTCGGCCGTCTCGGCCTCGGCCCAAGGCTCCGGCGTCGCGGGCCTTGGCGCAATCAGCGCCGGCATCGGCTCGAATCTTTCTCGGGGCCCGGGCGCCGCGGTGACGATCCTGCCTTCGGGCGTGCTGGAGCTGCCGGCGACGATCAAGGCGCTGCCCAATGTGCTTTCGAGCGCGCAGGAAGGAACGGTCGCTGCGCCGGCGGGCCGGTCGGCGAGCGAGATGGCCGCGGCGGCCGCTCAGGCGCTGCCGCAGATCGCCGTCATCACCGGCAAAGCCGGAGCGGCGACGGCGGCGAGCGCGGTGTTCTCTCCGGCCGTTCACACGCAGGCCGGCAAGCAGGCGCCGCGGGCCGGCGCCGGCCGCGCGGCCGCTCAGAATCTGGCTCGAAGCTCGGAGCGCCCGACGGCCTTCCAGCGGCTTTCCGCCGAGATCCCTGACTTCCGCCGCATGGGCTCCGATGCGGCGAAGGGCGCGCTCGACGCCGACATGCTCGCGCGCACGGGTGAGATGGCCATCGCCGGCGCGGGCTCCGTCGCGGCCAGCGCCTTCGCCGCCGGCACCGGCGCGAAGGATATCTCGCTGAGCAAGAGCCGCCAGATGCCCGAGCGCGGCCGCAAGGACGGCGGGCCGTTCGTCGAGGACGACAAGCGCGGCGGGAACTCCGAGGATACCAGCGACCTCGACGAGCTTGGCAATCCCCGGCGCGATCAGTCGGACGGTCCGGATTCGGTGTCCGACGAGTTCGGCGGCCGCGACGGCGGGAGCTTCCTGGCCGCCCTGCCGCTGGCGGTGTCGCTGGGGCTGACCTCCGGGCTCGCCGCCATCGGCAACATCGCCT
>JAPLKK010000164.1:7768-8188 GCA_026388115.1 Elusimicrobiota bacterium | reverse complement strand
CCTCCCCGTCTATCTGGGCCTGATCCTGCCGTCCATCATCCTGCATGAGATGGGTCACGCGTGGACCGCTCAGAAGCTCGGCGACCCGACGCCGGTCCTCCAGGGCCGGCTCAGCTTCAAGCCGCGGGACCTCATGACGCACATCGACCCGCTGATGACGATCGCGCTTCCGATCATCACGATCCTCACCACCGGCCTGCTCCTTGGCGCGGCGCGGCCCGTGGTCGTCAACAAGGAGAACTTCGTCAAGCCCGAGGCGGACATGGCCAAGGTGGCCTTGGCGGGGCCCGCGGTGAACTTCGGCCTGGCCGTCCTGGGCGGCTTCGCCCACGGCGCGGCGCTCGCCATCGGCCTGGCGCCGGTCGCCGGGGCGCTCTCGCTGTTCGCCCTCTTCAACCTGACGCTCGGCCTGTTCAACCT
>JAPLKK010000164.1:0-7756 GCA_026388115.1 Elusimicrobiota bacterium | reverse complement strand
TCAACCTCCTCCCCTTCGCCCCGCTCGACGGCCACCACATCGTCCGGTGGTTCCTGAACTCCGACATTGTCAATCGCGTGATCCGCGGCCGCGCCATCTCGGCCTCCCTCGACCGGCACCCGATGATCCAGATGGCGGCGGGGTTCGTGCTCGCAATGACGGTGCTCGCTCCGGTGATCATGGGGCTGGCCCACCTGCTCGCCGGCTCGCTCCTCATCGGCCCGGCGGTCGCGGGGACGGTCCAGCTGGCCTCGGGGCTTCTGCCCGCGGCCGCCGCCATCGGACTGATGCTGGGTCCCATCGTCGCCAGCCGGCCCGAGGGTGTGGGAAGGCTGCGGCCCGGACCGGTCGAAGCGGCCGTGGCCCCGGTCAGCGCCAGGCCTGAGTTCGCGTCCCCGCAGGCCGAGCCGGTCAGGCTGCTCGTGCGCCTCAATGGAACTGCCAAGCCTCTTTCGCGCTTCGTCCACCTCGATCTCGTGCTGCCGCAGGGCCGCAAGGCCTACGTGAGCCAGGCCGACGCGGTCAAGTACGCCGCCGCCTACCGCCAGATCGTCAACGACGTCGAGGCCGCCGGGCTTTCGCGAGATATCCTCAACCGGTACGGCGCCTCGCCCGTGGCGACCTATGATCTCATCAATACGGCGACGATCCTCGTGTCCTCCGACAAAGCGGCCGCCTTGCGCGCGGAGCTGGAAGCCCGCGGCTTCCGCGTGGACGCCAACGAGCAGCGCAGGATCATCGAACCGGTGGTGCCCGATCCCAACCGGTCGGACAGCCCCGCACCGAGCGGGTGGGGCGCGCTCACGACGCAGCATACGCCGAAGCTCTCGAACGCCCAGCCGGCTCACGACGCCGGCAAGGCGCTGTGGGGCGAGCCGGTCTGGGAGCCCGGCGTGGTCGACAAGATCAAGATGAAGCTGCGCAGCCTCTTCGGGGCGCCGGTGCCCGAGGTGCCCGTCGCCGTCATCGACAGCGGCATCGACACCGAGCATCCGCAGCTCAAGCGGGTGAAGGAAGTCATCAACGTGACGAGCGGCGAGAACAAGGACGACATCGGCCACGGCAGCTGGTGCCATTCCATGGTGCTGTGGTTCGCCCCGTGGCTCAGGAGCTCGATCCACATCAAGACCTTTGTGGACGGCGGCGCCACGACCGACGACATCCTGAAGGCGCTCAGCACCGCCCGTCAGAAGGGCGCGATCATCACCTCAAACTCCTGGGGCGACGACCAAGGCGATCCGGAGGGCCCGGACTCGAAGCTCGTCTACGAGATGGCGAAGGAGGGCCGCATCATGGTCTTCGCCGCGGGCAACGCCGGCAGCGGCGCCAACACCGTCGGCGCGCCGGCCATCATGCACTTCAAGGACCCCCAGACCGGCGCCATCCGCGTGCTGGCCGTGGCGGCGACCGACAAGAACAAGAAGGTCGCCTACTTCTCCTCGCGCGGGCCCGGAAGCCCGATCACCTCCACCAACGACAAGTACAAGGACTGGCCGCACCGGCCGGACTTGGCGGAGCAAGGCTACAACACCGAGGCCGCGTGGCCGTCGTATCTGCGGCCGGACCGCGTCGACCCGAAGCTCGGCCCGGTGAAGGCGATCTCGGGCACGTCCATGTCCACGCCGAAGGTGGCCGGGACGATCGCGCTCTTGTGCATGCTGTTCGGCGTGACCGAGATCGGGCCGAAGCTCGACGCGGTGGTCAACGCGGTCATGTCCACGCTCGAGAAGATCGGCGAGAAGGACGACCTCGGCGAGGGCTTCAACGTGGTCGGCGCCGCCTACGCGGAGCTGGCCAAGACGCTAAGGCCCGTCATGAAGCTGCCCAAGAGCCGTTAGGCGATTCCGGCGCAGAGGGGGAGTCTCGCGCAGCGTCAGTACTGCGGGACGGTCTCGTCGACGCGTTACGACCATGCCTTGATGCCGCCCGCCACGTTCACGGCGGTGCTGAAGCCATGCTCGCGCAGGAACTTTACGGCGCGCCCCGAGCGGCCGCCGGACTTGCAGTGGACGAACAGCGGCCGCCTCTTGTGCTTCTCCAGCTCCTGATAGCGTTCGGGCAGCTGGCCGAGAGGGATGAGCGTCGAGCCGGGGATGCGCGCGATCTCGTATTCGTTGGGCTCGCGTACGTCCAGTAAGAAGAAGTCCTCCTTGCCGTCCATGCGGGCCTTCAGCTCCTCGACCGTGATCTCCGGCACGTCCGACGTGGGCCTGGAAACTCCCTGGCAGCTGAGCGGTTTGGGGGCGCAGAACGCCTCGTAGTCGATGAGCCCCTTGATCGTGGGCTTGTTCCCGCACAGGGGGCAGTCGGGATCCTTGCGCAGCCGCACCTTGCGGAACTGCATCTTCAGGGCGTCAAAGAGCATGAGCTGGCCGATGAGCGGTTCGCCGGCGCCGACGATGAGCTTGATGACCTCCACGGCCTGCAGGGAGCCGATGATGCCGGGCAGGACGCCCAGCACGCCTCCCGAGGCGCAGTCGGGCACCAAGCCGGGCGGGGGGGGCTCGGGGTAGAGACAGCGATAGCAGGGCCCGCTCTTCGCGTCGAACACCGACACCTGGCCCTCGAAGCGGAAGATCGAGCCGTACACGTTCGGCTTGCCCGACAGCGCGCAGGCGTCGTTGATCAAATAGCGGGCGGGGAAGTTGTCGGTCCCGTCGGCGACGATATCGTAGTCCTTGATGATGTCGAGGGCGTCTTTCGAGGAGAGGCGCGTCTCATGGAGGATGACGCGCACGTTCGGGTTCATGGCGTTGAGGCGGGCCTTGACTTGCGAGAGCTTCGATCTGCCGACCGAGTCCGTCGAGAAGAGGATCTGACGCTGGAGGTTGGAGAGCTCCACCTTGTCGAAGTCCGCCACGCCGATCGTGCCGACGCCCGCGGCGGCCAGGTAGATGCTCAGGGGCGAGCCGAGCCCGCCGGCGCCGACGGTCAGGACGCGCGCGGCCTTGAGCTTCTTCTGGCCTCCGATCCCCACTTCGGGAAGCACGAGGTGGCGCCCGTACCGCTTGAGCTCCTCGGGAGAAAGATCGGCGGCGGCGGCCATCGTTTTCGCGCCTGCGCCCGCGTTACCGCGCGGGCGCTCCCTCGACTTTGACCTCGAGGCCCTCTCCGGTGACGGATTGCACCCGCGCCCTGAGCGTCTGAGTCTGCTCGATGGCGCGCGCGATGTCCTGCGCGGTGGTGTCGCGCAGCTGGATGTCGAGCTGGGCGTCGGCGCCCGCAAACGAGCGCAGGTAGATGTTCTGCACGCCCGGCGCGTGCGACACCGCGTCCTCGAGCGCCTTGAGCTGGTCGATGCCGCTCAATCCGCTGACCGACATCGAGACGAAGGCCTTCTTCTTGAGCGCGTCGAGCACCGTCTGGGCCATCTCCTCGCCCGCCATGCGGCCGACGTTGCCCAGGGCCTTCATGACGGCCGCGCCGCGCGCCGCGTCGAGCCCCGAGGCCGCTCGGGCGGCCGTCGCGAGGATCTCGTTCGACTGGGCCTTGTATGCCTTGGCTTCGAGGGTGGCGCGGATGCTGATCATCCCCTCGATGCCGGTGTTCTCCGAGGGAGCCCCGTCCACGGATCCGAAGACGAGGATCTCCGCGTCGAGCTTCTTGCCCAACGAGGCCATCTGGCTGGTGTCGCCCTGGTCCACCTGCTTCTTCACCTCGGTGGCCCTGGCCGCCATGAGGTCGGAGCGGTCCACGACGCGGAAGCCCCTGGCGATGAGGGCCTTGACCAGCGCGTCGGAGGCGAAGCTGCCCGCGTCGTCGCCGCCCTTCACGCTCTCGTTGAGCAGGACCGCGACGCGCGGATTGCCGACGTGAGGCTGCTCGAGGATGCCGGCGTCCTTCAGGTCGGCCGCGATGTCCTGATAGCGGACCAGGGCGCGGATCGTCACCCGATAGAGAGGCCCCTCCGTCCCTTCGTGGAGGACGTCGTATTTCTTGACGTAGCCCTCGCTGCGCGTCAGGATCTTCGAGTCGATGAGCATCGCCTTGTCCACCTGCGTCCGGGCCGAGACCTGCACGCCGACGACGCGCTCGACGGCGTTCTTCTGCGCGTCGAGGCGAGCGCGGCGCTTGGTCCCGTCGAGATCCTTGGCGTCATAGGGCGTCTCGCCGGAGGCGTCGATGACCTCGCCGTCCGGCTGAGTACCGACCTTCAAGCGCGGCGAGGCGCAACCGGACAATAGGACGAACACCGCCGCAAAGGCGGCCCACCGAGTCTTCATGGAAGCCCCCGCTTACGGGATCGCGACGCCGAGCGCCGTGGCGACGGTCTTCTTGGGGATGCGCATGGAGACCACGCAGCCGTCGTCCTTGGTCCACTCCTGCTTGGTGATTTCCGCGCCCTTCATCACCTCGTCGACCGTGGTGAGGATTTTCGAGTCCGTCTCCATGGCCTTCTCTACGGTGATGGCGCCGGTCAGGTGCACGCCCTTGATGAGGCTCAGCAGCTCGTGCTGGGCCGCCGCGATGGCGGCGTTGCGCGATGTGGCCATGCGCTGGGTCTGGTTCGTCATGTTCTGGTCGGCGGCGCCGATGCCGGTCGCCTCGATGTACTGCTTGCCGATCGCCTGCGACTCCATGGACCGATTGATCTGACCTTCCTTCACCTTCGCCTGCGGCCCGTGACAGCCCGCGGCGAGGACCGCCGCGCCCACGACCACGACGCACCAGCCTGCGTACTTTCTCATGTTTTCTGCTCCCCTTGTTGCTGCATTACGGCTTTTTCAGCCTGTACTTCTTCAGCCAAAGATCCATGAAGTACTTCTGGCGCTTGCGCAGCTCGGCCATCCGCTTGCTCGCGAAACGGAAATAGTCGATGGGCTGCGGCGGCAGGGGCGCGAAGCCTTCCCTTGCCGACGTCTCGTGGTCGTAATCGAGGACGACCGGCTCGCCTGTGCCGGAGGAAACCTCCGCCTTGCCCTCGTTGAAGACGGCGGCATGCACGATCGAGCCGCTGTCCACGCTGACGCCGAGCTCCGTGCCGCGCACCGCGACCACGGTGGTGCGGGCGCGCAGGCGCCAGTGCTCGTTGCCGGCGAGGGCCCTCACCTTGGCGAGCAGGGTGCCCAGGCCGAGCTCGAGGTCCGCGCTCGCGCCTTCGAGAGCGTCGACCTTGAACGAGGAGCCGGGCTCCAGCCCGATGAGCGTGCCGTTGTCGAAGATGATCTCGGCGGAGCCCGGGCGCCCGGTCTCGACGATGTCTCCGGCCGCGAGCTTCATGCCTTCCTTCGCCGCGGTCTTCTTGCCGCCGCTCGCCACCCACACGACCCCGGAGGCGGAGCCGACACGGATGGCGGCCGGACCCGCGGGCGGCGCGGCCAACGCCGCGGCGGACAAGGCTGTGAGAAGGATCATGGAGCGGGGCGCGACGTCCCAGAATAAGGGATATCTCGTCGGGGTGTCAATACCGCCTTGAGCACGCCTTAGCGCTGGAACTTCTTGTCGACGTCCGCGCGCTGCTGCTTCATCTTCTGGTCGATCGCTTCGCGGTTGCCGCGGAACTGCTCCGCCATCCGCGCGCGCTGCTGCTTGATGAGCTCGTCGATCTTGTACGGCTTGGTCACCGTCATGATCTCGCCTTTCGGCGCGGCGCCGGCCGGCTTCGCCGCCAGCGGAGCGGCCATCCGCCTGGCGGCTTCCTTGGCGGCGTCGTCGGCGGCCGCCGGCTCCTCGCTGGAAGCCTCCGGCGACGGGGGAACCTCGGCGACCTTGACGGCGTCCGTGCCGGAGGAGAGCCAGCGCTTGACCACCGAGGAGCGGATGGCGAAGTTCACGCTGGTGATGGCGAGGCCGTCCTGGGCCTTGCGCGCCATCTGGGTGTTGACGCCGATCATCGTCCCGTCGCGAGCGATCAGGGGTCCTCCCGAGTTGCCCCGGTTGATGCTCGCGTCGGTCTGGAAGCCGTCCTTGCCTTTCACCCCGTCCATGTCGGCGACGACGGTGCTGACGACGCCCTGAGTCAAAGTCCACAGACCGCCTTGCTCCGGGTGCCCGATCGCGACGACGGGATCGCCCGGCTGGAGCCGCTCCGAGTCGCCGAGCGGCATCACCTTCAGGCTCTCGGGCGGGCTCTCCATCTCAAGAAGGGCCAGGTCCAGCGCCTCGTCCGCCCTTACGACCCGGACGGCGATAGGCTGTACCAGGTCTTTCTTCGAGTCGCCGGTGAGGCGCGCCGGCTTGAGATAGACGCGCAGCGACGGGTACGGCTTGCCGGTCGTCCGGTCCGTGATGACGTGCTGGTTGGTCAATACCCGGCCCTGCGTGTCGAGGATGCTCCCCGTCCCCACCTCGCCATGTCCCTTCGTCGACCCGATGACCAGGACGACCGCGGCGCCGTCCGCCCTGTAGATCTGGCTCGCCGTGTACCCTTCCGCCGGCACCGCCGGGGTCGCCGCCAATTCCTCGTAGAGCCGGCCGCTGCGATAGAGCACCTCGGCGCGCCCGTCGTCATCGAGGCCCTTGGCCTCTAGTTCCCGGCCGACCTTCTCGATGTCCGTGCCGAATTCCCGGCCGCCCCTGACGGCGCAGACCGCGGTGACCCTCTGTTGCGGCTCCAACCGCTGCTGGAGTCGCCGGCGGTACTCTTCGACGGCATTGGAGAAATCCGAATACCAGCCGGCCTTCTGCATCGTCCCGGGATCGATGGCGACGGCTTGAGCATCCTCCAAGCGCCGCTTCAGAGCTTCGGCATACTTCGTCTTATCCTTCGTCGCTTTGGCGGCCGCTTCCTTGTACTGGAAGGCCGCGAGGTTGTTGTAGAGGGCGCGCAACGACGCTTGCCTGGATTCGACGGGGGCGGCGCCCTTGAGGCCCAGCGACGCAAAATCCGCGTCCGACATGGATTCCAACGCCTGAGCCGACTCCAGGAGCCCGTCTTGCATCGGGCCATGCCGCTCGGCGCTCGCGGCCACGCCGCCGGCGAGGTCCTCATAGAGCCGGCCGCTCTGGAAGAGCAGCCCGGCCCGCGTGTCGTCGTCGATGTCCTTCGCTTGCAGCGAGCGGCCCACTTGCTCAAGCTTAGAGAACTCCCGGCCTCCTCGGACCGCCGCGACCGCGGCGGGCTGCAGAGGGTTGAAGCGCCGATCCAGCTGCCGGCGGTAGCTCTCGATGGCGTTGGAGAAATCCGAATACCAGCCCGCTTTCTGCAGGGTCTTCGGATCGATGGCGACGGTCTCGGCATTCTGAATGCGCTGCTTCAAGGCGTCCTCGTATCTGGCCTTCTCCTTCGTGGCCCGGCCGGCGGCCTCGTAGTAATCGAGAGCGGCGAGGTTGTTGTAGGCCGCGCGCAGCGCCGCTTCGCGCGACTGCGTCGGAGCGGACTTTCCGCTGACCGGGAGCGAGGCGAAATCCTGGTCCGACAGCGACTCGAGGGTGCGAGCGGCCTGGGTCAGCTCCTCCCGAGCCGCCTGCCGTCCGACGTCTTCCCCGGCGAAAAGTCGGGGCGAGGGAATGAGCGCGGCAATGAGAGCGAGGGAAAGCGATAGGGGCATCCGGACCTCCGTTTGCTCTTAGTGTTTTACCTTTTTTCTTTGCCCTGACTCAGCGCTTTCACCGCCGCCCGCGCTTGGGCGTCGGTTGGATCAAGCTTCACCACCGCCTCGAAGAGCTTTGCCGCGGCGTCGCGGCGGCCGAGCGAGGCCATGAGGCCGGCCCAGTTCCGATAGGCGGGGGCGTACCCCGGGGCGAGCCGGACCGCCTCGCGGTAATGCTCGATCGCCTCGGCGTAGCGGCCTTGGGCGGCGAGGATGACGGCCAG
>JAPLKK010000124.1:36057-42047 GCA_026388115.1 Elusimicrobiota bacterium | reverse complement strand
GCCCGGGACGCCCTCTTCGACGCTGAGCATCACCGCGTCGAGCGGCTCGTGGACCCCGGGGGAGCTGCGGCGCACGATGAACCTCAGAACCCCGGCGTCTTTCGGCGCCGCCGCGAGCGCCCGCAGTCCCGCATCGAGCTCTGAGCGAGTCAGATGCGCTCCGCCGGCCGTCATCGAAAGGTCACCGACCGCACACGCTCGGCGTTCCTCCTGGACCGCCAGAAGGCGAACGCCGCGACGGCGGCCACCGCCGCCGCAGCCGCGCCCGCCCAGAGCAGGCGCTTGCGGCGTGCGCGTTCTTGCCGGAGCTCCTCTTGCCGGCCGATGAACGCGGAAGATTCGTCGGTGGTGACCCGGCATATCTGTGCTCGGACCCGGACCAACTCCTCGTAGGTGTGATAGGCGCTCCACAACCGGACGTAGGCCCCCGAGTCGCTCGCCGCGCCTTTGGCCACGAAGCCAGGCAGCCCTGCCGCCAGTTGAGCCTGGATCAGCTCGTGAAGCTTGTCCGTGCCCGTCACGAAAGTCCTGCAAACCGCGCCCACCGTCATGCACAACGCGGCCCGGTCGTTTTCGAAGCGCGAAAGATCGTCCGCCTTCGGATATGAGGCCCGAAGCGCGTCCAGCCGATCGATCGACGGCATCACGCGAACTTTCTCAGCTTCGAGGCTCTGGATCAGCGCCTTGACGGCATCTTCCCTCTTGGCGATGCTGTCGCCGGCGAGTTTCTGAATATTCGGATTGGAGATGCTCCCTGTCATCGCGCGTACGAAGAAATCGACGCCGCCTTCGACCCGCTCGGCCCGCTTGTTCCCCTTTCCGCTCGATTCAGGTTCGTCGGCCCCGCTCCACGCCGCCCCGGCAACCACCAGCGCCACGGCGACCCACGCGCGCCGGGCAAGGCTCCGGCGACGCCGCAGGAAGAGCCAGGCCCCTGCGGCGACCAGCGCGGCCGCTGCGACGGCGTACCGACGCAGGCGCGAGCGCCGCTCCGCTTCTTCCTGGAGTTCCTCCTGCCGCCGACTGAACGCGGCCCGCTCATCGAGAAGCGTTTGACACACCTTGAAGCGGACCGCCCGGATCTCTTGATAGCGCTGGTAGGCGCTCATCAATCGGACATAGCTCCCGGCTTCGCGACTCTTGCCTCGGGCCATGAAGTCCGGCAGTCCGCCCGCGATGGAGCCCTTGAACAGCTTCTTGATCTCGACCGTGCCGTCGATGAGAGTGTTGCAGCCGCGCTCGACCTCGGCCGCCAATGCGGCACGATCACGCTCGAAGGGGGCTAGATCCTCCACGCGGGGATAAAGAGTCCGCAGCGAATCGAGCCTGTCAGCGGAGGGGAGGATCCGGTCGGCCTCGGCGCGAAGGCGCTTACCCAGGATGTCGATGTCCTTCTCGTTGTCGGCGATGCGGTTGCCGGCGATCTTGCGGAGATTCGGGTCGGCCACCGACCCCATCGAGGCACCGACGATGAATTCGATCGAATCCGCGAACCTGTCCTTGCGCTGTCGCTCCTCGCCTTTCCGCGCGGGCTCCTCGGCCCCCCCCCAGGCCCCCAGACCGGCGACGGCCAGCGCCATGACGACCCACCGGCGAGCCCGCATACGTAACGAGAGCATAGCCCGCGCCCGCGCGGGAATCAATGGCCGCGGGAGCGGCGCGGGCGGCTTGACACCCCCTCGGCCTCCCCCTACAATCCCCTATATGCGGCGACGGCACGTCTCCCTCCTGGCATCGCTGCTTCTTCTCTCCCTGGTTTCTCGGCTCGGCGCCTCCGAGCTGACCGACAACGAAAAGGTCGAAGCGCGAGCAATCTCGATCGACGACTTGCGCGGGATGATCGGCGGGACTCCATCCGCCGCACCCAACGTTGCCCCCGGCAAGCGGCGGAACGATCTGGAAGCCGCCGTGGACGGCCTGCGCACGTTGGCCCTGGGGTTATTGGAGCCGATGCAGCAATTCGACGCGCTGCGCGGCCAGTATGGAAAGATCGACGACCTCGCTCCCGTCGAACCGAAGCGCGATGAGCTGAGACGCCTGCTCCTCGACGGCCACCGCCGCTTCGCCGAGCAGAACGAGAGATTCGAATCGATCAAGAAGGAGATGGAGGCCCTGGAGCTTCAGCGGCTGTTGTCGGGCGGCCTCAAGAGCCTCCAGCGCGGCAAGATCAGCGACGTCGGGGCGATCCTCCAGTTCACCGACGGCATGAAGGCGTTCCGCATCAAGCTGGATTGCCTGCTCTTCGACGACGAGGGGGCTTACCAGGAGCGCCGCGGCGCCCTGGAGAACCTTCGCGAACGCCAGAAGATGCTATGGATCTGCGGCGTCGGCGCCTTGATCTTGCTGCTCGCGGGCGGCGTCGCGGCCTGGGTCTTCCGGCGCCGCTCGCCGTCGCAGCCATCCATGGGGATCGGAAGCGTGGTCGGCGGAACCTACCAGCTCGAGCGGGAGCTGGGACGCGGGGGAATGGGGCTGGTCTTCGAGGCGACCGATCTGTCGCTTCGGAGAAAGGTGGCGATGAAGCAGCTGCGCCCGGAGATCAGGCGCAGCCCCAAGGACCTCTCCCAGTTCCTCGATGAGGCGCGCCTGGTGGCGGCGCTCAGGCACCCGAACATCGTCGAGATCTATACCGTGATCACCGAGCGCGACGAGGTGTATCTGGTCTTCGAGCTGGTCGGCGGCCGGCCGCTCGATCTGATGCTGCAGCAGGCAGGCCGGCTGCGGTTCGGCGCGGCCTGCGCGCTCGCGCGCCAAGTCTGCTCCGCGCTCGATTTCGCGCACGCCAACAAGGTCATCCACCGCGACCTCAAGCCCGCCAACATCATGGTCAGCCCGCAAGGCGCGGCCAAGGTGATGGATTTCGGCCTGGCCCACCAGGCGGCCATGACGGTGGCGAAGCTAACGCGCGCGGACAAGGCCGGCACGCCCCCGTACATGGCGCCCGAGCAGGAGCTTGGCACGGTCTCGCGTGAGTCGGATCTGTACGCGCTCGGGGTTCTCTTCTATGAGACTGTGACGGGGCGGCTGCCGTTTCCGGGGCCGAACTTCCTGGCGCAGAAGCGCGAGATGCTCTTCGCCCCGCCGTCGGCGGCCGCTCCTGACCTGCCCCAGGGGCTCGACGGCGTGTTTGCAAGAGCGCTTCAGGCCGATCCCAAGCTTCGCTTCCACTCGGCCGCGGAGTTCGCGCAGGCGCTCGACTCCCTCGTTCCCATCGCGGGCTGAGCGCCCGGGACCGACTTAGCCGTCCTTCAACAGCCCGCGCCGCCCCCCACAAAAAGGCAGCTGCCCCAAGGCTTTTTCGAGATAAAAAAAGGGTTAGTGGCAACCGAAGGCCGTTTCGCCGCATATATATCGAGAAGGACGGAACATGAAGACCACAGATCTCGCGTTCATCGTCGGAGCAGCGCTGGCGCTGCTCCTTCCCATCGAAGCGCGCTCCGCTTGTCCGGGAGCGTATGACTGCAACGGCAACGGTTCGGAGTGCGCGCCGACCAAGGACTGCTGCTCGAAGAACGCCGCCGCCGCCGCCGCCAAGTGCAAGGCCATGGGCGTGACTTGCGACTCGTGCAGCGGGGCTAATGACTGGAAAGACGCTCTCAACAACAAGCTGCAGAAGAACGATAGCGAGTCGCTGGGGGATTCCGCGGCGCAGGACCGCAAGGGCTTCACGGTCGAGAACGACAATGACTCGCGCGGCAACCCGTCCGGCGACGGCTCGCATCAAGGCGGCACAGCCTCGAACCTCCATTCCAATGAGGTCAACGGGGTGGTGATCGATCCCAGGAACTCGAACGGCGTCCACCTGGGAGACTACGGCGTGGTCACCGACAACGCCACCGGCGAGCAGTATCCGGTGGTCGCGTATGACACGCACCCCGGCCGGGGCAACTCGATCAGCGAGATCTCGAACGGCCTGCAGAATGCGATGACGGGCGTCGACAACTCCAACAGCAGCGTCAACGGGAATTACACGGTACAGATGTACCCGGGCTCGGGCCAGACCTTCAACAACGGCCAGGACGTGAGGACGCTGGGCGGCAAGGCGCGCTGAACCTGGTTGCCGCTAAACTTGCAGGCCGAAGAGCGCTCCGCCTTCTTTCAGCAGGCGGTCGAGATGCTCCGGGCCCTTGAAGGTCTCGCCGTAGAGCTTCGCGATAGGCTCGGTCCCCGAGAGCCTCGCGAGGAGCCAGGAGTCCTCCAGGTAGATCTTCAAGCCGTCGGTGTCGCGCAGGCGCGTGACCTTCTCGCCGGCAAGCTCCTTGAGGCCCGCCAGCGAGGCGGCGTTCATCGACTTGATCTTCTGCCGCTGCGCTTCATCGATGGCGGCGTCCACCCGGCGGTAGGTGGGGCTCCCATGTACGGCAGTGAGCTCGCGGTAGAGCTCCGAGAGGTCCTTGCGAGAGCGCGCCATCGCCTCGGCCAACAGAAGCACCGCAAGGATGCCGTCCTTCTCGGCGGTCCAGCGGTAGACGGAAAGGCCCGCGCTCTCCTCTCCGGCCAAGAGATACCGGTCCTGGCGGATGCCGTCCACGTACCATTTAAATCCGACGTTGACTTCCTCGCAGCTGCGGCCTTTGGCCGCCGCGATCCGGTCGAGCAGATGCGTCGTGCCGATCGTCCGGCCGATCGCCAGGGTGGACGGCCAGTTGGGCCGGTTGTCGAGCAGATACGCCGCCAGCACGCACAGCGCCTGGTTCGGCGAGAACAGGCCCGCCGCCTTCGTGGCCACGCCGAAGCGGTCGGCATCCGGGTCCGAGGCGCCCACGAAGTCGTACTTTCCGGCCTCGGCAAGCTCCAGCAGCGGCTTCATCGGATAAGGCGACGAAGGGTCCATGCGGATCTGGCCGTCGTGGTCGCGCGGGATGAAGCCGAAGGTCGGGTCGACCGTCTTGTCGACGATCTTCAAGTTCTTGAGGCCGTAGCTCTTGCGCAATCCCTCGTAGAACGGGATGGAGGTGCCTCCCAGCGGATGCACGCCGATGCTGAGCCCGGAGGACTTGATGACCTCCAGGTCGACAACCTCGGCAAGCCTCTTCAAATAGGGACCCACGAGGTCGGGGACGGTGACGAGCCCTTGGGCCTTCGCCTTGGAAAGCGGCAGGCGCCGGATGATGTTCGGGTCCTCGAGGCACCAGTTGGCGTACTTCTCGATGACGGAGGTGAACTCGGCCCCGGCGGGGCCCCCGCTCGGCGGGTTGTACTTGAGGCCCATGTCCCCGGGCGGATTATGGGAAGCGGTGCCGTTGAGGGATGCCGCGGCCCGTCCCGACAGGATCTCGAGCGAGAAGACCGGCGTAGGGACCGGGATGTCGGCAAGCAGGACGTTCAGGCCGTTGCCGGCCAGCACTTCGGCGCAAGCCTCCGCCGTCTCCGCGCTGACGAGCCGCGTGTCGCCGCCGACCAGGACCGGGCCCTTGATGCCGCGCTCGGCGTGGACCCTGGCGACGGCCTGCGCGATGGCTTCGGCGTGGCGCCGCGAAAAGCCGGCCCCCAGACGGCCGCGGTGACCCGACGTGCCGAACTTCACGCGCGCCAACGGCTCGCTCGGGGCCTCGAATTCGCGGCGAAAGTGGTGGACGTTGATCACTTCGGGACTCAGCTTGCCGGCTTCAGGATGTGCCATACGCGCCATTCTACTACAGAGGCGGGGGCAGAAAAATAATAGGATGGCACTGATATTCGGAGGGAACAACATGTCCGTTGAGATCGACATCGTCTATCAAGGCGCGTTGCGCTGCGTCGCGACCCACGGGCCGTCCAAATCCGTCATCGGGACGGAGGCTCCGACCGACAACGGGGGCAAGGGCGAGTCTTTTTCTCCGACGGACATGGTCGCGGCGGCGTTGGGGACCTGCATCCTGACCATCATGGGGATCGTCGCGCAAAGAAGCGGGCTGGACATCTCCGGCGCTCGCGTGAAGGTCGTCAAGGAGATGGCGGCCGCGCCCGTGCGCAGGATCGGCAAGCTCACGGCCGTGGTGACCATGCCC
>JAPLKK010000124.1:0-36018 GCA_026388115.1 Elusimicrobiota bacterium | reverse complement strand
TGCCCGCCGGACGGCCCTTCTCCGCGGCCGACAGGCAGAAGCTCGAGCGCGGCGCCGAGACCTGCCCGGTCAAGCAGAGCCTGCACCCGGACGTACAGCTCGAGATCTCGTACGTCTGGCCGTCCTAGGACGCCCGCAGGGAGACCGGGGCGGCAAGAAGCAAGGTGGGGGTTATCCATGGCTGAACGCAGGCAGGTCGCGGGGTTCGTCGGGGCGGTCGCCGCCGTGTGGCTCTTCGCGTGGCCGGCGGATGCGGCCCCCGCGCAGGTCATCATCATCCGTCACGGCGAGAAGCCCGCTGTCGGCAGCCATCTTTGCCCCCGAGGGGTTTGCCGCGCCGACGCGCTGGCGGCCGTCTTTCCGCGGCAATTCGGGACGCCGGCGGCCATCTACGCCATGAAGCCCAGCAGCGAGGAAGGCTCGATGCGCGCCATCGAGACCGTGACGCCGCTGGCCAGAGCCCTGAATCTGACCATCAACACCAGCTACACGCGCAAGCAGCTCCAGCCGCTGGTCGATGACATCATGAAGAACCCCGCCTGTCAGGGACAGATGGTCCTGATCTCCTGGGAGCATAAGGTCATCCCCGCGCTGGTCCAGACGTTCTGCGCGGGCGGCGCCGCCTCCGGCGCCTGCGATCCGGTGCCGGTCAAGTGGCCGGGCAGCGTGTTCGACCAAGCCTGGATCCTGAACTTCAACGGCGTCCAGGTCTCATCCTTCAAGGTCATCCCCGAGAAGATCGGTCCGGACGTGTTGAACGGGAACTGCCCCCTCGCGGACGTCCTGCCCCCGAACAGCCCCACCCCCGCGCCCGAACCCTGCGCTTCCGCCGCCGAAGGCGAGTAGGCCAGCAGGCGGGACCTGCTCAGGGCTTCGGCTTCTCGCCCGGCTTGGGGACGTATCCCGGCTCGCCGGGGAAAGGCGCGGCGAACTCGTCGGCTGCCGAGATGGACGAGGGCGCCCAATCGAAAGCCTTTTGGAACTCCTCGATGTCCCTCGCCTTCTTCCAATCCCCGGGCTTGCTCGAGCCCCGAACGGCAAGTTTCGTGTCGGGGCCGAAGCCCTGCATCGTCTTCAGCTGCGCGATCCAATACGGACCATGGACCTGCCCCGAGTGCTCGTCGAAGATCCAGTACTTCGTCATCGGCTTACGCATGGGCGCTCCTCTTCGACGACGGCCTGGCGCCAGTCCTGAGCTTGTCGAAGGACGTAACCCCGCCGCGGCGCAGGAGCTCATCGATGGCTACGGCGTAGGAGGCAAGGTCGAAGCAGGCGCGCAGCTTTGCGGGCGGCAGCCGCCGCGTCACGTCCTCGTCGGCGAGCAGGTGCTCGACGAACGGTTTGCGCGACTTCCACGCCTTCATGGCGTTGCGCTGGACCAGCTCGTACGCCTCGAGCCGCCCAAGCCCCGCGTCGATGAGGGCGAGCAGGACTTTTTGCGAATAGACCAGGCCCATCGAGCGCTCCAGGTTCTCTTTCATGTGCTCGGGATAGACCTGCAGGCCTTCCAGCACCCGGCACAGGCGATGGAGCATGAAATCCAGCAGAATCGCCGCGTCCGGGAAGATGACGCGCTCGTTGGACGAATGCGAGATGTCGCGCTCGTGCCACAGCGCGCAGTTCTCCACCACCGCCGACTCGTAGGAGCGGATGAGCCTCGACAGCCCGCACAGGTTCTCGCACAGCACGGGATTGCGCTTGTGCGGCATGGCCGAGGAGCCCTTCTGATCGTTGGTGAACGGCTCCTCCGCTTCCAGCACCTCGGTGCGCTGCAGATGACGGATCTCGAGGGCGAATCGCTCGACGGCGGCGGCGGACAGCACCCAGGCATGGAAGCAGTCCGCGTAGCGGTCGCGCGGCACGATCTGGGTGCTCACCGGCTCCGGCGCGAGCCCCAGCTCGCGGCACACCTCGGCCTCGAAGGCCGGCGGAAAGTGAGCGAAGGTCCCCACCGCCCCCGAGATCTTGCCGCGCGCGGCGACGGTGCGGGCGCGCTCGAGCCGCTCGAGATTACGCATCACCTCCGCGTGCCAGCCGGCGAGCTTGACGCCGAAGGTGATGGGCTCGGCGTGCACGCCGTGCGTCCGGCCGACCATCCACGTGTTCTTGTGCTTGAGGGCCAGCGCGCGGATGCGCGAGGCGGCCTCGCGCCAGCCTTTGATGAGGAGGCCGTTCGCCTCGACGAGCTGCAGCGAGAACGCCGTGTCGAGCACGTCGGAGGAGGTGAGGCCGTAGTGGAGGTAGCGGTTGAGCTGCGGCGCCTTCGACCGGACCTGCGACGACACCGCCTGCAGGAGCCCGACCACCTCATGCCCGCTCTTGGCCTCGCGGCTCTTCACCTGCTCGCCCAGCGCCTGGTCCAACAGCGCCCGCAAGGCGGCCAGCTCCGAGGCCGGAATCCGCTTGGCGCGGGCCAGGACCTTGAGGAAGGCCAGCTCGACCTCGAGCATGCGCTTCAGGCGCCTCTCGTCCGACCAGACGCGCTGCATCTCCGGGCGCGTGTACCGCTCGATCATATCGTCTCCTCGGTGTCAGACGTTAAGTTAAGTAAGTTACTGCGCAAGCAACTTACTTAACTTAACGTCTGACACCGAAATCAATCCCTGCTCCTCCGCCGAGAACCGGCGGCGCATGGCGTAAAAGCCTGCCGCGACGGCCGTGCCCAGGATCCCGACGCCGATCCAGGGGGCGGGCGGGTACGAGGGACTGAGGTACTGGAGGCTCAGCCCGCCCAGCAGCGGGCCGAGGGCGCTCCCCGCCTGGAACACGAAGCCGGCGAAGCCCACGTAGCGTCCCTTCTCGCGGGGCGGCGCGAGGTTCGCCCATAGGGATTGGAGCGCAGGCGCCACCGTGATCTCCCCGACCGTGATGACGCTCACGGCGGCCGCCATCGCGCCGAACGTCGCGGCGCCGCCCACCGCGCTATAGCCCGCCGCGTAGAACAGGCTTCCCGCCGCCAGCGTGGTGGTCAGAGGGAACTCGGACCACCAGCGGGTCGCCGGGTACTGCACGAGCACCACGATGAGCCCGTTGAGCGAGAAGAGCCAGCCCACCTGGGTCTCGGTGAGGCCCAGGTACTCGGTGGCATGCATCGACAGCGAGACGACGAGCTGGGCCATCACCATGCCGAGCAAGAGGCTCAAGCCGCAGACGCGCATGAAGCGGGGGTTCTTGCCGGCTTGCAGCACCGCCGACCACTCGAAGCGCTCCTCGCTGCGCTCGCCCGGGATCTCTTCGATCGCCCACGCAACGATGCCGGCGCACACGCCGCACGCCGCCGCGCTCGCCGCGAAGAGCAGTGCGTAGGAGCTGCGCGCCAGGGCGCCGCCGACCGCCGGGCCGATGGCCCAGCCGAGGTTCACCGCGATGCGCAAGAGGCCGTAGCCCCGCGAGCGCGCCGCGGGCGGGCAGTGGTCGGCGACCCAGCCGCGCGCCGCCGGCTCGAAGAAGTTGCCCACGAACGTCGAGACGAACAGCAGGCCGAGCAAGGGCGCGGTGGCCCACCCCCGCCAGACGGCATAAGCGAGCAGGCCCACGGCCACGGTGCGCAGGACCAGCGACTCGCGCATCACCCGCTGGCGGCCCACGATGTCCGACCACTCGCCGCCCAACGCTTGAGCCAGCGAGGAGAAGAGGACGTTCAGCCCCAAGGCCGCGCCGACCCAGCCCATGCCAAGCCCCCTCTCGCGGTGGAGATAGAGGGCCAGGAACGGGAATGAGAGCGCGATCCCGGAGGTCAGGACCGTCTGGCAGATAAAGAGGGCCCGCATCCGTCTTATAAGGTCTCCTCCCCCCCCTTCGAGGGCTTCGTGAGCGGCACGCGGGCCTTGCACTGCGGGCAGCCGTCGGCGGGAACGACCTCGGCCGGATAGATGGCCAGCGTCCGGATCGGGACGCGCAGCGGCAAGGGCGAAGTCGAGCGGTCGAGCACGGCCGCCACGCCGACGACCTTGGCGCCGTACACGTCGGCGAGGCTGACGAGCTGGCTCGTCGAATGCCCGGTGGTGATGACGTCCTCGACGATGAGGACGCGCTCGCCGCGCGAGAGCTTGAACTCGCGCCGGAAGCCCTGCGCCGCGCCGACGCGCTCGGTGAAGATCGCGCGGCACTTCTTGACCCGCGCCATCTCCTGGCCGAGCACGACGCCTCCCATCGCCGGAGAGACGACCACGTCCACCTCCTGCGGGAACTTCGAGGCCAGCATCTTCGCCAGCTTCTGGGCGATGTGCGGGTACTGCAGGACCACCGCCAGCTCCACGTAGGTACGGCTGTGCAATCCCGAGGGAAGCACGAAGTGGCCGTCCACGACGGCGCCGTGCTCCGCCAGCAGGCTCAAGATCTCGCTCTCGTCAGGCCCTTTCATCTGCTTCCTCCGGTTCACTTCGAGCTTGTCGAAGGGTCATTGCCCCTTCTTTAACGCTTGTTCGAGCGCGTCCTCGATGGCATGGGCGCTCATCTTGCGCACCTCGATCTCGATCGACGGCCTGTTCAGGTCGTCTTTGACGAAGAAGCCGATCGAAGGGCGGCCCTTCTCGTCGGTAAGATATTCGGGCAGCGGGTCGCGCGACGTCGTCAGGCGCGTGAGCACGTGCAGGTTGACGCGCTCCTTGGGAAAATCCATGTTGCCGTTGGCAAAAGCCACCAGCTGGCCGCTGTCGACGTGGAAGGCGCCGATGTCCACGACGCCGTTCTGCAGGCCGTACTGCCCGTAGATCCGCGTGAAATCGAGCGTCTTGGGATACATCGTGCCGATGCTGAGATTCGTCGAGTTGCGCAGCTTCTGCATGTACACGAACGGCAGGAAGATCGCGCGCAGGAACTTATTGGCCTTCTCCAGCTCCGGGATATTGGTCACCCTCCCCGGCCCGAAGCCGGCGCGGATGCGGCCGCTGGCTTGGTTGAGGCCCGTCGCGATCCCCTGCAGATTCCACGTCAGGTCGAGGTTGACGGTGTTGAAGTTGGGATGGATGACCTCGCCGATCTTGATGTCGCCGCTGGTGGCCGGGAACGTCTTGGGGATCGAGTACTTGAAGATGCGCGACCATTTGCCGTCGGACGCCGGGGTCGCCTGGCCGGGCGGATGCGAAGCGCGGATCTGCTGGACGACCGCGGTCGCCGCGTTGATCGCCTCCTGGAGCGCGAGCTTGTCCACCGAGCCCTGGACCTGCACGGACTTCGGGGAAGACAGCCGCTCGATGCGGCCCTTGAGCTTCACGTGCGAGCCCGACCAAGTCAGCCCCAGCCGCTGCACATCGAGATCTCCCCCCGCCACGCGCATCGCCAGGTCGATGTCCGCGAACGCGTTCGTGTAGGCCACCAGCCGGCCGCGCGCGGCGACGACCTGCAGCTCGTCCAGGTTCCTCGACCCGGCGACCGTCAGGTCGGCTCCCGACAACCGCGCGTCGGGCGAGAGCACGGTGGCGAAGTCGCGCAGCTTGAGGCTCAGCCGCTCGATGACGGGCCGCTCGCCGGTCCCGAGCGTCCCGCTGACGGTGAAGCCCCCTTCGGCCGTCCCGGCGAAACGCCGCTTGGCCCACCCGGCCCACAACGCGTTGATATGCTCGAAGCCGGCCGCGGGCATGCTCGCCGTCAGCCGATACGCGGCGTTCGGGCCGAGCCGCAGCGTTCCGCTTGCGCGCAAGCGCAGGGGCTCGGCGACCGCGTCGAGAGACTGGAGGACGATCCGGCCGGGCTCCGGCATGTTGCCGCGCACCGACAGGGCCATCGGCGGGATGACGATGCCCGGCGCGACGGGATGGTACCGCCCGAGCTTCTCGGAGGTCAGGCGCGGCAGGCGCAGCTTCACTTCGAACTGCGGAGCCGTGAATCCTCGCACCCGCCCCGAGGCGGTCACCACCTCGCCGTCGACCGAGATGCGGACCCGCTCCGCCTCCAGCCAGGCCTTGGGCCACTCGAAGGAGGCCAGATTCGTGCTCCCGCGAACCTGGGTCTTGACCGTGACCCGCCTGCCGCCGAGGTCGGAGTCGGTCCCGAACGACGACGTGAAGGAAAAGGGCTTCGCCTCGTTGAAATCGCGGACCTGGAGGTTGAAGCCTTTGACGGTGACGTCCCTCCGTCGCGGAAGGTCGCGAACACGCAGCTCCGCGTTCTCGACGGCGATCACGTCGGCGGCCAGCGAAACCGGGAACGGCAGCTGGACCTTGCGCTCGCGCGGCTTCAAGAGCCCCGCGATGTTCCACTCGCCGTCCTGGCGGCGCACGAGGTCGATGCGCGGGGCGATGAGCCGCACTTCGGTGAAGTCGAGGCGCTTATGCAGGAGCGAGCGCCAGCGATACTTGGCGACGGCGATCTCGCTGGAGAGGAGCTCGGGCCCCGGAAATCCCGGCGCCTCCAGCACGCGCAAGCCGTTGACGCGGATCCCCTGCAGCCACATGACGTGGACATCGCGGATCTGCACGGGACGCTGGAGCACGTCCTGCAGTTGGGCGGCAAGCACCGCCCGGAGCTGATCGCTCGTCACCAGGAACTTGAGCGCGACGGCGCCCAGGCCGGCCGTCAGGACGGCCAGCAGGACCAGCAGCGCCAGGATGCGGAAGGGAAGCAGCGCGATGCGCCAAAGATGCCTGTACGCTTTGGAATGAGGCTGGTGGCCGTGAGGGTGATGAGGCTGCGTCATCGAACGCGCACGCGCCGGCGCGCGCGAGTTATTCTACTTCTTTACGCCGTCCGGCGCCGCCGCCAGCAGCGTGAGCGGCCGCCAAGTCAAATCCCACGCGAGCCGCCCGGCCGCCGAAAGGGAGACGAGCTTCGGAAAGAGGCACTTCAACGCCGCGAGCAGGACCAGCCCGTTGCCCAGCCCGATGAGAGACAAGGAGAACACCAAGCCCCCCGCGATGGCGAGGTCGGGCTGCTTGACCGACCAAAGGGCGTCGACGGTGAACAGCCAATGGAACGACAGCGCCGCCCCGAGAGCGGCCAGAAAGACCGGATAGGCGGCCGGCCCGGGATGCCCCCCCGCATGCCACAGCCAGGCCCGGTAGCCCGCGACCGCCAGCAGGGCGTACAGCGGCACGATGTAGGGCGCCAAGGCGACGAAGGCGTTCACGCGCGAGGCGTCCACGTGCCCTCCGTCGGCCCCCACCCGCAGGCGATGGACGCGGTAGCCGCTCATCCAGGCGGCGATGGCATGGGTGAGCTCATGGGCGAGCACGTAGAAAACGCGCCGCACGCCGTCGAGGCCCAGGCCCGTCGTGGCCGCGTGAAGCAGGGGATAGGCGGCGGCGCCGGCCAAGAACCACTTGGCGCCGGGCCCGCCCCCCGCCAGCGCGCCCAGCGCGCGCGCGGCGGCGACCAGCGAAGCGAAGGCGGCGGGGAGGAGCGCGATGCCGATGAGGAGCCGCAGGAGGCCGAACAGCCGCTTCTTCACCGGTACGAATAGTCCTCGGGCTTGAGGCCGGAGGCAGCGAGCTCGGCGTGCCACAGGCCGCGCGCCTCGTTGAGCCGCGCTCGCGTCGGCGCGGTCCAGGGATTCGGCGGCGTCGAGAACAGGTCCGCCCCGGTCTCGTACCAGCGCACCGCGTACTTCAGAGGGCTTTCGGCGACGCGCTCATCGCGCTCCGCCCGCGCGAGAGCGGCGCGTTGACGCGCCTCCTCGGCGCCGATCCGGCCGGCCGCGGCCATCGAGCTCCACCGCGCCTCCTCGGCGCTCAGCCACGAGTCCCAATAGGCGCGCTGGCGCTCGGGGTGGGAGTGCCAGTCCATATACTTCTCTCCCTCGAGATACGCCCGGCGGGCGCGAAAGGCGAGGTCCCCCCAGACGAGACCGGCGAGAAGCGCGGCGGCGGCGAAGACGAGGGCGAGCCGGCGGCTCACCACTTCCGGTCGGACGCCCGCGTGATCTCCGGCGGACGCGTCTTCAACAGGCGATGGATCAGCGACGTCAGGAAAGCGGGTTTGATGGGCTTCTCCATGAAGTCCCGCACGTTGCGCTCCTGGCGGATGAGATCGATCGAGGTGCGGTCCAGGTGGCGGCCCGTGAAGACGACGATGGGGATGCCGGAGGTCTCGCCGACCTGCAGCTCCTTGACGACCTCGTAGCCGCCCATCCCGGGCAGCATGAAATCGAGCAGAAGGAGGTGCGGCTTCAACTTCCGCGCCTTGTCCACCGCTTCCTGGCCGTCGGCGGCCTGCTCCACACGGAAGCCCTCCTTGCGCACCACGTGCTCCATCAGGTCGAGGATGCTCGCGTCGTCATCGACGATCAGCACGAGCTTGTCGCGCGGGTCGGACAGGTCGCCGGGAATGCCTTCGGTCTCAGCCATGGGGCGCCGTCCGAGCGCCGTCGGACCCGGACGTCTTGAGGACGCGGTGGAGCACGCCGGCCAGCACGCTCGGCTTCACCGGCTTCTCGAGGAACTCGACGACATTCGACTCGTGCCGGATCATCTCGGCGGTGTTGCGCTCCGTATAGCGCCCCGTGATGACGACGATCGGGATCGAGGAGGTGGTCCCCCCCTGCAGGTGGCGGAGCACCTCGTAGCCGCCGCAGCGCGGCAGCATCAGGTCGAGGACGATCAGGTCGGGAGAGTGCTTTTCCACTTTTTGCAGGGCCTCGAGCCCGTCGACGGCGCCGATGGTGCCGAACCCCTCTTTCTTGACCACGTAGGTCAAGAGCTCGCGCACGCTGTCGTCGTCGTCGACGATCATCACGAGCTTCGCGCCGGGACCCTGCCCTTCTACCAGTTCGTCCACGAAGGATAGTCTATCAACTAATGCTCGGCGGAAGATAGGGCGGCCAGCAGGAACTCGCGGTTCATGCGGGAGATGTTCGCGATCTTGATGTCCTTGGGGCAGGTCGCCTCGCATTCCCGTTCCCAGGAGCAGTTGCCGAAGCCTTCCGCCTTCATCAGCGCCGTCATGGCCTTGACCCGGCGCTCCCGCTCGGGCTGGCCCTGCGGCAAGAGCGCCAACTGCGAGATCTTCGCCGCCAGGAAGAGGCTCACCGAGGCGTTGGGACAGGCCGCCACGCAGGCGCCGCACCCGATGCAGGCCGCGGCGTCCATCGCCTTCTCGGCGCTGTCTCTCGGCACGAGGATCGCGTTG
This sequence comes from Elusimicrobiota bacterium, assembly GCA_026388115.1. Lineage (GTDB taxonomy): Bacteria > Elusimicrobiota > Elusimicrobia > UBA1565 > JACRDR01 > JAPLKK01. Next base: position 26,955 of record JAPLKK010000124.1, on the reverse strand, counting down.
GCGTCCACGGCCGAGCCCGTCGGCACCGAGATATAGCCTCCGGCCGCGGTCAGGCGGTCGAGGGCTGCCCGGTCCACGACGCAGTCCTTGATGACGGGGAAGGCCCTGGAGCGCCAAGGCTCGACGACGATCACGTCGCCGTCCTTGAAGTGGCGCATGTGCAGAGTGCACACCGTGTGGTTGCGCTGGGGGCCGTGAGCCCGCCCGTTGACCACGAGGCTGCAGGTGCCGCAGATGCCCTCGCGGCAGTCGTTGTCGAAGGCGATGGGATCCTTTCCCTCGCGGATGAGCTCCTCGTTGACGATGTCGATCATCTCGAGGAAGGAGGCGTCGGGAGAGATGTCCCTGGCCGCGTAGGTCTCCAGCGCCCCCCGCGACGCGCCGTCTTTCTGCCGCCAGACCTTGAGCGTAAGGTTCATTTGTAGCTCCGCTGAGAGGGTTTGACGTATTCGAAGGCGAGGGGCTCCTTGTGCAGGACCGGATCCCGGCCGGCGCCGGCGAACTCCCAAGCGCCGACGTACGAGAAGTTCGCGTCGTCGCGCTTGGCCTCTCCCTCCTCGGTCTGCGACTCCTCGCGGAAATGGCCGCCGCAGGACTCCTTGCGGTGCAAGGCGTCGCGCACCAGCAGTTCGCTGAGCTCGAGGTAGTCCGCCACGCGGTCGGCGCGCTCCAACGCCTGATTGAACTCCTCGTTGGTGCCCGGCACCATCACCTCTTTCCAGTACCGCTCCCGCATCTGCGGGATCGCGGCCAGGCATTTCATGAGCCCGGCCTCGTTGCGGCCCATGCCGCAGTTGTCCCACAAGAGCTTGCCGAGCTCGCGATGGAATTCCGACGGGGTGCGCTTTCCTTTGATCGACAGCAGCTTCTGAAGCCGTTCCCGGACCGCCCCTTCGACCTCGGCGAAGGCGGGGTGGATCGTATCGACCTTGTCGAGCCTCGCCGTGCCGAGATAGCCGCCGAGGGTGTAGGGGGCGATGAAGTAGCCGTCGGCAAGCCCCTGCATCAGCGCGCTCGCGCCGAGGCGGTTGGCGCCGTGGTCGGAGAAGTTGGCCTCCCCGAGCGCGAAAAGCCCGGGGATGCTCGTCATGAGGTTATAGTCCACCCACAGCCCTCCCATCGTGTAGTGCGCCGCCGGATAGATCCGCATCGGCGACTGGTACGGGTCTTCGGAGGTGATGTGCTCGTACATCTCGAAGAGGTTCCCGTAACGCTCGCGGATGACGTCGACGCCGAGGCGCTTGAGCGAATCGGCGAAGTCGAGATACACGGCGAACCCCGTCGAGCCCACGCCGCGGCCGTCGTCGGCCACCTGCTTGGCGTTGCGCGACGCGACGTCGCGGGGGACGAGGTTGCCGAAGCTCGGGTATTTGCGCTCGAGGAAGTAGTCGCGCTCCCCCTCCGGGATCTCCGAGGGCTTCCGGCCGTCGAGCTTCTTCTTCGGCACCCAGATCCGGCCGTCGTTGCGCAGGCTCTCGCTCATCAGCGTGAGCTTCGACTGGTAGTCGCCGGAGACCGGGATGCAGGTCGGATGGATCTGCGTGTAGCACGGGTTGGCGAAGAGCGCGCCCTTTTTGTGGCAGCGCCAGATCGCCGAGGCGTTCGAGTTGATCGCGTTCGTCGAGAGGTAGAAGACGTTGCCGTAGCCGCCCGTGCACAGCAAGACGGCGTGGCCGGCATACGACTCGAGCTTGCCGGTGACGAGGTTGCGGCAAACGACGCCGCGCGCCCGTCCGTCGATGACGACGAGCTCGACCATCTCGCGGCGCGCGAAGACCTCGACGCCGCCGGCCGCCACCTGCCGCATCATGGCGCTGTAGGCGCCGAGGAGCAGCTGCTGGCCCGTCTGTCCGCGGGCATAGAACGTCCGCGAGACCTGCGCGCCGCCGAAGGAGCGGTTGGAGAGCGTGCCGCCGTACTCGCGCGCGAAGGGGACGCCGAGCGCGACGCAGTGGTCGATGATCGCGTTCGAGACCTGCGCCAGCCGGTACACGTTCGCCTCGCGGGCGCGGTAGTCGCCGCCCTTGACCGTGTCGTAGAACAGGCGCCAGACGCTGTCGCTGTCGTTCGGATAGTTCTTGGCCGCGTTGATGCCGCCTTGCGCCGCGATGGAGTGCGCGCGGCGCGGCGAGTCCTGGATGCAGAAGACCTTCACCTTGTAGCCGAGCTCGGACAGAGCGGCGGCCGCCGAGGCGCCGGCGAGGCCGGTGCCCACGACGAGGATCTCGTACTTGCGCTTGTTCGCGGGGTTGATAAGCTTGAGGTCGAAGCGATGCTTGTCCCACTTCTCCTGGATCGGCCCGTCGGGGATCGCGGCGTTCATCTTGATCGGGTCCTTCGTCGAAGCGCCGTTCATGGCTTGCCTCCCGCGAACCAACCGCCCCAGACGGCGATCGCTCCGAACGACCCCGCCATCACGATCGCGAAGGCGAGCCCCAGCTTCTCGATGATCGGCGTGAACTTGGGATGGTCAATGCCGAAGGTGCGCGCCGCGGCCTGCACGCCGTGGCTCAGGTGCAGGCCGAGGGCGGCCATGCAGACGAGGTAGAACACGGCCGCGGGCGTTCCGGTGAGCTCATGCAGCACGTGGCTGTACAACTGGCCGCCGAAGCGCTCCTCGAAGCGCATGGCCCGCACGTGCACGATGAGGAAGATGAGAAGGATCACGCCCGTATAGATCGTCGAGGCGGAAGAGATCGTCCGTCCGCCGGCCCAGGCGGTGGTCGTATAGCCGATGGGCCGCGCCTTCCAGTTCTCCCACTGCACCCACAGCGTCACGGCGATGTGCACGAGGAAGACGGCGGCCAGGCCGAGCTCGGCGAAGGTGATGAAGAACTGGCTCTCCAGCGTGTTCGCGTAAAGGTTGAACCAATGGCCCGGATCGCCCCCGACGGCCGGGGCCCACAAGAACAGGTTGCCTCCCAGATGGACGACCAGGAACATGCACAAGAAGAAGCCGAACAGCGCTACCTCCAGCTTCTTGCCGATGGATGACGTCATGAACTCGCAAAGCCAATTCATATGCGGGCAATAATACCATTATCGCCGCGCGAGACTCATTCAGCGGTCCCCCTATCCCTGCCGTTCCCCCTCCCCGCCGAAGGCGGGAGAGGGCGGGGGTGAGGGCAAGTGCCGTTTTAGTAAGATTCGACTAATGTGGCCGTTCAGAAGTTTTGACCCGCTGAAGGAAGGCATTGACGCCCTGTACTCCCGACGACTCGACGAGGCGAAGTCCCTGCTCCAAGAAGCCGCGTCGAAGTCCGAGCGTCCCGCCGTCGCCTGGTCTTTCCTGGCCCTGGCGCACCGGACCGCGGGCGCCCTCCCTCTCGCCCACGCCGCATTAGAGAAGGCAAAGAGCGTTGACGACAAGTGCTTCGAGGCGTACGCCGCGCAAGCCCTGGTCCGGTTGACGCAGAAGAACATCCCCGGAATGCTCGCAGCGTCACACGAGGCTAGCCGGCGCCTCGCTTATGACCTGGAAGGCCACTTCCTCAAGCTCCTGCTCTTCTGCCTGCTCGCCGAGATGATCTCGCACGGCGAGGAGGGAGCCGACGGCGCGGTGGTCAGCTTCAAATTGACGCCGGTCACGCGCACGGCCGTGCTGCTCTTGGACGGCCGGCCGAAAGAGGCGCTGAAGGAGCCGCCGCCTCCCGGGGACCCCGGCCCCTTGTGGGCATTAGTCCACGGCCTCGCGGTCCATCGCGACGGCGAGCTCAAGTCCGCCGCGAAGTACATCGACGCGGCCTCGACGCTGCTCAGTCACCCGGATTGCCTCATCGCTTTCGAGGCCTTCAAGCTCGCCGCGCTGAGATAGTCCCGGCCTACCAAAATCCAGGAACTTGCTGTACAATCCAGCGGATGCGAATAATCGCAATTACGACGGCCCTGCTCTTGTTCGGGCTACAAATCCCTTGGCTGGCGGCAGAGGAAGAATCGATTGGACAGTCCCCGGCCAAGTCCAGGACTCTTCAGGAAGTCATCGAGTTGGCTCAGGTCCAAGGCAAGGAGGACGCACTAAACAGCGGGACCGCGAATTTGATGGGCCTGGGAAACGTGCCTATCCCAACCAAGGGCCTTCGATACAAACAAAAAGAGTCCCCGGACGGCAGCGAACACGGTTTCTCCCTACTCTTCGCCCCGGACGATGCGCAGCGCACTAAGCCGACGCACTTGGATCTCAGTGTGGGCAAGGCAACCAAGCGGAACAACGTCTGGGAGGTCGATGGGTACGTCTTCGTAGCGACCTTAGACGGGGAACTCAAACAGGCATTCAGGAACCGAGGCGTGCTGGGCAAGATGCTGCCCACGAAATTAGCTCGTTCCAAGTCGGTCATCAAGACTTTTAAGAACGAACTCGAGTTCCATCAGAAGACTGTGCCGGCCTCAGGACTGAAAGCGGCGAAATGAAGAGCCTGCTCCTTCTGTTGTCGCTGGTGCTTCCATACCCAGCCTCGTCGAACCCTCCCGCTGACACGGAGGACCCGCCTGATGTCCTACAGGCGCTAAATAACATGGACCAGTCTGGAAAGAAGATCAAAGCCGGCGACCAAGAGACCAAGAACGCGTCGCCGGAAAGGAAGCAGGAAATCCAGCAGCAACGTAATACCGAGGTAAACAACATCATCGACACCGGCTCGAAGTTCCCCGAGAATCCCAAGGTGAACATCGCGGCAGGAAAGGCGCTCCAAGAGGTAAACGAACCGGCTCGAGGACTCCCCTTCGCCGACCGCGCGGTAGGCCTCCGCCCAAAGGATCCGCAAGCACTCGTACTGCGCGGAACGATCAACTACGACCTCAAGAACTACCCCGGGGCGGAGCAGGACGCTCGGTCGGCGCTCATGTACCATCCCGGCGACCCGAACGCCGCCGCGCTGCTGAACCTGATCGTGAGCCGCGTTCCGAGCAAGCTCAGTCTTCCCTCGGCACAGGAGGCGGCCCGGCAGGCGAACGAGCGGCTATCCGGGACCGCCGGCGAACTGCCGCCCGAGGAGGGGTCCTCCGGCGCAGCCTCAGGAAATGCGGCCGGCGCGCGGACACTGCAAGGCCGCGCGAACCAACCCGCCACGGCGGCCTCACCGCAGTTCGCCCGCCTCCTTTCGGACGCCGAGCAGAAGATAGCGATCGGCGACGGGCCCGGGGCCCTCTCTCTCGCCGACCGGGCCGTGAAGGCGAAGCCCAACGACTCCAAGGCTCTCGCGACGCGCGCGACGGCGAAGCTCGTCGTCAGAGATTTCCAAGGCGCGCTGCAAGACGCCGGGCAGGCGGCATTTTTCGACGCGTCCTACGGCAGAGCCTTCTTCATCCAGGGCCGCGCCAAGCAAGCGCTCGGCTATCCGAGCGAGCAAGTGCTCGCGGAGTATCGCAGGGCCGCGGAGCTCGACCCGCGCTACGCCCAGAGCTACAACGACGCGATGGCCACGGCGGCGCATGGTTCTGCGACCGGAGAGGATGGCAAGAGCGCGGCTCAGGCCGGAGGGGAGCGGTCAGGCGTTAGAGCCGCGGCGGCCCGCCTTTTGCCCGGACCCATCAGGCGCGGGCTTCGAAAGCCTGCCGGCGTGGCGCTCGCGCTCGGCATCGGCGTCGTGATCGCGGGATTGCTCGCCTTCGCTCTCGCGCGACGCAGCGAGCGCTCCGACTCGCAATTGTAGTTTCCCCCCACCCCGGCCCTCCCCCACAAGGGGGGAGGGAGAACGATATCAGCCCAGAGGCGGGAAGCCGCTACGTGAGGCGCGTGACTTTTTTAGATGTTGGTCGTGACAAGAGTCTCCGTGCTCTGCACGCCGTGGATGCCGCGCACCTCGCGCACGATGAGGCCGCTGAGCTTGTCGATGGTGTCCGCCTCGGCCGACAGGACCGCGTCCCAATGGCCGAAGGTCAGATAAACGTCGTTGACGCCCTTGATGCTGCGGACCTGGTTCAGAGCCTTCTGTTCCAGGCCGGCCACGAGCCGGCACAACACGAATGCCTTCATGCGTCCTCCTTGATTCCTCTCCCCTTCCCCCCTTGCGGGGGAAGGTCGGGATGGGGGGTCATCTTTTCCGATTCCAAGCGTCCGTCGCGAAGCGGTCCGCGCGCAGTCGCGCGGCCGTGTCCAACAGATCGGCGTCGGCCTCCTTCGGCATGAACGCGGTCTGCCATTCGAGGCTCAGGCCGTCCAAGATCGCGCGCTTGAGCACCTCGCGGGAGGCGGCGAAGCCCTCGAGGCGAAACGAGCCCTGGTACAGCCCGACGCCCTTGTGGCGGCGCAGCGCGCCGCCTAAGAATTTCCGGCCGCCCTCGTCCACCAGGTCCATCGGCGAGGGGCCGGCAAAGCAGTCGGAGATGGGGCCGGCGCTCGGCATGGGCGGCGTCCATAGGCGCGACGCGATGCCTTGCCCCTTCAGGCCGAGATGGATGCCGCGATGCATGCCCTTGTATACAAGCATCGGCGAGGCGAGCCTCGACCAAGGAAAGACGAGGGAGAACGTGATGTCCGAGTCGTGGATGACGAGCCCCCCGCCGGTCGTGCGGCGGGCGACTGGGAAGATGACGGCGATGCCGCGCGACTCCAGCCCGCGGACGGCTTCCTCATAGGGCTGGAAGTAGCCGAAGGTCGCGCCGTGCGGCCGCATCGGGTCGCGCGGCCCGCCTTCCCATTCGTAGAAGCGAAGGATCAGCGGTTCTCCGCTCGCCGACTCCAGGACGGCCTCGTCCAAGGCCATCTGCCCGTAGGCATCGAGCGCCGGAGCCTTGAGCGAAACGCCCAACATGCCGCAAGTATAGGCGTCGAAGCGGCGGGCCGCAAGGCTAGTATCGATGAATCCGGGCCGGCCGGCCGTCAGTCTTCGCGGCCGGATTCGTGCACGCGTATCCAGGGTTTGAGCACGAGCAAGCCGATCGGCGTGGCGAGGGCCATCACGCCGACGATGAGCCACATGACGGAAGGCTGGCGCGGCCCCTGGGCGGGACAATAGGCCTGCAGCAGCGCGCCGGAAAGGCCACCGGCGAAGAACTTCGCGATGAAGTACGGCAGCATTGAAAGCGCCATGTACGAGGCTTCCTGCCCCTTTGGCGCGATGGCGGCGGGATACTCGTAGAGACGCGGCGACCAGAAGGCTTCGCCGATGGAATAGACCACCGCCATGAACGCGATGGAAATGAAATAGGGGTTGACGACCGCATCCTTGACGCCGAGCCAGCGATGCGCGATCAGGTCGCCCAGCATGCCGTCGGCCAGCGGCTTGAAGACGGCCGGCGGCAAGGCCAAGAAGAAGACCGAGATGGCGGTGATCGTGCTTCCGATGACCACCGCCTTGTAGGCGGACACCTTCTGGGTCAGCGCGCCGATCACCGGGGCGAGAATGACGATGAGGACGGGATTGATGACAAGGAACAGCCGCCCGACCGGCGCGCCCGGCCCGAGCTCGCGGATGGCGAACTTCGGGAACGTGTAATACATGTGGTAGAGGATGAGGCGCACCCCCACCGCCAAGGTCAAGAAGAGGAGGAAGCGGTAGAAAGCGGGCTGGCTCCACAGGTTCCCGAAGATGCGCACCCAATCCTTGACCGCGTCGCGGCAGGAGAGCTGGATCTGCTCCAGCACCGGCCGCCCGCTGTACTTCGATTCCTCCGGCCTCATGCGGATGCCCTCGTCGGTCACCTCCACCCCCGGCCGAAGGCCGAAGAAGACGATGAACCAGACGGGGACGGTGCACAAGCATCCCAGGAAGATGATGACCTCGTAGGTGCTCAGGCTCGCTCCCAAGACGGGCAGGCGATAATGGCCGTACTCTCCCAAGGCGCCGCGGACATGGTCGAAGCTCCAGCCCGCCAGCGCGAAGCCGACGTTCATCATCGCGTAGTACACGGAGAACGCCATCGAGCGCTGGGCCGTGGTCGAGTAGCGCTTGACGGCGGCGACGAGCACGGGCGTCTGCAGCGCCTCGCCTACCGCCAGCGGAAAAAGGCCCAGCAGGAGGACGATCCAGAACATCGTGGAAAACGACATGACGGCCCTCGAGACCACGCAGAAGGCCAACCCCAAGAGGAACGCGCGCCGGATCCCCACGGCGTCGGCGAGCGCGCCCACCATGACCGTGGTCAGCGTCATTACCGTGGACCACGTCGACACGACGAAGCCGGCCTTCACGTCGCTCAGGCCGAGGTCGGAAGAGAGCCATAGCACCAAGGTCGAATTCACGAGCCCGTAGGCCAGGATCGCGAGGATCTTCACGCCGAAGATAACCCACAGCTCGCGCGCGGCGCTTCTGAGCACGAGGAACTTGGCGAAGAACGAAGCCATGAACCCTTGCGGCTTCGCGCCCGTTACAGCCTCCACGGCCAATGTCTCCCCGACTCGTCCACCCATAGCTCTATCCTTTCGGTCCGAAACGACAGCGGAGAGAAATACGGCACCTCCCCGACCTTGTCGATGCCGCTCGCCATGCTCGCGCCGGCGAACGCGAGGAACGCCGAGTACCTGCCGTCCACGAACGGCTTGTTGCCGAGGTACGGCGCGCCCGGCGCCCCTGACCCAGGGGCCGGCGCCCGCGCCATCGGCTCGTAGTTATGGACGCCGTGCCATTCGAAACCGCCGCAGATCGAAGACGGCGCTATCCCCCGCTCGACCAGCTTCTTGCCCCCCTCCCAACGCGCGCGGTTCCAGTTCAGGCTGTCCCAAGAGCCCAGCACCGCCCACGCCGCGAGGAATGCGAGCCCGGGCGCAAGACGGAGCCAATGCACGCGGCACGTCGCCGCCCACGCGGCGATCACCGCGGGCAATAGGACCAAAAAATACCGGTCGAAGTAAACCCCGCCCGCCAACGAGAGCAAGAACGCGGCGAGAAAGCCGGAGGCGAAGAGGCCGACGGGCGCGCTTGGCGATCCGAAGCCGCAGAGCGCGACGGCTCCGCCCGCGACGGCCAGCGCCCCTGCAACAGCCCAGAAGGCGGGGACACCGAACGGGCCCGCGGCCTTGAAGGCGCAGCCCGGCATCGAGCACACGCCGAGCCCGAACGGGTTGAGGATATTGCCCGTGACCGGAGCGAGGTGGAACCACCACGCTCCGCCGAGGGTCGCCGCCGCCGCGGCCAGCAGGGCCAGGCGCCGGCGTGAAAGCGCCCCGAGGCCGATCGTTCCCGCGAGAAACAGAGGCGAGAGGAAGAGGGCCAGATGGACGGCGGCGCCCTCGACCCGCTCGACGCCGCGACCGAGCGCGTCCCAGCCGCCGGACAGGTTCGCCCACGTGTCCCTCAACGCGTATTCGCGGAAGACGACATTGACGCCGTGCGACCGGAGCCACCACGCATGGATGAGGAGGGCGACGAGCAGTCCTGCGAGCGTCCTCAAGAGCCCCCGCGGAGATCGCCGGCCCCGCCAGAGGAGCCACACCGCCGCGCCGAGGGCGATGCAGGCTCCGGTCTGCCTGACCAGATAGGCCACGCCCGACAACGCGGACCCGATCCAGGCCCAGGCCGGCTTTTCGTCCAGCTCCGCGATCAGGAAGGCGTGCGCCGCCATCAGCATCCACGCGAGCGCCGCCACGTCCGTCATGTAGCTCAAGGACAGCCGGAAATAGAGCGGATTGAACAGGAGCACGAGCGCCCCCGCGAAGGCGGCGGGCGCGGAGGCTCCCAGGCGCAGGAGGCTCCGATGGAAGACGAGCAGCCCGAGCCACGCGAGCGCCAGCGTCGAGAACCGCAGCGAGCCGTAAGAGAAGCCGAAGAGCGCGCAGAAGAGCCGGCCCCACGCCGCATGAGCCAACAGCGTGAGCGGCGTCCAAGAGGAAACGCGCAGGACGCCCTCCGACATCCAGTACCGGACCGTCTCGCCGTAAGCCCAATCGTCGTCGAAGGGGAAGTCCCCCCATGGGCGTACCAGCAGGACCGCGCTCCAGAAGATCAGCGTCAGCGCCGCGACCGGTCGGAAAACAATCGTCCGTGCCGTCACCATCAAATCGGAACGCCGGCGCGTTTCCCCGCGGCTAGGTGGAGCGAGCTTCCGGCGGGACGCAGGTGCAGACGAAGTTGCGGTCGCCGTAGGCGTTGTCGATGCGGCCCACCGGAGCCCAGTACTTGCGGCCCCTGAGCCACTCGGCCGGGAAGGCGGCGCGCTCGCGGGAATACGGATGCTTCCACGGATCAGAGGCGATCGACTCGCCGGTGTGCGGCGCGTTCTTCAAAGGATTGTCGACGCGGTCGAGCGTGCCCTGCTCGATCTCCCGGATCTCGCCGCGGATCGTCGTCATCGCCTCGCAGAAGCGATCGAGCTCGTCGAGGTCCTCGCTCTCGGTCGGCTCGACCATCAGCGTCCCGGCGACCGGGAACGAGAGGGTCGGCGCGTGGAAGCAGAAGTCCATCAGGCGCTTGGCCACGTCCTCCGCCGATACGGCCTTGATGTGCCTCAGGTCGAGGATGCACTCATGCGCGACGAAGCCGCCCTTTCCCTTATAGAGGACCGGGTACTGCTCCACCAGCCGGCGAGCGACATAGTTGGCGTTGAGGATCGCGACTAAGCTCGCCTGCCGCAGACCCTCGGGCCCCATCATCGCGATGTACATCCACGGGATGACGAGGACCAGCGGGCTGCCCCAAGGCGCGGCCGACACCGCTCCGGCAGCCTGGCTCTTAGGGCTGAGCCGGACGTGGCTCGGCAAGAAAGGCGCCAAATGCTTGGCGACGGCGATCGGGCCGACTCCCGGCCCGCCGCCGCCGTGCGGGATGGCGAAGGTCTTGTGCAGGTTGAGGTGGCAGACGTCCGCGCCGAAATCGCCGGGGCGGCAGAGGCCGACCTGCGCGTTCATGTTCGCGCCGTCCATGTACACCTGCCCGCCGTGGCCGTGGACGATGTCGCAGATCTCGCGGATGCGCTCCTCGAAGACCCCGTGCGTGGACGGGTAGGTGACCATCAGGCACGCGAGGTCCTTCGCGTGAGTATCCGCCTTCGCCTTCAGATCCGCCGCGTCCACGTTGCCCTGGTCGTCGCAGTCGACGACGACGACCTGCAGCCCGGCCATCGCGGCGCTCGCCGGATTGGTCCCGTGAGCGGAGTGCGGGATGAGGCAGACTTTGCGCGCCCCCTCCCCCCGGCTCTCATGGTAGCGGCGGATGGCCAGCAGGCCCGAGAACTCGCCCTGGCTCCCCGCGTTCGGCTGAAGAGACACGGCGGAGAATCCCGTGATCTCGGCGAGCCAGCTCTCGAGCTGCGCGAAAAGCTCGCGATAGCCCGCCGCCTGCTCCGCCGGCGCGAAGGGATGCAGCCGGCAGAACTCCGGCCAGGTGACGGGCATCATCTCGGACGCCGCCGTCAGCTTCATCGTGCACGAGCCGAGCGCGATCATCGATCGGTTCAAGGCCACGTCCTTGCTCTCCAGCTCGTGGAGATACCGCATCATCTCCGTCTCCGAGCGGTGGCGGTTGAAGACGGCCTCGGTCAAGAACGGGCTGGTGCGCTTGAGCGCCGCCGGCAGCTCGGGGGCGTCCGCGGCCAACAGCTCCTCGACCCGCGGCGCGGCCTTGCCGCCCGCGAACACGTCGAGCAGGTCCTTGAGGTCCGCCTCGCGGGTCGTCTCGTCGAGCGAGACGCCGAGCCGCCCGTCCGGAAGCTCCCGCAGGTTGATGCGCCGCGCCTTGGCCGCGGCGAGGATCGCCAGGCCGCGCGCGCCGGGATGGACGGTGATCGTGTCGAAGAAGGGCTCGGAGCCGGGCTCATAGCCCAACCGCTTGAGCCCCTCGGCGAGCGCCGCGGCGAGGCGGCGCACCCGGCGGGCGATGGCGGTCAGGCCCTCCGGCCCATGATAGACGGCGTACATGGAGGCGATGACGGCCAACAGCACCTGGGCGGTGCAGATGTTGCTCGTGGCCCGGTCGCGCCGGATATGCTGCTCGCGCGTCTGGAGAGCCAAGCGAAGGGCGGGCCGGCCGGCCGAATCCTTGGAGACGCCGACGATGCGCCCGGGCATCTGGCGCTTGTGCGCGTCGCGCGTCGCGAAATAGGCGGCGTGGGGGCCGCCGAAGCCGAGCGGCACGCCGAAGCGCTGGGTGCTGCCCAGCGCGATGTCGGCGCCCAGCTCGCCCGGAGGCGTCAGCAAGGTCAACGCCAAGGGGTCGGCCGCCATGGCGACGAGCGCGCCGGCCTCGTGAGCCCGCTCGATCAGGCCGCGCCAGTCGCGCGCCGCGCCGTCGGTCGCCGGGTACTGGAGCAGGACGCCGAAGACTCGACCCTGCTCGAAGCGGAAAGCGGACTCGTCGCCGACCTCGACCGTCACGCCCGCGGCCGCGGCCCGCGTGCGCACGACGTCGATGGTCTGGGGATGGCAGCCGTCCGAGACGAGGAAAACGTTCGCGCTCTCCTCGGCGCGGGCGGCGCGGGCCAGGTTCATCGCCTCGGCCGCCGCCGTGGCCTCGTCCAGCAGCGATGCGTTCGCCACCTCGAGGCCGGTGAGGTCCGAGATCATCGTCTGGAAGTTCAGCAGGGCCTCGAGCCGGCCCTGCGAGATCTCCGCCTGGTACGGCGTGTAGGCCGTGTACCAGCCCGGATTCTCGAGGACGTTGCGCAGGATCACCGGAGGGGTGAAGGTATCGTGATAGCCCATGCCGATGTACGAGCGGAAGATCTGGTTCTTGCCGGCGATGCGCTTGAGCGCCTCCAACGCCTCTTGCTCGCCCAGCGCCTTGGGCAGCTTCAGCGCTCCGGCAAGGCGGATGTCGCGCGGCACCACGGCGTCGGCCAACTGCTCGAGGTCTTGGAGGCCGAGGGTCTCGAGCATCTTGCGGATCTCCTCCGGCCGCGGTCCGAGATGGCGGGGGAGGAACTTGTCGGAGGAGGAAGGGAGAGGGGTTTCCGTCTTTCGCTCAGCCGGTGCCACGCTCATTTGGCGGCTGCCTTCAGGAACTCCTCGTACTGGGCGTGGTTCATCAGGCCCTCGAGCTCCTTCGGGTCGGCCGGCTTGAGCCGGAAGAGCCAGCCCTTGTCGTGGGGGGACTGATTGACCAACGAGGGGTCCTGGGCAAGGGCGGCGTTGCCCTCGACCACCTCGCCGGAGACGGGGGCGTAGATGTCGAAGGCGGCCTTCACCGATTCGACGACGGCGCAGGCCTCGCCGGCCTTGACTTTACGTCCTGGCTTCGGCGTTTCGACGAACACGACGTCCGTCATCTCATGCTGGGCATGGTCGGAGACCCCGACGGTCGCGCTCGGGCCGGCCGGAGAGATCCATTCGTGCGACTTGGTGAAACGGCAGCTTTCGGGAGTTGGCATATCAGGCTCGCTTTGCTTTGTAGAATGGGACAGCGCAGATCTCGGCAGGGATCTTCCTGCCGTGCAGCTCGACCGCCACGCGGCGGCCGACGGCGATATCGGGCGGCAGATAGCACACGCCGATGCCGAACTGGAGCGTGGGCGAGAAGGTCCCGCTGGCCAGCGTTCCCGCTTCCTTCGCGTCGATGATGACGGGCGCGCCGGGCCGGAGCACGCCGCGCTCCAGCAGCTTCAGTCCGGTCAGCTTGCGCTTGAGGCCTTCCTTCTTCTGGCGCAACAGCACGTCTTTGCCGATAAAATCGCCCTTCTCGAACTTGACGACCCAGCCGTAGCCGGACTCGAGCGTGCTGTGGTCGTCGTCGATGTCCTGGCCGTACAGCAAAAGCCCCGCCTCCAGGCGCAAGGTGTCGCGCGCGCCGAGACCGCAAGGCAGGATGCCGAAGGATTGGCCCTGCATCAACAGGTCCTGCCATGCCCGCACGGCGATCACGCTCGGGATGATCAGCTCGAAGCCGTCCTCGCCCGTGTAGCCGGTGCGGGTGATGACGCTGTGCTGGCCGTACAGGTCGAGCTCCAGCGCGCCGAAGCGCGGCAGCTCCGCGGCGTTCGGCGCGATCTGAGACAGCACGCGCGCCGCGTTGGGGCCCTGCAGGGCGAGCATCGCGAATTCCTCGCTCTTGTTGTCCACGCGGACATCAAAGGCCTTCGCGTGGCGCTCGAACCAGGCGGAGTCCTTCTCGACCGTCGCGCCGTTGACGACCACGAGGTAGCGGCCCGGGGCGAGGCAGGAGACGATGACGTCGTCCACGACGCCGCCGCGCTCGTTGGGCAGATGCGAGTAGATCGCCTTGCCCGGCTTGATCTTTCCGATGTCGTTGGCGTTCACATGCTGCAGGAACTCGAGCGCCTGGCGGCCCTCCACGAAGACCTGGCCCATATGCGACACGTCGAAGAGACCGCAGGCGGTGCGCACGGCCTGGTGTTCGCGCAGGATCGAGGAGAACTGGACCGGAAGCTCCCACCCGTGGAAATCGACGAAGCGGCCTCCGCAGCCCTGCTGAGCGTTGTACAGGCACGTCCGTCGAAGCGCCGCGGCGGGAGAACTCATGGATGAAGAATACAAAATCCATTTCCCCCCACGCCACGCAAACGCGGAGCCTGAGAGACGCATGACCGCGTTTGGAGGTGCGACAGGGAGAACCAGCCTATTCCGGCAGGGGGGCGTCGATGATGTTCTCGACGTCCTTCAAGGTGCGGGGGCCGTCGGCGGGCTCCGTCTCCTTGCGCGCGGACTTGGCGCCCGCCTTCGCGCCGGGCTTGCGCGGCTTGGCGGGGCCGCCCATCTCCTCGGTCACGAGCCCGTCGGCGTCGCCGAAGTGCTGCCGGAGGACGTATTCCTTCTGCTTCTTCTCCACGACCTGGTGGACGGTCCGGCTCTTCTTCGGCGGTTCTTTGAAGGACACCTCGGCTTCGACGCTCGGCGCGTCCATCAAGCCTTTCACCGTCACGCCCATCGAGCTCTTGCCCATGATGACGTTCGCCTTGAGGCCGACGGTGCGCAGCGGCAGGTTCAGCGCCCCTTCGGCGTTGATCGAGACGACGGGGCCGCGAATATACAGCGGCGCGAGGTTGACCGCGCCGTTCTGGAAGGAGTACTCGCCGCGCAGCTCGGTGTACTCGATCTTGGCCATGTCGGGCAGGTTGAGCCCCCGGAATTTCGCCAGCACCTCGACGGGGTAGAGCAGGAGTCCGGGCCATTTGCCCTGCTTCGAGATGAAGGCCGGATTGATCAGCTGGCCGGCCGAGCCTTCGAGCTTCACCACGCCCGCGGTCGTCAGCAGGTCGGGCGACAGCCCGCGCAGGTCCCACTCGGCGCGCACGCGGTCCGTCTGGAAATTCGGATGGCGGATCTTGTTGAGGGTGAGGTGGCCAACGCTCGCGACCGGATAGTAATTCTTGTCGAGCTCCATGCGCGCGTCGAGCATGAACTCCGCCTCCGCCGGCTGGTCATGCACGGTCCCCGCCGCCTTGCCGTTCACCGAGATCTCGCTGCGCGGGCTGCGCGGCGTCAGCCCCTCGGCCCAGACGGTCACCTCCGCCGCGGTCATCTTCAGCGGCGCCTCCTCGTCCGCGTACTCCAGCGTTCCGCGACGCACCCGCAGTTCCTCGACATCGAGGTCCAGCTTCGCGACCGCGGCGGCGAGCTTGCCCGCGGCCCCTCCGCCCACGGTGGCGAACAGGTCGCCGACCTGCTTGATCTTCACGTCGAGCCTGTCGAGCGCCCACCCCTTCGTGAAGAAGCCCACGACGTCGAAGGAGGGCTTGGCGGCGGCGGTGGATGGGGCGACCGAGGCCTCGACGAGGCTCCCGAAATTGTAGCGCCCGGTCTTGTCGCGCACGACGCGCAGCTGCGGCGCGACGAGCAGCACTCGGCCAACGACGACGCGTCCCGCCAGCAACGGCAGGAATCTCGGCCGGACCATGACGCGCTCGGACTTGAAGAACGTCCCCGCCCCGAAATCCGGCGCCTCGCTGACCTGTAGGCCTTCGACGTTCAGGCCGCGCCAGGGGCCGATCGAGACGGCCGCGATCGCCACCTGCCGATGAAGCCTCGCCTGCAGTCTCTGGACGCAGAGCTTGCGCAGGGGGCCTTTTGGCACGACGAACTCGATCGCGGTGCCGGCGGCGAGCAGCGCGAGGAAGAGGATCAGGACGAGACGGATGAGGCCGTAGACGAACCGGAACAGGCCCTTGACCCGATTGCCGCGCTTTGGCGGAGCCGCGGCCGTCGCCAATTCGTTCGACGGATCCGGCGCAGCGGTTCCCATTATCTCCCCTCTCTCCGAGTCGAGGCGGGCGCGCTCGGCGGCCCCGACCCGGGGCTCGGCGGCGCCGCGGCGCGGATCACGAGGCCGCGCAGGGCCGCCCCCAGCCGGTGCGCCTCGACCTCGTCGGCCAGGCGCACCTCGGCGACGCGATAGCCGTCCTCATCGAGGCGGGAGAGCTCGACTTTCGCCGGCACGTCCTCGAAGCTCTCGCCCGCCGCGTCGAAGGTCAACAGCAGCCGGTCCCCGGGCTCCAGGCGAAAGCGCGTCAGCACGCGGCCGCCCAGCGGATGGAGCCGCTCGAAGCGTCCCCAGCCGTCCTCCCTCCCCTCCTCGGCCTCGAACGTGAAGCGGACCGGCGTGGTGCGCGGGGCCGTCGCCTTCATGGCGCCGCCCCCGCCGCCCGGCCTGAGCCTGTCGAAGGCTGGAGCACGTGCCGGAAGATGCGCCCCGGCGCGGCGATGTTCTTGCGGTTCTCCGCGACGGTCCAGAACCGCTCGCCGTCGTAGGCCAGCCCGACCGGCCGCCACTGCCCGTCCGCGTACTCGGGCAGGCTCACGCGCAAAGTCACCTCTCCCGGATGCTGCAGGCCGTGGCGCACGAGCTCCTTGTTTCCCGCGTCGATCGACCATAGATTCTTGCCGTCCCATGCGAGAGCGGCCGGCTCCATGCCAGGATAATCGTAAGAGTCGAGCACCGTCAAGGTGTCGTCCAGGAGCCGCTTGTGGATGCGCCGGGTCTTCGAGTCGATGGTCCACAGGTACAGCCCGTCGTACGCCATGGCGATCGTCGGCCCCGCCGCGTCGGGCACGCGCGCGAGCCCAGTCAGGCGCTCGTCGATCATGTGGCGCACGAGCGAGCCCGCGCTCGAAGTCCAGAGGGAGTCCTTGGTCAGCGCCACCGCCCCCGGCATCTCCTTCGGAAGGTGCACGGCGCGGCGCACGCCCACCGTCTTCGGGTCCAGGCGATAGACGGTCTCGGCGTACCAGTCCGAGACCCAGAGCGCGCCGCCTGCGAAACAAAGCCCCGCCGGATGCGAGTACGGCAGCTCCCACGCGCGCGTCGCGGGAGGCGGCGGCGCCTGCGGCCTTGGCCGGGTCGCCCGCCAAAGGCCGGCGGCCGCGAGGAAGACGGCCAGCCCAGCCCACAACACCGTCGCGCGGCGGCGCTCCCCCGGGGCCGGAGACGACTCGAAGACGGTGCCCTTGAAGCGCAAGGCCTTGGCGAGGCAGGCCGAAAGGTTCTCCGCGGTCCACGGCGGCGCGATCACCTCGTAAGCCCCCGCCTTCATGAGGTCGACCGCCCGCACGGCGCTGCGCTTCTCGAGCGCGACGATCACGGGAAGCAGCGGCTGGACGCGGTCCACCTCGCCCAGGGCGTGCTCGGCCAGGCGCGAGGCCGGCTCGCAGGCGACGACCAGCAGCTGCGGGCGCACTTGGGCCAGCATCTCCATCGCGTC
This sequence comes from Elusimicrobiota bacterium, assembly GCA_026388115.1. GTDB lineage: Bacteria > Elusimicrobiota > Elusimicrobia > UBA1565 > JACRDR01 > JAPLKK01. Next base: position 9,435 of record JAPLKK010000124.1, on the reverse strand, counting down.
CGGGATGCCCGAGGCGGCCGCGACGCGATGGCCCAGCTCCTCGATGGCGAGCGTCAGGTCGCGGCGCGTCCGCTCTTTCTCGCCCAAGACCGCGACCGTCGCCATCATTGCCTCACCGGGGGCGGGATCAGCAGGACCTCGCCCTCGCGCGGCAAGCCGCGGTCGATCTTGTCCGGGTTGGCTTGATAGAGGAGCTCCCACATCGCCGGGTCGCCGTACTCCTGGGCGGCGATCGAGCGCAGCGTCTCCCCGGCGACGACCTTATGGTTGCGCGGGAAGACCAGCGAGGCGGGCTTGTGCGCCGGGCGCTTCGGGACGACGACGGGCGCCGCGGGCGGCACCTTCTTTTCCGGCGCGCCGAGCTGGAACCGCTTCTCGTCCACCTTGATCTCGAGCTCGCGCAGCTGCTCCTGCATCACGCGCGCGCGGCCTTCCATGGAGCGCAGCTGGCCGTCCACCGAATCCTTGCTGGCCTGCGCGGCGGTCGCCTGGGCCTCGAGGGTGCGCCGGCGGTCGTCGAGCTGGAGCAGCTCGCTCTTGAGGTCCTCGGCCTGGCGCGCGGCCGAGCCGACGAAGCGGCCGTAGAACGGCGGCGCGTCGAAGCGGTACTGCACCGACATCTGGTAGGAGCCGCCGTTCTTCGTATAGCCGCCCCACGGCATGGTCATCGCGAAATCGACGACGACCGGCGAGAAGTTCACGCCCGCGCCGAGGGCGAGCTGCGAGATGCCGCCGAGCGGGACGCCCTTGCCGGCGCGCGCCTTCAACAGCCCCTGGAAGAAAGAGAACTCGACGCCTGGATAGAACTGGGCGAGTTTCTTACGCACGCGCATGTCGCCCGCGAAGGTGATCCAGTCGCGCCACGTCTGGGAGAGGCCGAAAGCGATCGTGGGCTCGGGCAGCCCGATCTCCTGCGTCAGGTCCAACACCGCCATGCCGGCCTTGAGTCCGAAATTAGTCTCCGCGACCGCCCCCGCGTCCAGGCCCAGAGTGTTCTTCTTGCCCTTGGTCCCTCCTTCGACGCTGATGATCTTCAGGTTGGCGCCGGCCTTCAGGGGGCGGGTCAGATAGGCGCGATAGCCGTCTTGGAAGCGCCGCCCGCCTGGTTCAACACGAAGAAGCCGACGCCCACGTCCGACGCCTCGCGCAAGGGGAAAGGCCGGGTATAGGTTCCCGAGACGAAGCCGAGCGGGCCGACGGGGGAGAACATCCGGCCGACGTTCATGCTCATCGCGCTGAAGTCCGTTCCGGCCAGGCCGCCGGGGTTCCAGAACATCGCGTTGGCGTCGTCGGCCACCGCCGTGAACGCGCCCATGCTCATGGGCCGGGCGCCGGGAAGGATATCGTTGAAAATGACGGCACGGGCCGGGCCGGCCGACCAAGCGGCGAGAAGCAGAGCAAGGTGCAGCACTGATGCGAATTATACATGACTCGCCTTCATTATTTATTTCATGGTTGTTACTCTGCGGCGCAAGCCGCAAGGCTTGCGCCGCTACCGCCGATGTCGTACCAGCCCGTGCGCGAAGCGCACGGGCGAAGCAGGGCGCAGGTGTTGACACAGGCGGCTTGTCATCCCATAATGGGGCGATGGCCGACGAAGAGCAGGAATCCCCCGAACCGCCCGAACGCTCCAGCGCCGTGATCGGGCTGGTGATGACGGTCCTGCTATGCGGGGCGGCGATCGCGTTCTTCATCTACTACGAGCACCGCTCCGAGGAGCTGCCCAGCCAGGGGCTCGACATGGCCGAGGCGCCCACGCCCGATCCATCGCCCGCCGCCGGCCCGGGCGGCGCGGCATTCGGGATCGCGCCGGCGGCCCGGCCCTCGAATCTCACGCCGATCAAGGGCGGGCCGGCGCTGGGCGCGCCGGCGTCCGGCAACCCGCGGGTCCGGGCCCAGCAAACCCTCGCTGACGTCGTGCGGCCGCACGAAAGGTTCTTCGCCGACCTCACGAACAAGTACATCGCGAAATATCCCGTCTTCCAGCAGTGGGGAAAGGAATGGATAACCTATCCAGACCTGCACCAAGCGACCAAGGACTACTGGAAGTATCACGATCCCGTTCGCTTCGCCTTTCAGATCGCGGGCTCGAAGAATCTCGGGGCGATGATCTCGAAGTACTCCGGACACACCGAGCTGCAGGCATTCCTGAGAGACGCCATCGCGGGGGCGCCGAAGGACCTCGTCAAAGCGGGCGTCGATTATCTCGAAAAGGACTCGAACGCCGTCGCGCTGGTCAAGAGGTTCGCCGCCGCGGCCGGCCTGCCGCCGAGCATCCTCGCCGGCTTCACCGGCGGGCACGTGGACCAGCAGGCCGTGATGAACGAGATCATGCAGTCCAACCCGGCGCTCCAGGGGACCGGCCAGAACCAAGCGTCCCCCTTCGAGACCAGCAAAAAATAGCGCGGGCCACGAGGGTTCCGCCCTCGTAGCCCGCGACGCGGAAGGAACGACCGGTCAGTTCAGCAGCCGCTCGAGCTCTGGCTGCTGTTGTTGCCTCCACCCTGCTGCTGGCCGCAGCTCCCTCCCATGGTTCCCCCGATTAGGAACACGAACCCAAGAAAAGCCACGACATGGATAATCAACCGGATATGCTGTCGGCGCATCAGGGCCTCCCGCGGCTGGAGAAAGTGTAGGCTCCGCCGCGCATATTGTCAAGGTTTGCGGCATCAATCCGGCAACAAGGCGCCCAGGCTCCACGAGACGTACGCCGGCATCCAGAGCAGATGCAGCATCGCCGTGTAATGGCCGAGCGGCAGGAGCCTCTGCCGGCTGTCCGGAAAAGCCTCATGGAGCTTGAGCGCGTTGGCCAGCGGGATGACGAGGTCGTGGCGGACGTTGACCAGGAGCACGCGCTTGCCGCGATTCGCCTCCCGATAGTCCAATGGATCGAGGCCGCGGAAGGCGCGGCGCAGCTGCGAAGCGTCGAGGCCCGTCCGCAGCAGGAAGGGCTTCGTCATCTCTCCGTCGGCGATCAGGCTCGGGAAATCCGCCCCGCCGAGCAGCAGGACTCCCGCGGCGAGGCGGTCGTCGACCGACAGCGTCGTCGCGCCGGCCAAAGCGCCGAGGCTGACGCCCACGAGCGCGATGCGGCGCGGGTCCACCAGGCCCGAGCCCCTCAGCCAGCCGACCGCGCGCCTCGCGTCGAGCACCGCCTGCGCGAAGTTGCGCGCCAGGACCTGGGGCCTGCGCGCGAGGAACACTTGCCCGCTCAAAGAGGGATCAGGGGCGCGCTTGAACTGGTAGGGCAGGTCGAGCTCGAGGACCGCGTAGCCCTCAGTCACCAGCGAGAGCGCGAAGCGCTCCTCGATCCAGCGGTTCGGCGCCGCCAGGACCGGCAGGAGCAGGACGGCTCCACGCTGGGGCCGCCGCGGAAGATACAGCGTGCCCCACACCGTGCCGTTCGCCGGAAACAGCGTCCGCACGGGCGAGGGATAGCGCAGCTCGTACATGTCATAGCGCCAAGCGCGGCCGAGGGGACGCAAGACGGCGGTGAAGCCCTGGGGCGGAGCGCGGCGCACGTCGGGGACCGGCGCGGCGAGACAGAAGGCGAGCAGCAGGCGCGCAAGCGGCACTAGAAGCTCGCGACGACCGACAGCGCGCCCTGATAGATGTCGATGCCGCCGACGTCCGTCGTCGCGCGCCCCATGAACCAGTAGGAATACTCGCCCTTGACCGAGAAGTGATCGCTGAACTGGTAGTCGACGCCGAAGGTGAGCTTGTCCATGCGCGTGCTCAAGCGCGGCGCGCCCGCCGACGCGGCCGCGGCCGACGTGAAGAAGGTCCCGTTGATCGTCGTGTTGTCGAGGTGGGTCAGCTGCGGGCCGCGACGGAACAGCTGATTCCAGACGACCACGCCGGTCACGCGCTTGCCGATGCGCGGATGCCGGGCGATCGGATAAGACGCTTGGAGGAAATAGCCCTGGAAGGTCTCCAGATCGCCCACCAGAGGCGTGGCGGTCGCCGTGCTCAACGAGATGGGCAAGAGCGGCGACTTGAGCTGCTGGGGGCTGTACACATACTCGGCCGAGACGTTCGCGCCCTGGTACTCGAAGGAGAGGTCCACGCCGATCATGTGGTAGTTCTCGTTCGCCTCAAGGTCGTACCAGCCGTTCATCGCGGAGAAGCCGACGCTCACCCCGGTGAGGTCGCGTTTGCCCTCGGGGATCGGCCAGGGCAGGTCTAGCGTGCCCATCGAGTACACCAACCGGCCGCCGAACGCCTTGTTGTTGTTGTTGTCGGCGAGGTTGTTGTTCTCGTGGCCGAAATCCATCGAAACGCCGTTGGCCGGCGGCGCCGGGATGCCGAGGTTCGACGGGCTCGGGAAGGCGCGCGAGCGGTTCGACGACTCGCTGAACCCGTTGACGACGAACACCGTCATCTCGCTCGGCGCCCACCACCGGTCCCGCGGCGGATAGTAGCTCGTGCGGGCGCCGATGTCGGAGTAGCCGGAGCTGAACGGCGGCCGCGGCGAGTCGATGCGCACGACCAGGTCGAGGCTGTCGGGCGAGGCATAAAGGAGCGGACGCGTCACCGTCAGGAACATGTCCGGGCGGTACAGCTCGTTGTAGCGGCCGAACGGCACGAGGAACTTGCCTACATGGATGTCCCAATTCTCGAGCCGCTTGTACTCGAAATAGAGCTGGTAGAGGCTGATGCTCCCCTGGCCGCCCGTCGGCATCTGGAACTCCATGCGGAAGGGCACGCCGTCCAGGGCCGGCCCGAGAAAGGCGAAGTACATGTCCGCCAGATAGAGCTGGTTCTGGATCTGCGTCTCGTACTGCGGCCGCCGCGGACCGACGTTGCGCCAGTTGACCGACATGCTTCCCGCCATCCGCCACGGGAAGCCCTGCCAGGGCCTCAGCAAGGATGCCGGCTGGCCGGCTTCCGGGCCGGGCTTGACCGCGGGTCCAGGATCCACCGCGGCCGCCGCGGCCGTCGACGCCGCCGGCGGCTCCTCGGCCCGCGCCGGCGCCGCAACCGACAACGCAAGCAGAAACGCGGCCGTTTGCATCCGTGGAAGGAAATGTTTAGAATTCAATCGGAGCACGGAGGTTGGATTTGGCCGGCAACTCTTCCGACGCACCCAAGCCTCGCAGCACGCGCGAGGTCTGGATTGAACTGCGCACGGCGTCCGACCGGATCGAAGGCATCGTCCGCGTCCCGCTGACGTCTCGCTCCCGCCGCATCGCGGACGTCATCAAGCACGCCGACCGCGACGGCAGCGGGATCCTCCACCTGACCAAGGTGACCGTGTTCGACTTGCGCACCAACGCGGTGAAGTTTCACAAGCGCAGCCTGGGAGTCAACCGGCAGTCCGTGATCTTCGCGGGTCCTCTGGAGGTCCCGACCGAGAGCAAGCTCTCCTTCGGGCTGACTCCCCAGGAAGTGCAGAACAATTGAGGCCGAGTCTAGCAAATTTGCCGGAGACAACCTAAGGAGCGACCATGTCCCACGTGATCAACGAGAAGTGTCTGGGCGAAGTCTACGCCGCTTGCGTGGACGTATGCCCTGTCGAATGCATCCATCCCGGCCCCTATAAGGGCGAGCCCTTCATGATCATCGACCCGGACGTGTGCATCGATTGCGGCGTCTGCCTCCCGGAATGCCCCATCGGCGCCATCGTCGGCTCAGTCGACGAGAGCCCCGAATGGGCGGCCATCAACAAGGAGCTGGCCCCGACCTTCAAGAACAACCCGAAGGTCGCCACGCGGCCGGCGAACGATCCGCCCAAGAAGCCGGGCAACACGCTCGTAAAATAGACGCGCGGTGTCAGATGTTAACTTTTGAAACTTATTTGCAGGGCGTTCGCACACGTCAAATAAGTTGCAAAAGTTAACGTCTGACACCGCAAAAACAGCCAGGCGCGCCGCGAGCGCGCTTGGCTTTTGCTTTCTCGTTTCGAGCGCGCACGCGCCGCTGGACCTCGAAGGGGCGAAGGTCGAAGGCCTGCGCGCCTTGCCGTTCGAGAAGGGGCTTTTCGAGGGCGCGGGCACGCTGGAGTCTCCGGCGCTGGAGACCGAGCCCTTCGACGAGCTGGTAGGCTCTTGGAACGCCGAGCTGCCGAAAGGGGCGTCCATCGTCCTAAGCGTGCAGGTCCGCTCGCGCGGGGACTGGTCGAAGTGGCACACGCTCGCGCTCTGGGACGGCAAAGGCGGACGGAGCATGGACGAACCGGCCGACGAGTCCGGCAGGGTGGACGTCGACACCCTCGAGCTTTCCCGGCCCGCGGACGCCCTGCGCTATCGCGTCACGCTCGCGGGAGGCAGGAAGCCGCCGCGCCTCCGTCGCGTGGCCATGGCGCTCTCGAGCCGGGACCAGACGCCCGCCGCCCAGCCGTTCGCGCCGGGCCCCTGGGTGCGCGAGCTCGACGTTCCGCCGCGCTCGCAAGGCGCCGAGGACGAGGATATCCGCCACGACATCTGCTCGCCCACCTCGCTCAGCATGCTCCTCGAGTTCTGGGGCAAGCGGCTCGCCACGGCGAAGGTGGCAGCGGCCGTCCTCGACCGGCGCGACCCGGAATCCGCCCGCTACGGCAACTGGCCGCTCAACATCGCCTTCGCGGCGACGCAGGGACTGCGCGGGCAGGTGACGCGGCTCGACGGGCTTCGCGGGCTCGAGGAGGAGATCGCGGCCGGACGCCCCGTCGTCGCGTCCATCACTTTTTCCGAGGGCGAGCTCGCCGGCTCGCCGATGAGGGAGACCAAGGGCCACCTGCTGGTGGTCGCCGGCTTCACCAAGGACGGCGACGTCATCGTCCGCGATCCCGCGGGCAAGACGAAGCAGAAGGTGCGCCGCGTGTACAAGCGCGCCGAGTTCGAGAAGGTGTGGGCCGTGAACAAGCGCGGCGTCGCCTACGTGCTCGCGCCCCGGTTCCCCCAAGAGTTCGCGGTCGGCGTTCCGACCGCGGACCTGCGCCGCAAGCCGCGCCTGCCCAAGGCTCCCTCCAACAACGATCCGGAGCTGGCGACCCAGCTCGTCTACGGCGCGTTGGAGCAAGACGCCTGGCTTCCGATCAAGCGCTGGCACCATTACCGCGGCTGGGTGCTCGCGCGCGAGCTGCGCTCTCCCGTCTTCCACGCCGAGCCGGACGCGGTCGTCCGCTCCGCGCGCGCCGACCTACGGCCCGCCTCGGGCGTGCCGATCCCGGCGCCCCTCGGCGTCCGCCTCAGCGTCGCGCGCTGGGAGGGGCCGAGCGCCCAGGTGCGCCTGCTTGACGGGAGGCTCGCCGCAGCCGACACGGAAGCGTTGTGGCGTCTGGGCTCTGCGCCGGACCGCCAGCGCATCCTCGACATCGCGCGGATATTCCTGGGCGACCCGTACGTCTGGGGCGGCCGCGCGCCGGGAGGCGTGGACTGCTCGGGGCTCTCCAGCATCAGCTACCGCGCCGAGGGCGTGGATATCCCGCGCGACGCGCACGAGCAGTTCCTGAAAGCCAAGCCCGTCAAGCGCGCCGAGCTCCAGCCCGGCGACCTCGTGTTCCTGGCGAAGTCCGGCGACCCGAAGCTGATCAACCACGTGATGCTCTATTCAGGCGGCGACGGCCTGCTCGAGAGCCGTCAGTCGGCCGGCAAGGTGATCGAGGAGACCCTCCGGGGCCGCTTCGGCCAACCGCTGGCCGAGATCGAGTCCGGCGACACCCTCACCGACCGCAGCGGCGAGAAGCCCCAGACCCGCGCGATCTATTTCGGCTCCTTCCTGACGCCGTAGCCGTTCCTATCGTCAGTCCGCCGGGAGAGCGGTGCGGGCGGGCTCCAGCGATTGCAGGGCATACAGGCTGGCGTAGATGCCGCCGGTCTTCAGCAAGTCCTGATGGGTGCCGGACTCGACGAGCTCGCCTTGGCTCAGGACCATGATGCGGTCGGCGCCCTGGAGCGTCGAGAGCCGATGGGCGATGACGATGGCGGTGCGGCCCTCGTAGAGCTTCTCGAGCGCGGACTGCACGCTGCGCTCGGAGGCGGTGTCCAGGTTCGAGGTCGCCTCGTCAAGCACGAGGATGGGCGGGTCCTTCAGGATCGCGCGCGCGATGGCGATGCGCTGGCGCTGGCCGCCCGAAAGCTTGAGCCCGCGCTCGCCGAGGATGGTGTCGTAGGCTTGCGGCAGGCTCGAGACGAAGTCGTCCGCGTCGGCCGCGCGCAGGGCGGCGAGCACCTTCTCTCGAGGGGCGTCCGGCACGCCGAGGGCGACGTTCCCCACCACGCTGTCGTGCAGGAGCATCGTGTCCTGCGTGACCATGCCGATGTGGCGGCGCAAGTCGGCGGTGGCGAACTCGCGCAGGTCGGTGCCGTCCACGAGCACGCGGCCCTCTTGCGGGTCGAAGAGCCGGAGCAGCAGATGCGCGAGCGTCGTCTTGCCGGAGCCGCTCGGGCCGGCCACCGCCAGCACCTCGCCGGGCGCGATGCGGAGGCTGAGCTTCTTGAGCGCCCAGGCGTCGCGGTCGGGATAGCGGAAAGAGACGCCCTCGAAGACGATCCCTTCGCGCGGGCGCGCGAAGCGCACGGGGCTCTTGGGCTCCAGCACCGTGGACTTCTCGTCGAGCAGCTCGAAGATGCGGTTCGCCGAGGCCAGGCCGCGCTGGATCTCCGAGTTGGATCGGGCGATGTTCTTGACCGGGTTGTAGGCCGCGAAGAAGCAGCCCAGGAAGGTCATGAACTCGCCCGGCGACATGCGCTCGCCGAGGATCTCGCGCCCGCCCAGCCAGAGGATGAGCGTGAGGATCAGCGCGCCCAGGAATTCCATCAGCGGCCCCGACAGCGCGGTCGCGCGCAGGTACCGCATCATCTGGCTCCAGAAGGCGTCGTTCTCGACGCCGAACTTCGCGATGGCGCCGGCCTCATAATTGAACGCCTTCACGACGAGCATGCCTTGGAGCGATTCCTGGAAGCGGTGGTACATCTCGCCCAGGATCTCCTGGCTTTTCTGGCTGGCCGTGCGCATCTTGTTGCCGGTCACGACGAGCACCGCGCCGCACACCGGCAGCGTCAGGAAGGCCAGCAGAGCGAACTTCCACTGGATGAAGAAGAGCATCGAAAGCAGGACGATCGAGGTCAGCGTGTCGCGCACCAGGTACAGCGGAGTGAACTGCAGTGCCGACTGCACGTTGATGAGGTCGCTGGTGACGCGCGCGAGGACCTCTCCCGAGCGGCTCTTCCAGAAGAAGTCCATCGAGAGGTCGTGCAGATGCCGGAAGAGCCTCGCGCGCAGCTCCTGCGTGACCTTCTGGCCGATCCAGCTCATGAGGTAGATCTGGATGTAGTTGAGGACGGTCTTGCCGAAGAACACGATCGGGATGAGGATGAGCAGCGTATGGAACATCGCCGCGTCTTTCTTCAGGAACACCTGGTCCACGACCGGCTTCAGCAGCCACAGCGACAGGCCGTTGAAGCCCGAGACCAGCACCATCGAGACGCCGGCATAGATGAAGCGGGCGCGGTG
>JAPLKK010000018.1 GCA_026388115.1 Elusimicrobiota bacterium | reverse complement strand
CCTGCAGGGGCTTTGGTCGTCGAGCTTCAGCTTCGTCACCGATTACACCGTGCCCGCCCAATCCGGGCTGTTCACGAGCGCGGCCTCGACGGGCGGCCTGCTCGGCGAAGCTCAGATCAACGGCTTGGCGGCGGGGGTCACCGCGCAGGTCAACCTCTCGGACGCCGTCAGCGGCCTTGCGGTCTCCACCACGATCCTGGCCCTGGCGGGCGATGGGCACGACAACCCCGGCTTCACCTCCGGCTTCGGCGTGATCTACTCGACCAACGCGGGTCAGACCTGGGTGGATGCCTCGCTGTTCTCCAACATGGCCGGCGGCGGCCAGATCGTATCCGCGGCCACGAACCTGCGCGGCTTCACGGTGTTCAACGGCAGGCTGTATGTCGCCGACGGGGCCAACGGGAAGGTATATTCCAGCGCGGACGGGAACAGCTGGATCGGCTCGAACGGGAACGTGAGCCTGACCGGCGGCGCCACGGGGATCCGCCCGCTGATCTCGTATAACGGCAGGCTCTTCGCGGGCGACGGGGCGGGCAGGATCTGGGCCACCACCGACGGCTCGAGTTGGCTGCAGATGCTGCCGACGCCGACGAACGCCCCCCAGGTGACCGCCTCCGGCGCGGCGATCCAATCCTTCGCCGTTTTCAACGGCAGGCTCTATGCGGGAGACAACGCGACGCCGGGCCGCGTCTACGTGAGCACCTCGGGCGACACGTGGGTCATGACGCAGGGCGCCAACGGCTCCCCGCTGCTTCCCCAGTCGCTGGCGGCGGCCGGCCCCGTGAACGCCTTGGCCGTGTTCAATGGGCGCCTCTTCGCCGCCGACAACACGGGCCGGATGTATGCTTCGGTGGACGGCAGCACCTGGACGGCGCTCAACAGCTACAACCCGATCGGCTCCAACTTCTCCGTCCTCCTGCCGTTCAACAACAAGCTGTACGCGGCCGACCAGGGCAACGGCAAGTTCTTCTCCAGCCCGGACGGCAACACGTGGATAGCGCTGGCGGGCGGCCCCCAGCCCGGCGGGAGCATCAACGCCCTGACTTCCCTCGGCGGCAAGCTGTACGCGAGCGATTCCACCGGCAAGATTTACGTCAGCACCGAGGGAAGCACCTGGCTCATCCTCAATAGCAGCAACCCGGTGTCGATCGGCGGGTCGCCCATCCTGGGGCTGGCGCCGTTCAACGGCAAGCTCTACGGCGGCGACAATGCCGGGCGGGTCTATCAGGTCGCGCCGGTGAGCGCGACGTTGACCACCAACGGCTTGGCGGCCGTCGACGGCGTCACGTCCGTTTCCAGCCTGACCGCTTACGGCCTCAACCTGGTCAATTCGACCAACGCGATCGCTTGCGGCGGGACCTGGCCTTGCGGCGCCACCAACCAGGTCATCTTCACCGCTATCGACCGCGCGGGGCTCCAGCAGAGGTTCGGCCCGTATCAGATCATCGTGGACACGCTGACCTCGTCCGCGCTCGCCGTCTCGACCCCCGGCGTGCCGGCCAACGGCGCCTTCGTCAACTTCCAGGTGCCGACGACTTACGGCGGCGTTTCCACCAACTTCGCCTGGACCGGCCCCAGCTCGACGACCGTGGCGGCCTTGCCGCCGGGCTCTTCCTATTATCTGCAGGTCACGAACGACCCGACCTTCGCCAGCGTCCCCCTCATCAGCATCTCGACCCCGGCGGTGCTGGTGAGCACGACCCTCGCCAATGTGACCGCCGGTTACATCTCGACGTTCACGCTGACCACCAACACCACCTATTACTGGCGCGTGGCCCTGACCAACGGCCTTTTCGGCGTGCTCGCCCCCTGGTCCTCCACCTCCAGCTTCGTCACGGACTTCGGCGGCCCCACGTTCACCCCGCCCTTCACGAGCCTCAACGTCGCCGGCCAGACCGTCATCGAGACGCAGGTGAACAACCTCGGGACGGGCGTGACCGCGCAGATCACGATCACCGACGCGCAAAGCGGATTGGTGGTCTCCACGAGCGTCCTGACCTTCGCCGGCGACGGCCATGAGGGGCCGTCCCCGGCGAGCGCCTTCGGCGTCCTCTATTCGACCAGCCAGGGCCGCTACTGGATCGACTTCTCGACGCCGGTGATGATGAACCACGGCAGCCCGGTGGGCAGCGGGCTGTACGCCTTGGCGGTCTTCAACGGCAAGCTTTTCGCCGCCGACGGCTCGCCCACCTCGGGCGGCAACGTGTACTCGAGCGTGGACGGCAACACCTGGCTGGGGCCGCAGTACAATCCGATCCCCGTGGGCGCCCCGCTACGGGCCTTGGTGGCCTTCAACGGCAGGCTGTTCGCCGCCGACGCGGTGGGCCGGATCTGGGTGAGCGCGGACGGCCAGACGTGGGCGCCGACGAACGGCGGCGTGGCGGTGGCCAACAACATCCAGTCGATGGCGGTGTTCAACGGCCGGCTGTACGCGGGCGACGCCGCCCTGCCGGGCCGCGTGTACGTCAGCACCAGCGGCGACACCTGGGCGACGCCGCAGATCGGGAACTACGGCATCGCGGGCTCGATCCGGTCGTTGGCGGTCTTCAACGGGCGGCTGTTCGCGGGCGACGGCTCGGGCCGGATCGTGATGTCGGTGGACGGCAGCACCTGGACCTCGTCGAACGGCGGCGGGGTGGTGAGCGTCCAGAACTCCTCGATCACCGCGCTGGCCGCCTACAAGAACCGCTTCTTCGCCGGGGACGCCCTCGGCCGCGTGTACGTGAGCACCGACGGCGGCAACTCGTGGACCGGTACGAACGGCAACGGCGCCGCGGGCGTGCCGGTCTCCAGCGGCGGCGCCATCGTGAGTTTGACCTCGTTCAACGGCAAGATGTACGCCGGCGACACCGGCGGGCGGGTGTACGTCAGCACCGAAGGCAGCGCCTGGGTCGTGACGAACAGCTCCTATCCCATCGGCACCAGCATCTACGGCTTGGCGCCGTTCAACGGCAAGCTCTTCGCCGCCGACAGCTATAGCGGCGCCGTGTACCAGCTCACGCCGGCGGCGGTGTCGCTGAGCGGGACCGACGGCGCGACGGATGCGCAGACGCTGGCCGGGACGCTGAACCTCGTCAATTCGACCAACACCATCGCCTGCTACGGCTACATGCCGTGCGGCGCGAACAACCAGGTGATCTTCACGGCCTCCGACCGCGCGGGCAACGTCTTCAAGGTCGGGCCGTACGCGATCCAGGTGGACGCGACGACGTCGATGGCCGTCTCGACGCCGAGCTACCCGGCCAGCGGGGCCTACGTGACGGCCCAGCCCAATTTCAACTGGACGGGGCCGAGCACGGCGGTCGTGGCTGGCCTGCCGCCCGGGAGCTCCTACTACCTCCAGGTCTCCAACAACGACCCGGCGTTCTCCGCCGGCAACATCATCATCAGCATGTCGACGCCGGCGATCGTGACGAGCACGATGATGGCCACGGGCTTCGGCGCTTACCTCTCGACTTACTCGCTCGCCAACGCCGCGACCTTCTACTGGCGCGTGCAGACGGTCAACGGCGTGTACGGCTCCGCCAGCGCCTGGTCGCAGACCTCCAGCTTCGTGACCGACTTCGTGGCGCCGGCGGCCGTCGGGAACTTCACGAGCGTGAACTTGGCCAGCTTGAGCATCGGCGAAGCCGTGATCAACGGCGTGTCCGTCGGCGTGGTGGCGAACCTCCCGGTGCAGGACGCGCTGAGCGGCCTGGTCGTCTCGACGAACGTGCTGGCCTTCGCGGGCGACGGCCACGACAATCCGGGCGTCACCGGCGCCTTCGGCGTCAGCTATTCCACCAACGGCGGCCAGACCTGGGTCGACGCTTCCACCGTGACCTCGATGAGCAACGGCGCGGTCATCTACACCGGCCCCCCCTCGAACGCCTCGCAATTGCGCGGCCTGGCCGTGGCGGGCGGCAAGATCTTCGCCGTCGACGGGGCGAACGGACTGATCTATGTGAGCGCCGATGGGAACAGCTGGAGCCGGAGCAACAGCTTGAACGGCTATGTCGCGCCGGGCGGCACCTTGAGGCCGCTCCTCGTCGCCGCGAACGGCCGGATCTACACCGGCGACCACGTCGGCAGGATCTTCGTGACGGCCAACGGCGGCAGCAGCTGGTCGCAGTCGAACAACAGCGTCGCCGTGGGGACCTCGGCGATCTTGTCGCTGGCTTCCTTCAACGGGCGCCTCTTCGCCGGCGACTTCGCCGGCCGGGTGTATGTCAGCAGCGACGGGACCACTTGGACCGCGGCGTCCACAAACGCCGTCGTCGGCACGGGGGCGATCTGGTCCTTGGCCGCGTTCAACGGCCGCCTCTTCGCGGGCGACAGCCTGGGCCGCGTCTTCGCCTCGGTGGACGGCGCCACGTGGGCTTACACAAACGGGGCCGGCGGCTCCGGCACGCCGTTGTTCGCGGGGGCGAGCATCTCGGGCCTGACCGCCTTCAACAACAAGCTGGTGGCGATCGACTCGGCCACGGGCCGCGTGTTCGTGAGCACCGACGGAAACAATTGGAACGGCGGCGTCCAGGCGGCGGGCGGCAGCGCCCTGCAGTCGTTGGCCGCCTTCAACGGCAAGCTCTACGTGGGCGACGGCGCGGGCAAGATCTTCATCAGCACCGAGGGAAGCACCTGGCTGGCGACCAACGGCGGCTACGCGATCGCCGTGAGCACCCTCTACGCGCTGGCGCCTTTCAACGGCAGGCTTTTCGCGGCGGACGCGGGCGGCTACGCGTTCCAAGTCACGCCGGTGACGGCGACGTTGAGTGGGAGCGACGGCTCGACCACGGCCCAGACGTTGACCGCGAGCGGGATGAACCTGGCCAACTCGCTGAACACCCAGACCTGCGGCGGGCTCTGGCCCTGCGCCGCGACCAACCAGGTGATGTTCACCGCCTTCGACCGCGCCGGCAATGCGCAGAGGCTCGGCCCCTACGCGGTCCAAGTGGACGCGACGACGACGCTGGCGATCTCGACGCCGAGCTTCCCGGCCAACGGGGCGTACGTGACGACGGGGACGGTCAACTTCAACTGGACCGGGCCGAGCACGACGACGCTCGCGGGGCTTTCGGTCGGGACTTCCTACTACCTCCAGGTGTCGAAGGACCCGAGCTTCGCGACCAACATCGTCGTCGCCATCACGACCCCCGCCGTGCAGGTGAGCACGGTCCTGCCGACGGGCTTCGCGGCGTATCTGTCGACGTTCACGCTGCCCAACCTCACGACGTACTACTGGCGGGTGCAGGCGCTCAACGGCGCCTCGGGCGTGCAAGGGATCTGGTCGTCGAGCTTCAGCTTCGTGACCGAGATCCTGCCGCCCGTGCAGTCGGGGCTGTTCACCAGCGCCTCCTCGACGGGCGGGCTCTTGGGCGAGGCGCAGATCAACGCCCTGGCCGCCGGCGTGACGGCGCAGATCAATCTTTTCGCGGCCGTGAGCGGCTTGGCGGTCTCGACCGGCGCGCTGGCCTTGCCCGGCGACGGGCATGACAGCCCCGGGCAGACCAGCGGCTTCGGCGTGAGCTATTCGACCAACGCGGGGCAGACCTGGGTCGACGCCTCGGCGATCGCCGGCATGAACGGCGGCGCCGTCATCGTGACGGGCGCCGCCAACCTGCGCGGCTTCACGGTGTTCAATAACAGGCTCTTTGTCGCCGACGGGGCCAACGGGAAGGTATATTCCAGCGGCGACGGCAACATCTGGACCGCCTCCAACTCCGGCAGCACGCTGGGCGGCAGCGCCATCCGCGCGCTGATCGTCTTCAACGGGAAGCTGTACGCCGGCGACGCCGGCGGCAAGGTCTATTCGAGTCCTGACGGCACGGTCACGAACTGGACGACGACGAACGGCGGCTTCGCGCTGGGACCAAGCGCCAACATCACGTCTTTGGCGATCTTCAATGGCCGCCTGTTCGCCGGCGACGCGGGTCTGGGCCGCATCTACGTCACCGTGGACGGCAACACCTGGGCGATGGTGCAGGGCGGCATCGTGCCCTTCCAGACGATGCTCGGCGGCCAAGTGCAGTCTTTGGCCGTCTACAACGGCCGGCTGTACGCGGGCGACAGCTTGGGCCGGGTGTATGCCTCCGTGGACGGCAGCACTTGGACGGCCATCAATAATTACGGCGTCCAGCTCGGCGGCGCCGCCGGCAACATCGGCGCCCTGCTGGCGTTCAACAACAAGCTGTACGCGGCGGATCAGAGCAACGGCAAGATCTACTTCATGAATCAGGACGCCAACACCTGGACGCAGGTCAGCGGCGGTCCGCAGGGCGTGGCGATCAACGCCGTCAGCGCGTTCAACGGCAAGCTGTACGGCGCGGACAACAACGGCCGGGTGTGGGTGAGCACGGAGGGCAGCAGCTGGCTCGTCATCAACAGCAGCTTCCCGATCTCCGTCGCGGGCAGTCCGCTCTTCGGCTTGACGCCGTTCAACGGCAAGCTCTACGCCGGAGACAACGCCGGCAGGGTTTATCAGATCACGCCGGTGAGCGCGACCTTGACGACCAACGGCTTCGCCGCCGTCGACGGCACGACCGCGGTGTCGAGCCTGGCGGTCTACGGACTCAACTTGGTGAACTCGACCAACGCCTTGACGTGCGGCGGCAACTGGCCCTGTGGAGCCACGAACCAGGTCATTTTCACGGCCTCCGACCGGGCGGGCGTCCAGGCTCGCTTCGGCCCCTATGCCGTGCTCGTCGATACGCTGACGTCGACGGGGCTCGCCGTCTCGACCCCGGGCGTGCCGGCGAACGGCGCCTTCGTCAACATCCAGCTGCCGACGACTTACGGCGGCGTCTCCACGAACTTCGCCTGGACCGGCCCCAGCTCGACGACCGTGGCAGCCTTGCCTTCGGGCTCTTCCTATTATCTGCAGGTCTCCAACGACCCGACCTTCGCCAGCGTCCCCCTCATCAGCATCTCGACGCCGGCGGTGCTGGTGAGCACGACCCTGGCCAACGTGACCGCCGGTTACATCTCGACGTTCACGCTGACCACCAACACCACCTATTATTGGCGCGTGGCCCTGACCAACGGCCTCTTCGGCACGCTCGCCCCCTGGTCTTCCACCTTCAGCTTTGTCACGGACTTCTCCGCTCCCGCGCTCACTCCGCCCAGCAACAACTTCGCGAGCCTCAACGCCTTCGGCCAGACCGTCGCTGAGACGCAGGTGAACAACCTCGGAACGGGCGTGACCGCGCAGATCACGCTCACCGACACGAACAGCGGGCTGGCGATCTCCACGAGCTTGCTGACCTTCGCCGGTGACGGCCACGAGGGGCCGTACCAGACGGGCGCCTTCGGCGTCCTCTATTCGACCAGCTCGAGCATCCAGAACCGCTTCTGGATCGACTTTTCGACGCCGGTGATGACGAACCACGGCAGCCCGGTGGGCAGCGGGCTGTACGCCCTGGCGGTGTTCAACGGCAAGCTTTTCGCCGCTGACGGCTCGCCCGCCTCGGGCGGCAACGTGTACTCGAGCGTGGACGGCAACACCTGGCTGGGCCCCCAGTACAATCCGATCCCCGTGGGCGCCCCGCTGAGGGCCTTGGTGGCTTTCAACGGCAGGCTGTTCGCCGCCGACGCGGTGGGCCGGGTCTGGGTGAGCGCGGACGGCCAGACGTGGGCGGCGACGAACGGCGGCGTGGCGGTGGCCAACAACATCCAGGCGATGGCGGTGTTCAACGGCCGGCTGTACGCGGGCGACAGCGCCATGCCGGGCCGCGTGTATGTCAGCACCAGCGGCGACACCTGGGCGACGCCGCAATGCGGCTTGCCGGCCTACGGAATCGCGGGCCCGATCCGGTCGCTGGCGGTCTTCAACGGGCGGCTGTTCGCGGGAGACGGCTCGGGGCGGGTGGTGATGTCGGTGGACGGCAGCACCTGGACCTCGTCGAACGGCGGAGCGGTCGTGGCCTTCCAGAACTCGACGATCACGGCGCTGGCCACGTACAACAACCGCTTCTTCGCCGGGGACGCCCTCGGCCGCGTGTACGTGAGCACCGACGGCGGCAACTCGTGGAACGGGGTCAACGGCGTGTCGAGCGGGGCGGCGATCGCGAGCTTAAGCTCGTTCAACGGCAAGATGTACGCCGGCGATGCCGGCGGGCGCGTGTGGGTGAGCACCGACGGCAGCGCGTGGCTCGTGACCAACAGCTCCTATCCCGTCGGCACGAACATGTACGGCTTGGCGGCGTTCAACGGCAAGCTCTTCGCCGCGGCGCGACGGATGCGCAGACGCTGGCCGGGACGCTGAACCTCGTCAATTCGACCAACACCATCGCCTGCTACGGCTACCTGCCGTGCGGCGCGAACAACCAGGTGATCTTCACGGCGGTCGACCGCGCGGGCAACGTTTTCAGGGCCGGGCCTTTCGCCGTGCAGGTGGACGCGACGACGTCGATGGCGATCTCGACGCCGAGCTACCCGGCCAGCGGGGCCTTCGTGACGGCCCAGCCCAATTTCAACTGGACGGGGCCGAGCACGGCGGTTGTGGCCGGCCTGCCGCCGGGGAGCTCCTACTACCTCCAGGTCTCCAACAACGACCCGGCGTTCTCCGCCGGCAACATCGTCGTCAGCATCTCGACGCCGGCGGTCGTGACGAGCACGATGATGGCCACGGGCTTCGGCGCCTATATCTCGACGTACACGCTCGCCAACGCCGCGACCTTCTACTGGCGGGTGCAGACGGTCAACGGCGAGTACGGCTCCACCAGCGCCTGGTCGCAGACCTACAGCTTCGAGACGGACCTCGTCGCTCCGGCGGCGGCCGGGGCGTTCACGAGCATCAGCTCGACCGGCGGCGTGATGGGCGAGACGCAGATCAGCAACTTGATGGCCGGAGTCGTGGCGCAGGTGCCGGTGCAGGACCTACAGAGCGGGCTTGTCCTCTCGACGTATGTGGTGGCCTTCGCGGGCGACGGCCACGACAATCCGGGCGTGGCCTCGGCTTACGGCGTGACGTATTCGACCAACGCGGGCCAGACCTGGATCGACGCCTCGACGGTGACGGCGATGAACGGCGGAAACGTGGTCGTGGCCGGCGCGGCGAACCTGCGCGGCATGACCGTGTACAACGGCAGGCTGTACCTGGCCGACGGGACGAGCGGGAAGGTCTATTCCAGCGCGGACGGCAACACCTGGAGCGCCGCCAAGGGCGGCTCGCCCGTCGGCACCAACGGCATCCGCCCGCTGATCACCTACCTCGGCCGGCTGTACGCGGCCGACGGGACGGGCAAGATCTGGTGGAGCGCCGATAACGGGACGTCGTGGACGCAGTCGAACAACAACACGGCGGTCTCGACGACGGTCTTCCTTTCGATGGCGGTGTTCAACGGCCGCCTGTACGCCGGCGACCTGGGCGGCCGGGTCTTCGTGAGCACCGACGGGAACCAGTGGAACGCGACCTTGACCGGAGGCGGAGCCCTTGTCGGCGGCTTCCCCGGCCAGCAGATCGGCGGCGCGATCTGGTCGCTCGGAGCCTTCAACGGCCGCGTCTTCGCGGGAGACAACCTCGGCCGGGTCTTCGCCTCGGTGGACGGCAGCACGTGGAGCTACACGAACGGGGCCGGCGGCGTCGCCGGCGCGCCCTTGTTCGCGGGGGCGAGCATCTCGGGCCTTGCCGCCTTCAACAACAAGCTGGTGGCGATCGACTCGGCCACGGGCCGCGTGTTCGTCAGCACCGACGGCATCAACTGGAACGGCGGGGTCCAGGCGGCGGGCGGCAACGCCCTGCAGTCCTTGACCGCCTTCAACGGCAAGCTGTACGCGGGCGACGGCACGGGCAGGATCTTCGTGAGCACGGAGGGAAGCGCCTGGCTGACGACCAACGGCGGTTACGCGATCGGCGTGAGCACGTTCTGGGCCTTGGCGCCGTTCAACGGCAAGCTGTACGCCGCCGACAACAACGGCTACGCGTACCAGGTCACGCCGCTGGCCGCGACGCTCGGCGGCTCCGACGGGACGACCGCGGTCCAGGGCATGGGCGTCAGCGGCATGAATCTCGCCAACTCGTCGAACACGACGACTTGCGGCGGGGTCTGGCCGTGCGGCGCGACCGACCAGGTCATGTTCACGGCGGCGGACGTCGCGGGCAACGTCGGGCGGATCGGCCCCTTCGCGATCCAGGTGGACGGCACGACGGCCCTCGCCATCTCCGCGCCGGTCTATCCGGCCAACGGCGCGTACGTGAGCACGGGGACGGTCAACTTCAACTGGACGGGACCCAGCACGATGACGGTGGCCGGTCTGCCGGGAGGCACGTCTTACTTCCTGCAGGTCTCAAGGGGCGACCCCGCCTTCGCCCAGGGCAACATCGTCGTCAGCATCTCGACGCCGATGATCCAGGTGAGCACGATGCTGCCGACCGCCTTCGGCGCCTACAACTCGACCTACACCCTGGCGAACAACGCGACCTTCTACTGGCGGTTGGCGACGATCAACGGGGCGTCCCAGTCGATGGGATTGTTCTCCACCATGTTCACCTTCGTCACCGACCTGACGCCGACGGTCCAGAGCGGCCTCTTCTCCACGCTTTCCCCGGCCGGCGGGACGCTCAATGAGCTGCAGATCAATAATCTCGCGACCGGCGTGACCGCGCAGATCGGCGTCGCCGACCTGGCCAGCGGGCTGGCGGTCTCGACCGGCGCCCTCCCCTTCGCCGGCGACGGGCATGACAATCCGGGCTTGACCGGCGGCTTCGGCGTGATCTACTCGACGAACGCGGGGCAGACGTGGATCTACTTCTCGGGAGCGATCACGCCCATGAACGGCGGCAATCCGATCATCAGCGGCGCGACGAACCTGCGCTCCATGGCGGTGTTCAACAACAAGCTGTACGCCGTCGACGGCTTGAACGGCAAGATCTACTCGAGCGCGGACGGCAACAGCTGGAGCGCCAGCGCGATCGTGGGCGGCGGCGGCACCGGCGGGCCGCTGCGCGCGCTGGCGGTCTTCAACAACAGGCTGTACACGGCCGATTTCAACTCCACGGGGAAGGCTTACTGGACGGAGAATGGGACCAACTGGACGGTCTCCAACGGGAACTTCGCGCTCGGGCCGACGTCGTTCATCTCGGCCCTGGCGGCGTTCAACGGCCGGCTGTACGCGGGCGACGCCAGCGTCGGCCGCATCTACGTGAGCACGAGCGGCGACTCGTGGAGCATGATCCAGAGCGGCGCCGCGGCCTTCCAGAGCGCCGGAGGGATCCAATCGTTCACCTCGTTCAACGGGCGGCTGTACGAGGGCGACGCGTCGGGCAGGGTGTATTACAGCCTTGATGGGAGCACCTGGGTCGCGACCAACAACGGCAACGCCCTGGTGGCGGGGGCGAACATCGTGGCGCTGGCCGCCTTCAACAACCGCCTGTTCGCGGTGGACGCGTCGAGCCGCATCTTCCAAAGCATGGACGGGTGGAGCTGGATCCAGTCGAGCAACATCGTGTCCGGCCCCGGCGGCGCGCCGACCCTGTCGGTCAACGGCAACTTCGGCTCGTCCTTGTCGTCTTTGGCCCAGCTCAACGGCAAGCTGTACGCGGCGGACGCGACGTACGGGAAGATCTACGTGAGCACGGAAGGCAGCACCTGGATGGCGATCAATAGCAGCTATCCGGTCACGACGGGCGTGAGCCCGGTGTTCGCCCTGGCGCCGTTCAACGGCAGATTGTACGGGGGCGACCAGAACGGCCGGGTGTACCAGGGGACGGGACGACGCTCGCGCAGACGCTGACGGCGACGGGCCTGAACCTCGTCAATTCGACGAACTCGTTCACCTGCGGCGGGGTGTGGCCGTGCGGCGCGACCGACCAGGTGATCTTCACCGTCGTGTCCCGCAATGGGCAAGTGCAGCGCATGGGGCCGTTCGCGGTGTGGGTGGACACCTTGACGCTGACCTCGGTGGCGGTCTCGACGCCGGGCCTGCCGGCCAACACGGCCTTCGTCAACGTCCAGCCGAACTTCTCGTGGATGGGGCCGAGCACCGCGACGGTGGCGGGGCTGCCGGCCGGCTCTTCCTACTATCTGCAGATCTCGAACAACGACCCGACGTTCGGGAGCGTGGTCGCGAACATCTCGACGCCGGCGATCTCGCTGCCGTCCATCGTGGTCAGCACCTTCCTGCCGAACACGGGCGCGGCGTACATCTCGACGTTCACGCTCTTGGCGGGGACGACGTATTACTGGCGCGTGGCGCAGACGAACGGCATCTTCGGGGTCTTCGGGGCGTGGTCGTCGACGTCGAGCTTCGTGCTCGACGTCGCGCCGCCGGCGATGTCGGGCCTCTTCTCGAGCGTCAGCTCGACGGGCGGGCTGATGGGCGAGGTGCAGGTGAGCAACGTCATCGCCGGGGCGACGGCGCAGGTGACGATCACGGACGTGGGCAGCGGCCTCGCGGTCTCCACGATGGCGCTGGTCTTCGGCGGCGACGGTCACGAGGGTCCGGAGCCGACGGAGGCTTTCGGCGTGCTCTACTCGACCAACGCCGGCAAGAGCTGGATCGCCTTCTCGACGGTGACGACGCTGAACGGCGGGAACCCCCTGCCCTCGGCGGGGACCATCAATGCCTTGACGATGTTCAACGGCAAGCTGTACGCGGCCACGGCCGGCGGCTACGTGTATTCCTACGACGGCAACATCTGGGCGCTGACCAACTACAATCTGCCCGTGGGCAACGGGGGCGGGC
>JAPLKK010000162.1 GCA_026388115.1 Elusimicrobiota bacterium | reverse complement strand
GCCATCTTCTGCCTGGCCTCCTCCGCACTCATCAATGGTGATACATCGATTCCCTCACCAGGCATAACATACATTACCATATGATTAAGGAAGGCATTTGCATTTATGGAACTGAACACAGCATAGGATCCTTTCCAGCTGTTATACATATCAGCTCCGTTGAAGCAGGAATTGAAATAGCCTATTCCGTTAAGCGGTGTTCCTGCAACACAACCCTCAACAAAGGTTTCAGGACCAATGACGTTTCTTATTAGTTTCAACCTGTCGCGATATTTCGCGGCCGGCGCCGGCCGCGACACGCTGACGCGGGAGATGATCCGCGCCCTCGGCGTGCTCAAGAAGGCCTGCGCCCAGGCCAACGCGGAGCTGCGGCTGCTCCCCAAAGAGAAAGAGAAGCTCATCGTCCAGGCCGCCGACGAGGTGATCGAGGGCAAGCTCGACGAGCATTTCCCGCTCGTCGTCTGGCAGACGGGCTCGGGCACGCAGTCGAACATGAACGCCAACGAAGTCATCTCGAACCGCGCCATCGAGCTGGCCGGCGGCGCGATGGGGTCCAAGAACCCCATCCATCCCAACGACGACGTGAACAAGTCGCAGTCCTCCAACGACACCTTCCCGACCGC
The DNA here is from genome assembly GCA_026388115.1 of Elusimicrobiota bacterium. Lineage (GTDB taxonomy): Bacteria > Elusimicrobiota > Elusimicrobia > UBA1565 > JACRDR01 > JAPLKK01. Next base: position 16,336 of record JAPLKK010000162.1, on the reverse strand, counting down.
CATGCACATCGCCGCGGCGGAGGTCCTCGTCCATGAGTTGATCCCGGCCGTCACGGGGCTGCGCGATTCGCTCAAGAAGAAGGCCAAGGAGTTCGCGACGGTGGTCAAGATCGGCCGCACGCATCTGATGGACGCGGTGCCGTTGACCCTCGGCCAGGAGATCGGCGGCTGGGCCGCGCAGCTCGACGCGGACTTGGGCCGCATCGACGCCGTCCTGCCCGGGCTCCACGAGCTGGCCATCGGCGGCACGGCCGTCGGCACGGGCCTCAACGCGCACCCCGACTTCGACAGAAAGGCCTGCGCGCGCATCGCCAGGCTCACCGGCCTTGCCTTCAAGCCCGCGCCGAACAAGTTCGAGGCGCTGGCCGCCCACGACGCCCTCGTCTTCGCCCATGGCGCGCTCAAGACGCTCGCCTGCTCGCTGATGAAGATCGCCAACGACGTGCGCTGGCTCGCCTCCGGGCCGCGCGCGGGCTTGGGCGAGCTGCGCATCCCGGAGAACGAGCCGGGCTCGTCGATCATGCCGGGCAAGGTCAACCCGACGCAGAGCGAGGCGGTGACGATGATCGCCGCCCAGGTGCTCGGCAACGACGTCGCGATCAACGTGGGGGGGGCCTCCGGGAACTTCGAGCTCAACGTCTTCAAGCCGCTCATCATCCACGACTTCCTGCACTCGGCGAAGCTCCTGGCGGCGGGGACGAGAGGGTTCACGGAGCATTGCGCCGCCGGCATCGAGGCGAACAAGGGCCGCATCGACGAGCTGATGCGCAAGAGCCTGATGCTCGTGACGGCGCTCAACCCGCACATCGGCTACGACAAGGCCGCCAGGATCGCCAAGCTCGCGCACGCCGAGGGCCTGACCTTGAAGGAGGCCGCGCTGAAGCTCGGCTTCGTCACCGAGAAGCAGTTCGCCGACTGGATCAAGCCCGAGGCGATGACCAAGCCCGGGCTGTAGTCCTCCCCGCGGCCAAGGAACTCGTGAAGCGGCGGACCCGGCCGGAGGGCCTGCCGGCCGATGGGACCTTCCTCCTATTGAGGCGCGTCAACCGCAGCGGTTGTCCTGGGTCATGCCGCCCGAGGCGCCCCTTCCGGTATCCTACCGGCATGATCGCCACTTACGCTGTTGAGCGCCGCCGGCTGCTCGAGACCGCTTTGGAGAGGTTCCTGACTCCCGCCCAGACGTCGATGGTCCGGGAATTCGCCCGGGCCGAGAACCCGACGCCGGCGGATCCTCAGGCGGAGGACATGCTGTACTGGATCCGCTTGAACATGCCGGTCGCCGCCTGCCGCATCGACGGCTGGCTGCACCCCGAAGACTAGAAGCGCAATCCCGTCAGCACTTCCACGGTGTTCCACGGGGAAAGACCGTGGCGGCCGAAACCCGCCCAACGGACCCCGAGCTCCCAAGCATGGATGACGAGCGAGGGGCCCGCCTCCCAGGCCGCGAAGCCTCGGTTCATCGTGCTGTTGGGAGCGACGCATGCGAGGACGCCGGAGCTGGAGCACCAGCGGCTCTCGTGCGTCACGGCGAGCCCCACGCCCGCTCCCAATAGGACCGAGGTCCCCTCGTCGATCTTGAAGCGCTTGTAGTCCTCGAGGAGGAAGCGGAAGGTCATATTGCGGACCGTCGTCACCGCCGTTCCCGCCATTCCGGCGGCGGTTCCGGCATAGCTCTCCTTTTGCATGGTAGGCCCGCCGTAGTACGCGCCGACGCTCGGACCCAGGTAGAAATCGGGGGTCTCGTACATCCAGCCGACGCGTCCGCCGATAGCCGCGTAGCCAGGCGCCTCGGACGAGCAGGTAGCGGCGCCGGTCTTCAGGAGCTGCGCGCACAGCGCATCCGCCGTGCGCCTATTGTGTTTTGAAGAATTTCCGGCCGCCATGTAGTCGAGGGAGAAGACCGGCACCCAGCCCTCGTTTTGCTGCGCCATCGCGGACGTCAAAGACAGCCCCCAGACCAACGCAGCCGTCAGAAGCCTTTGTTGTCTCACGCTCCGGAGTATAGCGGCAGCCCGCAACATAATCAATCGCGATGCCCTAGAAGGGAGCGCGCGGCGCGCCGTGGGCTCACCGCGCCGCGTCGGCGGTGAGCGAGGCGCGGATCATGTCGGCCATGAGGCGGCCGGTCTCCGCGCGCGTCTCGGGGTTTTCCGCGTCGAGCAGGCGGGCGTAGGCTCCGGGAAGGTTCCGCAGCTCCTCGGCCTTCACCAGGTTCAGCACCATGTCGGCTTGGGAGCGCATCGGCAGGATGTTGGCGCGCTCGTCGGCCAGGATCCGCGACCAGCCTTTCAGGTTCTCGACCACCGGCTTTCCGCGCTCGTTCTTGTCGCGCGCCAGACGGCGCGCCAGCCGCACGACCGCGGGCGCGTCGAGATAGAGATTCATCGTCGGGTGGCCCTCGGTCGCGGCCTTGAGCAGCGGGTGGGAGGCGAAGATGGAGTCGACGATCAGCACCTCGTCGGCGCCCAGCTGCATGAACTCGCCCGAGTCGAAGCGGGTGGTCGAGGTGGCCATGTCGTGGACGGACGTCCGCGACGGACTTGAAATAGCGGTCCACCTCGATGGAGCGGATGCGCTTGCCGAGGGCGGCCGCGAGGCTCTTGGCCAAGGTGGATTTCCCGGCCGAGGTCGGCGCCTCGAGGAAGATCACGCTCCGGCCGGGCATGGCCTTCGCCTTCGCCTCGGCCTCGGCGAGCGCCGCGTCGCCGTCTTCGCCCGCGAACCGGGAGAGGTCCGCGCCGGAGAACGCATCCTCGATGAGGTTCGGAGTCCGGGCGCGCGCGATCAGCGCGGCCGCGCCGTCCTGCAGGCGCGCCAGCGGGCCGATGACCGCGTTGGCCGCGCGCGGCGCGTAGATCTGCGCGAGCACCGCGCCGGCGGTGACGATGGCGATGATCGCGTTCATCGCCCAGCGCATATCCCCGGCCGCGAGCGCGGCGAGCAAGTGCAGGAGGCTGCCGCCGGCGACGAGCGCCGGATAGGCCGGAGCGATGCCGCTCGGCGCCCGGCCCTCCGTCTTGAAGAGATTGTAGTTCTGCTTGATCTGGGGCCAATTGAGCACCCAGAGAAGGCCCATCGCCGCCGTGAAGGCGAGGTCGGCCCACGCCTTGAGCGGCATGAAGACCTGCAGCGCGGCGAGCGCGACCGGCACGGCCGTCGCGGCGACCGTCATGAGCGTCGCCTTCAGGTCGGACTTGTCGCGCTTGTAGGCGTTGATCTGGCCGACGACGGTGGCGCTTTCCAGGACGCCGGCCACGTTGGCCGCGTTCCAGGCGAGGCTCGAGCCGTGGCCGATGGAGGCGATGGAGAGCAAGCTCGCGGCGGAAAACCAGATGAGCGGGCTCGCGATGACGAGGTCCTTGACGCCCTCGCGCCCCCCGCGGAAATTGTGGATGATCTGCGGGATGCCGATGACGGAGAGGGCGACCGAGCCGATCGCGCCGATGACCGCGGCGTGCGGGATGAGGAACGGGACCGCGCCGGCGGCCGCGAGGACGGTCGCCACCGCGATGGCGGCGGTTCTGACGCGGGCGCCCGCGGACGGGGGGAGCGTCGGCGCGGCCGGAACGCCGGGCTCGGAGCGGACGGCGGTGGACGGTGAAGCGGCCTGGAGGCCCGGGATGCGGCGGGAGGGGGACTCGCGTTGCTCCGCGGCGATGCCGGGCTCGGAGGCCCGGACCCCGGGCTCGGAGACCTCGCCCGTGCCGCGGATGAGCTTCTCGCCGTAGAGCGCGTTGAAGGCGCCGTCGGCCAGACCGCGCGCCGACTCGCCGGGCATCTGGGCGGCGGGCGCGCGCAGCGTCTGCAGATCGGCGGCGACGGCACGCCCCGCGGCGGCCGTCCGCTCGATGACGCGCGCGGCCGCGGGAAGCTGGACCTTCGCCTGCGCGGCCTGCGCGACGGATGCGCCGGTCGCCTTGGGCGAAGTCCGGAACGCGGCGAGCGGCAAGGACGTGTCCTCGCCGGCCGTTGCCGTCCGCGCCTGCGCGGCCGCGGCCTGCGCCGGCGAGCCCGGGGTCCGGGCCGCCGAGAGGCTGATGGGCGCGCCGATCGTCGTTACGGGAGCGATCTGGCTCGGCAGGAGCAGGATCGGCTGGGAAAGCGTCGCGGGATTGGCGGCGCCGCCGGGTACGGCGGAGATGCCGGAGCCCGCGGCCGCGACGCCGACCGGCACGCCGGCCGGCGTCTGGACCTGCACCGTCACCTGCTGGGCGAACGCGTCGATAGCCCCCGGTCCGAGCGAGAGGATCACCTGGAGGAGAGCCAGAGCCGCCGCGAGCGTGCGCTTCATCTTCCTTTAGTGTGATGCCGCGCCCGCGCAAAAGGCTGGGTCATGGGTACCGCTTTCCTTTGGGCCCTTCGGCCCACCGGCTGCGGCTACGGATTCCAGGGCGAGATCGGCGACAGGGGGACGGAGGGCAGCGTCTCGACAGGCTTGGCGGGCTCCATCGCCAGCCGGGCGGAAGGAAGAGGCGGAGCGGTCGTCGCGGGCGCGGGAACGCCGAGCCTGGAGCGGCGCGCGGAGGCTTTCGCCTCACCCGCCGCTTTCCCGGCGGCGGCCTTGACCGGCCGCTTCCCCTTGCGGGCTTTGCCCCGAGCCTTCTTCGGCTTCGGCGCCGGCGGCGCTTGGGCGCCGGGCGCGGCCTCGCTCGGGTTGTCGCCTTCCTGCACGACCCCCGTCGCGGGCGCCTCGGCAGGCTGGGAGTCCGCCGAACCCTCGGCGGGGGCGGGAGATTCCGCGGGCGCCGGTTCGCTCGCCGGCTCTTGCCCCTCTTGAGGGGTCTGTTCCGCCGGGGCCTCCGCGGGAGGCTCGTCCTGCGCGCGCGCGGGCAGACGGACAGCCGGCAGGCCGATCATGAACGCGATCAAGATGTGGATCGGGCGACGCATATCGGAAGAATACCAGCGGACTGTTACAATTTCAAGGCGACAGCCGCTCTCCGGACACCGCATGGCTGGACGAATGACCGAACGGTCGGGCCGGCGGTCGCGACCTGCTATAATGAGTCCCCGTGGGCCCCGGTGATCTTTTCTACGTCGTGACGGCGATCAGCCCGACACCAGGTCTTCTTGTCGCCATCCCTTTCGCCGTCATCAAGCTGCATTACCCCGCCTGGCTCGTGATGGTGACGGGCGTGCCCCTGGCTTACGTCCAGGTGCTCATCGTCGACTACGGCTGGGCGGTCCTGGAGCGCTGGCCCTGTTGGCGCTCCCTCATCGGACGCAAGCGAAGCCCGCGGCTCGAGCGTCTCGCGGCCTCGCGGGGCGCTTTCATCCCGACGGCGGTCCTCTCGCCGATCGTAGGGCCCTGGCTGATCATGGCCGTCATGCGCTACGCCCGGGTGCCGCAGCGCCGCGTCATGGCGCCGATCCTTCTGGCGATCTCCCTGTTCGCCTTGGCCACCACGGCGCTCTCGGTGTACGTGCCGAGCATGTTCCACCACGCGCTGGCGTCCCGATGAGCGACGCGGCGACCTTCCTCTGGTTTGGCCGATACTTTGCTAGACTCGAATCCATGCGGCGAAAGGCGGCCTTGTCGGCCTTGCTCCTTGTCTGCGCGACCCCCGTCATGCGCTCGCAGGAACCGGCGCCGCGCGACGGGAGTCCGGTGCGCGTCTTGTCGGTGAAGCCCCTCGTGCTCCCCTGGAACACGACGCGCGCGAGCTGGGAGCGGACCAAGGACGTCGCGACATCCTATTGGCGCGTGATGCCGATCGCCCAGGTCGCGACGGCGCTGCTGTTCGTGAAGACCGTCCTGTCGGCGCCCTATGACCTCGCGGCCGCGCCGTTCAGGCAGAAGACGCGCAGCATCGTCGCCTTCGAGGTCCGCGGCCGCATCCTCGACGGCGAGGGCAAGCCGGCGCCGAACGCGAAGCTTCTGGTACGCTGCACCGCTCCCTGGGGCGGCGCGAACGGCGGGGGAGAACAAGACTATTTTGAGACCGGGCGGTTCGGTCCCGTCGTTGCGGATTCCGACGGGCGCGTCGAGCTCCAGGCGACCTCGGAGACCGGCCTCGACGCGAGCTTCATGGTCCATCTGGATCTGGAAGACGTCTCCAAGGGCGCCGCTTCGGCGGGCGCCTATTCGGTGATCCTTTCCACCGGCGGTCCGGCTGTCACGCCCGTGCTGATCGGCACCGCCCGGCTGGCGGCGGACACAGGCCTTAACTCCCACTAGGACTGGGCCTTCCGACAGCCGCGCCGCTGGGTCCAACTGCCCCTGACACGCCCGCCTGTTCGCGGTAAACTGTCGCGATGCCCTTGCGTCGTTCCATCTTAGCGGCGCTGCTCGGCTGCCTGCCGCTCGCCGCCGCGGCGGGGCCGGTCATCGAGGCGCCGATCCCGTCCATCGTCGGGCTGGAGGGCAGCTCGGGCGCGTCGCTGCAGGCCGCCCTGGGCCCGATCTTCGATGGCTCGAAGTTTTCGCTGGCCCAGCCTCCGACGGTCCTCGCGCCCGTCCTCACCGGCGTTCCCGGCCTGGCATTGGAGGCGCCGCAGTCCCTGGACCGCACCGCTCCGGACTCAGGCGGCGCGGTCGAGCTGGCGCCGGGAAGCATCTTCCAGTGGAGGCCCGCGCAGGAGTCGCCGGGCCACGGGTTCGCGCCCATCGACGCGCTGGTGCGGCGTCTGGCGGCGCGCAAGGACCGCCGATTCGACGCGGGCTTCGTCTTCTCCAACTCCGAGCGCTCCTCGGCGCGCGTCTTCCTCTACGGCGAGCGGCATTCCGACAAGACGCTGATCGCGGAGAACATGCGGCGGCTGGCCGAGGATATGCGCGAGGGAAAAGGCGCCCTCATCCTCGACGAGGGATACATGGGCCCCGCCCTTTTCGGGAGCGAAGCGATCCGGTACCTGGAGGCCAAGGGCTTCGATCCGGCCTGGCTGGGCGCGCCCGGGGCGCCCGTCCCCTCCATCGAGGTGCGCGGCTGGGACTCGCCCGAGCTCTACGACCGCTCGCGGTCGATCACGCTGCGCTGCACCATGGCGCTCTACGAGCTCAACCAGCATCTGTTCAGCGACGCGAGCGGCTTCGGCTACTACGCCGAGCTGGCGCGAAGGTCGTCGGCAGCGGCGCAGGCTTGGCTTGCCGCCCGGCGCACGGCGATCGGCTCGCGCAACGGAGAGCTCGACCGGCAGGTCGCCTCCGCGATCGCGCGGGCGGAGGGCGAAGGCCTCACCGTCCACGTCATCGCGGGCGGGGAGCATCTCCTCGAACACCCGCTGCTGCTGGGGATCCCCGGCTTCGGCGCTTCCCCGCGCGCCGGACTGGCGGAGGCGATCGGAAAGACGCCGTATTTCGCCTCGATGCCGGCGTCGTCGCCGGCCGCGACTCCATCGGCCCAGGAGCTGGCGTTCGCGGCGTCGGCGTCGCTCGAGCTGGCCAAGGCCGCCGAGGACGTCGGAGCCGAGCGCGGGCTGAAGGCGAGCCGCATGACGGGGAAGGATTTCATCGAGATGATCGAGGCGGGCCGGGTCCGCTACAACGAGCAGGCGCGCGCCAAGGCGCCCAGCGCCCGCGCCCTGACCGCCGCGCTCGCGGTGCAGGCGAGCGTCGCCCACGTCGCCCGCGCCCTGCTCGATCCGTCACAGCCGCTCGCGCCCCAGATGCCCCGCCTCTTGTCGGTATGGAGCGTCTTCAACCAGGAGATGGGCACGGCCGCGGAGAAGGGGACGCTCGAGGCCGTCGAGGCGGAATCGCGCCTGTTCGCCGAGCAGGTGGAGAGCTCGGTCTAGGGCACCCGGTCCGCACGGGGCTTTTGATAAGATAGCTTCTCTCCGTGCTTTTCCCGAAGAAACTGCATATCGTCAGCTTCGGCTGCCAGATGTCGGCGGCGGACGGCGACGAGCTGGCCCAGCCCCTGCTCGAGCGCGGCCTGGAGACCGTCGACGATCTCGGACACGCCGACGCCGTCATCGTCAACACCTGCACGGTGCGCCAGCATGCGGAGGACCGCGCCATCTCCTACATCGGCCGCCTGCGGGAGTGGAAAGAGCAGCGGCCGGAGGGCTTGGTCGTCGTCGCGGGCTGCGTCGCGGAGCGCATCGGCGCCCGCATCCGGCGCCAGTTCCCGTTCGTCGATCTCGTCGTCGGAGCCAAGTCCATCGACCGCTATCCGGAGCTCCTCGAGGAGGCCCTCCGCAGGCGCTTCGATTGGAAGAAGGAAAATCGGGGGGCGTGGCCGAAGGCCGGCCCCGCGCGCCTGGCGACGAAGTCGCGCTCCCTGCCGCCGAGGTCGTTCTCCTCTGGCGGCGTGTCCGGGCGCTATCAGCGCCCGGACGCTGCCGCCGTGCCGGAGGCTTATCAAGCCGACGGCGCGCCGGTGAGCGCCTACCTCACCATCATGCGCGGCTGCAACTACGCCTGCACCTATTGCATCGTGCCCGCCGTGCGCGGGCGCGAGCTGTACCGCCCGTTCGGCACGATCCTGGAGGAGGCGCGGCGGCTCGCCGCGTCGGGCGCCAGGGAGCTGATGCTGTTGGGACAGACCGTGAACAGCTACCGGGAGGGCGGGCGGGATTTCGCCGACCTTTTGCGCGCGGTCGCGGCGGTGGAAGGCATCGAGCGGATACGCTTCATGAGCCCCCATCCGCATTATCTCACGGCCCGCATGATCGAAGCGATGGCCCGGACGCCCGCCGTCTGCCCGCACCTGCACCTGCCGGTCCAGTCCGGCTCCGACCGCATCCTGCGCCGCATGCGGCGCAACTACACCGTGCGGCAGTTCCTCGACCGGGTCGACGCCCTGCGGGCCGCGGTGGCGGGCATCGAGATCACGACCGATTTCATCGCGGGATTTCCGGGGGAGACGGAGGCGGAATTCGAGGCGAGCCTCGACCTCGTCCGGCGGCTCGACCCGGCGGCGACTTTCTGCTTCAAGTTCTCGGCGAGGGACGGCACCGAGGCCGCGTCCTTCGACGGGCGCATCCCGGAGGCCGTCATCGAGCGCCGGCACCAGCGGCTCCTGCAGCTGGCGGAGAGCCGCCGCCAGGCGCACCTCGAAGCGCAGGTCGGCCGCACGGTCCGCGTGCTGCTCGAAGACGGCCGGCACGGGCACACCGAGCATTACGTCAACGCCCGGCTCGAGAAAGCCGCAAGGCCGGGGACGATCGTCGCGGCCGCCGTCGTCTCGACGGCGGCGACGGGGCTGCGGTGCCGGTGCGCTTGAGGAAGAGGCGGACGGCGGAAATCCACTTGAACGCATTGCGCGTTCATGATACGATGACGTTCTGACGCTGTATGTCGACACATCGAAACGGTCACCATCGAGTCCCCGAGCGCCGCAAGCACGCGCGCTTCGCGCTGGTCGGCAACCTGATCGAGCCGATCACGCTCCGCTACGCTGCCCCGAAGCCGAAGAAAGGCCAAAAGAAAGTCGCCACCACCGACGCGCTGACGCAGCCGGCCATCCTCACCAATCTCTCGGCCGGCGGGATGCAGCTGATAACCTTCCTCGCCCCGCCGCACGCCAAGCAGCTCGACATGGTGCTCAACCTGCCGGGCTTCGATCACATGCCCGTGACGGCGCGAGTGATCCGCGTGCACGAGAAGGGCGAGACCTTCGTGGTCGGCATCCAGTTCATGCGCATCCAGAAGCGCCACCAGAAGCGCATCAACGAGATGGCGGTGGACAATCTCGACTGCGACACGCGGCTCTCGCTGAGCCTGCCCGAGTCCTGCGTGCGCGACTGCCGCTTCCATTACCTCTGCCACAAGACCCAGAAGGCGCCTCACTGGACCCACTAGGCCGGCCCTCCAGCAGCCCCGACCGAAGGCCGGCACAGCGGGGCTCCGCCCCGCTCGTCGCCATCGTCGGACCCACCGCGTCCGGCAAGACCTCCCTCGCCCTCGAGCTCGCCAAGCGCTTTCCGGCCGAGCTCATCAGCGCCGATTCGCGTCAGATGTACCGCGTCCTCGACGCCGGGACGGACAAGCCGGCGGGACGCTGGGACGAGGGCATCTACAAAGTCGAGGGCATCCCCTACCATCTCGTCGACATCATCGACCCGAAGGAGCCGACGGACGCGGGCGATTTCGCCGAGCGCGTCGCCGAGCTCCGGGCGGAGATCGAGGCGCGCGGCCGAAGACCGGTCCTGGTGGGCGGCACCGGCCTCTACGTGCGCGCGGCGCTCGGCGGGCTCGACAAGCTGCCCAAGCGGGACGAGAGCGTGCGCGAGCGGCTGGCGGAGCAGGCGGAGGGGCGCGGGCGCGAGTGGCTGCATGAGGAGCTGACGCGGGTGGACCCCGTCGCCGCGCGAGGCATCCCGCCCGGCAACCTCCACCGGGTCGTGCGCGCGCTCGAGGTGTTTCAGCTCACCGGGCGGCCCATCTCGTCTTTCTGGACTGCGCCTTCAGAGGGGCCCGCGGTCTATCTCGGCGTCTCGTGGACGCGCGCGGCGCTCGACGAGCGCATCCGGGTCCGCTGCGAGGCGATGTTCCCGGCGATGGTCGAGGAGGTCCGGCGCCTGGTGCCGTCGAGATACTCGGGCCGCGAACCCGGCTTCTCGAGCCTCGGCTATCCCGAAGCCCTCGCCTGCGCCTGCGGCGCGCTTTCGAGCGCGGAAACCCTCAAGAGCTTCGTCGCCTCGACGCGCGCCTACGCGAAGAGGCAGGCCACGTGGTTCCGCCGCCAAGCGCCCGTGCGCTGGATCGACGCGGGCGCGGGCGACGCCCGGGCGTGGGCCGATGAAGCGATGCGTATCCTGGAGACGGGAGAGGGAGGATACGGAAGCTGATGGAACGCGTGGTGCTCGTCGGCATGGCGCTCAAGGGCAAAGACGCCGGGATGGAGGAGAGCGTCGAGGAGCTCAGACGCCTCACCGAGACCGCGGGCGGCGTGGTGGCCGACGTCCTCACCCAGCGCGTCGAGCGCCTAAATCTCCTGATCGGCGAGGGCAAGGCGCACGAAGTGGCGGCGGCGGCGCGCGGGGCGCGCGCGCACACGGTGATCTTCGACGAGGACCTGACCCCCGCTCAGCAGAAGGCGCTCGAGGCCATCATCGGCGCCAAGGTGCTCGACCGCACCCGCCTCATCCTCGACATCTTCGCGCGTCGCGCGCGCACGAAAGAGGGGGAACTCCAGGTCGAGCTGGCGCAGCTGTCGTACATGCTGCCGCGGCTGACAGGCGCCTGGCGCGGCTTCTCCCAGCAGGTGGGCGGCATCGGCACGCGCGGCCCCGGCGAGCGCAAGCTCGAGTACGAGCGCCGCCACATCAGCCGCCGCATCGAGCACTTGAAGCGCGCCATCGAGCGCATGCGCCGCGAGCGCGTGGTCCAGCGCCAGAGGCGCCAATCGGTCCCGGTGCCGCACGTGGCGCTCATCGGCTACACCAACGTCGGCAAGTCCTCCTTGCTCAACGCGCTGATGGACTCCGCCGGCGCGCGCCGGCTGCGGGACGCGCAGCCGGCATTTCCTCGGCCGGTGAGGGCGCCGGCCTCGGTCAAGGGCATGGTCTACGCCGACGACAAGCTCTTCGCGACGCTGGACCCCACGACGCGGCGCGTGCGTCTGCCCGAGGGCGGCTGGGCCGTGTGGACCGACACCGTGGGCTTCATCCAAAAGCTCCCGACCGCCCTCGTCGCCGCCTTCCGCTCGACGCTCGAGGAGGTGCGCGAAGCCGACTGCCTGGTGCACGTTCACGACGCCGCGGCGCGCGATCCGAAACGCCAATCCGCGGCGGTCCAGGAGGTGCTGAGCGACCTGGGCGCGGGCGAGGCGCCGCGCGTGGAGGCCTTCAACAAGGCGGACCTGCTGAGCGCACCCGAGCGGGAACGGCTGCGCGCCGCCCATCCCGAGGGAGTGTTGATCTCGGCGAAGACCGGCCTGGGCATCGGCGACCTTCTCGGCCGCGTCGAGAATGCCCTGAAGGGCCGCTGGGTCCTGCGCGAACTCGACCTGGACCCCGCCCGGGCCGCCCGCATCGGCGATATCTACGCCTGCGCGCAGGTGCTCGGGCAGAGCACCCACCACGGCCGGGTGCGCGTTCGCCTGCGCGTGACGCCCGAAAATTGGAGCCGCCTGCTCCACCGATTGTGACGCGCTCGCTGGCTTTTTGCTAAACTCTGGGAAATCATGGATTTTTCCATACCAGGCCTCTGCATCTTGAGCTATCTTGCCGGCGGCATCCCCACCGGCTATCTGATCTCGCGCCGGCTCAAGGGCATCGACATCCGAGAGCACGGCTCGGGCAACCCCGGCGCGGCCAACGTATACCGGGTCGTCGGCCGGGGAGCGGGCGCAGCGACGCTTTTTGTCGATGCGCTCAAGGGTTTTTTCCCCGTGCTCCTGGCGCGCTACTTCTTCCCGACGACGTACTGGGTCCAGATCCTCTGCGGAGCCGCCGCCATCGTCGGGCACGTATGGACGATTTTCCTCGGTTTTCGCGGCGGAAAAGGAGTCGCGACATCGGCGGGCGTATTCCTGGCGCTGCTACCCAAGCCGATGCTCGGCGCCATCGCGGTGTTCGCCGCCGGCGTCGCGCTCACGGGGCACATCTCCGTCGGCTCCATGGCGGGAGCCCTGCTTTTCCCGTTTTTCGCCTTGATTTTGCGCGAGCCTTTGCCTCTCACCGGGATGGCGTTCGCAGCCGGGATACTCATCCTCATCAAGCATATCCCCAACTTCCGGCGGCTCGTTCTCGGCGAAGAGCTGCACTTCGGTCACGGCTCGCACCTTGAAAAACCTGAAAAAAGGCAATAGAATTTCAGTGTTGGGGGCCGGCTTGTGGGGCACGGTCCTGGCCAATCACTTGGCCCGCCAGGGATGGCGGGTCACGCTCTGGGAATTCTTTCCGGAGTTGGCCCGGAACCTCGAAAAGACCCGCAGGCATCCCCATATCCCGCAGCTGGAGCTCGACCGCGGGGTCCGGGTGACCTCGGACATCCGAGCTTCGGTTCGGGGGGCCGGTTTGATCGTCGTGGCTCTGCCGTCGGCGCACATCCGGACGACGATGCGGGGCTTGAAGCGGCTGGTGGGGCGCAACTCCGACAAGCCGCTGGTCGTGACCGCGTCGAAGGGGGTCGAGAAGAAGACCCTCAAGACGATGGCGGAGGTCATCGAGGACGAGTTGCCGGGGCTCGCGGGCCGCGTGTACGCGCTCTCCGGGCCGAGCTTCGCGCGCGAGGTGGCGCGCGGGGTGGCGACGAAGGTGCTGATCGCCGGCCGCAGGCGGGCGATCGCGAGGCAGTTGAAGCGGATTTTTGACGGCGGGCCGCTCCGGGTGGTCGTCTCGACCGACCGGCGCGGGGTGGAACTGGGAGGGGGGCTCAAGAACGTGCTGGCGATCGCCTGCGGTATGCTCGACGGGATGGAGGCCGGCTTCAACACCAAGGCCGCCTTGCTCACCGAGGGCATGGCGGAGATGGGACGGCTGATCAGCGCCCAAGGCGGGCGCGCCGAAACGATCTACGGCTTGGCCGGGCTGGGCGATCTGATCTTGACCGGGACCTCGAACGAGTCGCGCAACCGCACGCTCGGCGAGAAGCTCGGGGCGGGCCTAACGCTTGAGTCGGCGATGCGCGAGATCCCGACGGTGATGGAAGGCGTAGAGTCGGCGCGCAGCGCCTACGAGCTGACCCGGGCGAGCGGAGTGGACGCGCCCGTGCTCGAGGCGATGTGGAAGATCCTGCACCGCGGGGCGCCCTCGTCGAAGCTGCTGGAAGCTTTGGGATTCAACTGAATGGCGAAGGAAAGCGAAGGCAAAGGCAAAGAAGGCAAGGACGACTCGACCGAGCACGAGGTCCGCATCTATTCGCTCGCGACCACCGTCAACGAATGCATCATCTTCCTGGAGGAGATCCACGGCAACCGGCTCTTGCCGATCTGGATCGGGCTCAACGAGGGACAGGCGATCGCCATCCGCTTCTCCGGCATCGTCCTGCCGCGTCCGCTGACGCACGACCTGCTGCTTGCCGCCGTGAAGACACTCGGCTGGAACGTGGACAAGATCGTCGTCAACGACCTGAAGGAGAACACGTTCTACGCGCGCATCCACCTCAAGCGCGACAGCCAGGAGACCGTGCTCGACTCGCGCCCCTCCGACGCGATCGCGGTCGCGGTCCGCGCCGGCTGCTCGATCTTCGTCGAGGAGAAGGTCTTCCAGCGGTGCAAGACGCTCTCCAAGCCCATCTCGGAGACCGAGGTCAAGAAATTCAAGGACGATCTGAAGAACATCCGGCCCGAAGACATCTTCAAGGACCTGAAGGAGAAGGAACAACGGGAGAAGGGGAAGGGCCCGGGCCAAGGGTAAGAGAAAGGGGAAGGACCAAGGGCGAGGCCGCGCGGGCGGTCGAGACGACCTTCGACACGATCCGCGGCGCGCTCAACAACAACGAAAAAGTCGTCATCTCGAACTTCGGCACCTTCCGCGTGAAGGCGCGCGGCCCTCGGCAGGGCCGCAACCCGAAGACCGGAGAGACCGTGACCGTGCCGCCCCGCAAGGGCATCCGGTTCAAGGCCTCGCGCAACCTGCTGACCGCTTAGACGGATCTCGGCGACAGCCGGACCGCTTTCTCGACCTTTCGAGAAGGCGGTGTCAGACCTTAACTTATGGAACTTATTTGATGCACTCTGACGCACGACAAATAAGTTCCATAAGTTAAGGTCTGACACCGAGAACTTCGATGCCCGCCATCCCACGGCCGATCATCCCGGACAAGGACCTCTTCAAGATGGAAGAGGCCTGCCGGATCCTACAGCTTCCCGCGCATACACTGCGCTACTGGGAAGACCAGATCCCGAGCCTCAAGCCGGCGCGCCTGCCCGGCGGCCACCGGCGCTACACCCGGCGCCACCTCGAGTCCCTTCTTCAGGTCCGCGACCTGATGCGCGACAAGCGCATGACGCTGGCCGGCGCGCGGCGGACGCTGCTCGGCGAACGCGCCGAGGCCAAACCGACGGCCGCGAACGCGGGCGCGGCGGCCAAGCTGCTCGCGGATGTGCGCACGGAGCTGCAGTCCATCCTTTCGGAACTCAACCGCTAACTGCTATACTGGCCCCGGCACTCAGGGGAACCGCGATGCGGGGAGTGGCTCAATGGCAGAGCGCTCGCTTGGGGTGCGAGAGGTTCTGGGTTCGATTCCCAGCTCCCCGAATCGAGGTTCCCTTGTGACTCACCCTCCCTCTTTTGATCAAAATGCTATAGTCGTCGAAACCGGGGTGTAGCTCAATTGGCAGAGCGCTTGGTTCGGGACCAAGAGGTTCTCGGTTCAACCCCGAGCACCCCGAAGTTTTTTTCCCACCTCCCTCTCCCGCTCCGCGGGAGAGGGATTTTTCACGTCTCGGGTTCTCTGAAGCAGTAGCCCAGCTTCGACACCGTCTCCACGAGCTTGCCGGCCTCGGGCCCCAGCGCTTTGCGCAGCCGGCTCACCATCACGTCGACGGCGCGCGTGTCGGCGGTGCTGCTCATGCCCCAGACCGTCTCGAGCAGATACGGGCGCGTGAGCACGCGGCCCGCCTTGCGCATCAGGATCTCCAGAAGCGCGAACTCGCGCGGCCGAAGCGTCACGCGCTTGCCGCGCGCCTGGCACCGGCGCTGGCCGGGATCGATCTCGACGCCCGCGATGCTCAGCGGCGCGCCCAGATACTCGCCGCGCTCGTAGCGGCGCCGCAGGACCGTCCGGCAGCGGGCGACGAGCTCTCGAGGGTCGAACGGGCGGACGAGATAGTCCTCCACGCCCAGGTCAAAGGCTCGCAAGACGCCTTCCTCGGTGCGTTCAGGCGCGACCGCGATGACGGGAAGCCCGTGCCCGTAATCGGTGTCGCGCAAGACGGCGAGGAAGCTCATCCCGGGCATGTCCGGCACGTCGACCGCGAGCACGAGCAAGTCCGGCTTTCCCTGCTTGGCTTTCTCCAACGCCTCGCGTGCCAGACCGCATGAGTCCACCACAAACTCTTTCGCAAGCCAGTCGGAAAGCCAGACTCGCTGCTCGGAATCGCCCTCTAGAACCAGCACTCGGTAAGGCATCCCGCTCCAGTCAACAAAGGGGACTGTCCCCTTTGTTAACTCGACTAGCTTGATACATCCCTGTTACATCTCTATTACCAGAGATGACGGCTCCCGTCGAGGGGATTAAAGTCACAGAAGCGCTGGGTTACAAATCGGTTACATCCCTGAAAAAGTTCCTACACGCGATTCACTCATATAAGGAGTCGGAGGACCCTAATGTACCGAATCGTGGTCATAGAAGACGATCCCATCATGCGGAGCCTGCTTTCAAAACGGCTGAAGCCGGAAGGCTACGACTGCGTGCTGACCCACAACGCGGCGGCGGGCCTGAAGGCGTGCCGCAGCGAGCGCCCGGACGCGGTGCTTCTCGACGTCCATCTGCCCGATGAGA
>JAPLKK010000221.1:1373-5375 GCA_026388115.1 Elusimicrobiota bacterium | reverse complement strand
GCTTCTTGTGGCAGGAGGCGCACCCTTCGACCGGATTCTCGGCCTTCGTCATCTTCGGGCCGTGGCCGTCGTGGACGCTGTGGCACTTGACGCACGACAGGCCGTTCTGCCGGTGGGCGCTGGTGCCCCAGAAGGTGATCTTCTTCTGCTTGTGGCAGTTCAGGCACATCGCGGCGGAGTCCTCGGCCGCGAGCTTGCCCGGGTTCTTGATCGTGGCGAAGTCCGCATTGGCCTTGTCCCCGCCCGCGCCGGCGTGCTTGGCTCCCGGCCCGTGGCAGGTCTCGCACGACTTTGAAAACTCGATCTTCTTCTCGGCGTTCAGGTACTTGGCGTGGTAAGACTTCTTGAACGCCTCCACCCGGTCCGAGTGGCAGCCGGCGCAGGTCTCCGCGCCGACGTAGCCCGCTTCCTTGTCCGCAGGCGTCGCGGGCGTGTTCGCGGTCACTGCCGGTGTGGCGGTCGCCGGCTTGTCTTCGGCCCAGCTTCTCGCGACCGCGATCCATGCCGCGGTTCCTATGATGAGCGCGGCCGCGATCAGGCCCGCCCGCGTGCGGATTCGATTCATGCTTCCTCCCGTCCATTGATGGTCCGGACCCCTGAGGGGGTTGTTCCCGCGGCGCCGGTGAGTCTGGGCGCCGCCGAGGGCTTCGTGAGCTCACGCCAGCATGCTGAGGCCGCGTCCGCGGCCAGTATTTCCGCCAGATCCCGGGCGGCGGTCTTGCCGTCCATGCTCCGGCGCACCATCTGCTTCAAATCGTCAAGGTCGTACAGGTACACGTTGTCGAGGCGCGCGCAGTCGGCATGGGCGTTGGTCCACGATGAACAGGCTGCGCGTGCGGGCGGCGATGGCCGGCGCCAAGAGAGCCGGAGTGAGCCAGGGCGTCTCGCAGGTCAGCGAGCATACCGCCACCTCCGCGGTCGCGAGCCGCGCGATGCCCTGCTCCAAAGTCAGCGCCTCGGCGCCGAGCGGTCCGGCGACGTCGCGCGCGCGCTCGAGCGTCCGGTTGGCGACGGCGATCTTCGAGAAGTTCTTGGCCGCGAGATGGCGCGCCACCGCCTCGGCCGCCTGCCCTGCGCCGAAGATGACGACCTCCCCGGCCGCTTCCTTGAAGATCCCTTTGGCCACCAGCGCGGCCGCGCCGCCGATCGAGTGGATGCCGTTCTGGATGCCGGTGCGCGTCCGCACCGATTTGCCGCCGGCCATGGCGCTTTGGAACAACCTGTTAAGGTGGCGCCCGGTCGTCCGGCATGCCTGCGCGGACTGATAGGCTTCTTTCACCTGCGCCTGAATCTCGGACTCGCCGATGATCCAGGAATCGAGCCCGCTGGTGACGCGGAAGAGATGCGTCACGGCGTCCAAGCCGCGGTGAAGATAGATGCTCTCCGCTCCGATCCGGCCGACCCGGCCGGCGAACCAATCGATGAGGCCTTGCGGGCTGCCGCCGTCGGGAAGGACGGCGGCGATCTCGACTCGGGAGCAGGTGGAGACGATCGCGACTTCGGAGAGGCCGAGGCTGGAGCGAAGGTGGGCGAGCGTCTCGGGAATCAGCGCCTTCGCGACGGCGGCGCGTTCGCGGCAGGCGACGGGCGCGGTGAGGTGGTTGATGCCCGCGATTACGATGCGGTCTGCGTCGACCATTCACGCCCTCCCTGGATGTGGCATGAACGCGAAATATGCACTATTTCGGCCATATTCGGACAATTCGAGACATGATTTCCGTCAAGATGACGAATCCGCAATCCCGTCGAGAAACTCTCATGCGCGGATCCTGTGGCTAAATGAGCCGGTCATTTTGGGGCGGCCGTTGTGTTCCATTTAAAACGCGACAGCCAGTCATCCGTGTCGTTGTTTGCTTGTCAAGATGGGGACCAAACGTAACACCCGCGCCCGCGTGCCGCGACCTTCGTCTGCATCGGCCGGCCCAGCGCAGTCCAATGCCGAGGTCCCAGCAGTGAAGCCGCCTGCCGCTCTACGGGACGAGATGCCCCGCGTCTGAGCGATCCTGCTGCCGAAGGATTAGGTCCGTGATGCATCTGTCAGCGTTGCTATCCTTAATGTATCAACCTCATATATATGCCACATGATAATGCTATTGTCAAGTGGCGAGTCAAAAAAAATCACGCACCCTGGCTCGTGATATAGACCATGCAGGAGGCTCTCTTCTTCGCCGGACACTTCTTCAGCTCCCAGCAGCGGCTGAGGCCGAGCACGCTCTTGACCCCCTCGATGTTCAGCCGCCGCGTCCGGATCATGTCCTTGATCATCCTCAGACGGTCCAGGTCGCAGCCGGAATAGAACCTGTTTTTCCCCAGCCGCGCGGGCTTGACCAGCCCTTTCCGTTCCCAGATGCGCAGCGTCGCGGGGCACACCTTCAAGAGCCTCGAGGCGACTCCTATCGTGTAGACCGGCTCGTTGTTCCCATGGTCTTCGGCGCACTTCTTCGGCAAGCTCACGGGCACACTTTAGGATATGGTAAGACGGTTTGCAAGTCGCTTGTATTGCCTTATGCTAGGCTGCGCGGGGGCCGGCGGTGCGGGCAGGCCGCTCGGCGCAGCTGCTCCTCGTCGAGGATGCGCACCTTCCGGCCCTTGACCGCGATCAAGCCCTTGTCGGAGAACTCCGCCAAGGCGCGGCTCACCGCTTCCGGCGTCGTCCCGAGGATCTGAGCCAGCTCGATGCGCGACTCGGTCAGCAGGACCTCGTCTTTCTTCTCCACGTCATCCGACCGCAGCAGCTCTGCGGCCGCGCGCGCCCTCACGGTGCACGCGGCCAGGCAATGCATGAGCTCCTCGGCGTGGCCCAGCTCCTGGGCGAAGCGCCGGACCAAATGCCGCAGCGTGGCGTTCTCTTGGCCGAGGATATCCCAGAACGATTTGGCCTCCAGGAAGCAGATGGTGGACTGCTCCATCACCTCCCCGGTCGCCGCGTAAGGCGATTGAGAGAAGAAGGCCCGGTCTCCGAGAAGGTCGGGCGCCTCGGCGATGCGGACGATCTGGTCATGGCCGAAACGCCCCTCCTTGCGCACCTTCACCCTCCCGCTGCAGATGAAGTAAAGGCCTAAGGCGGGGTTCCCTTGATAGAAGAGGATGTTGCCGCGCTGGTACTCGCGGACGGTCGCGAGCTCGATGAACCGCCGCCAGCGATCCGCGGGGACCTGGGCGAACAGCGGGAGAGAGAGCAGCGGACACGCGCGGTCGCTCTTCGTGCAATGAATCACTTCTGCGGCCGAAGGCATCTGCTTGTCCCCCCTCATTGATGGACAACGCAACGTATGTGCCGAGCGTCCCGCCGGCACGTCAACGGCGCTCACCGGACAGCGGGGTCATGAGCGCCTCGATCGGGCAGGCATTCTAGCAACTTTCAGGCCGTCGAGGGCTCGCTATGCTTTTGCCGCACGGGTGACTTCGTGGCGGGCCGCGTTGACGGTGCGGCGCGAGACCTGGATGCCGTATTCGTGGCGCAGGCGATGGGCCAGCTCGATATCCGTCGGGCGAGGCCCGGGCTCCGAGAGCCAGCGCATGAGCACTTCGCGCACCACGTTCCTGCGGCCCGGCATCATCGTGATGAGAGGGACTTCCTTTCCCCACGGAAGGCGGATAGAGCGTCCGGACACGGCGCGGCTGACGGTGCTCGGCGCAAGCTGAAGGCGCCGCGCGAGCATCCGCAGGCTGATCGGCCGCTTGCGGTCCTCGCGGCGGGTGCCCATGTAGTCGGTCTGCAGGCGGGTGAGGCTCTCCAGTATCCGGAAGAGCGTGTTCTGCCTCAGGTTCACGATTTCGATGCGCTTGAGCAAGTGCCGCAGGCGCCGGCGCTCCTGGGCCTCCAGCCGCCCTCCCCGCTTCCATTCCTCGAGGAGGTCGTAGCGGACTTGATAGAGGCCTCGCGCCCAGTAGGGCTGGAAGAACTCGTAGGTCGGCTCGCCGTCCTCGATGCTGATGCGCGCCAGGCAGGAATAGGACTGCGACATGCCGGGCTCGCGCGCCGGCATGAAGAACTCGGCC
>JAPLKK010000221.1:0-1304 GCA_026388115.1 Elusimicrobiota bacterium | reverse complement strand
GTCGGCGACCTTGACGCCGGTGCGCCTGCCGATCTCCACCAGAGGCACGCCTTCCTCGCAGTAGAGGAAGTAGCGTTCGAAATTCTCCTGGCCCATCTTGCGGATCAGGGGCAGAAGGTCCTTCTTGACGCCCAGCGCCTCCTCAACCCTGACCCGTTCTCCGGTCGCCAGCGTGCCTTCCTGCAGCTCGTAGAAGCTGCCGCCGTAGCGTCCTCCCGGCCAGCGTTGCCGGCGGATGACGCCCGACCCCTCGGAGAAGAAGAGCTTGCGGAAGAGCGGGTCCTTCTCGATCTCTTCGACCTGCCGGGAGAACTCCCGCTCCGGCATCTGTATCCACTCGGCCATTCGAAGACGGCCGAGCAGGGCTAGGCGCTGTTGCGACTGCATCGTCAGTCTCTGTTCCGGGGCAGGGGTCATGGCTGAAATGTTCCTAACATTTACAATGCAATATTCCGGCCAACTTTGGTGAGATTTCTGGAGTTCCAAAATAGTACACTGACGCTGGTTCGAAACGCCGTCCGAGGAAACACGTTGGACACCGTGGAGTTCACGCTTGAAAGGCTGCTGCGCCTCAGCCCCGAGGAGGGCAGGCTCTGGCTGGGCGACAGCCGCGCCATACTGCTCACGACCCAGTCGATGGGGGCCCTGCGCAAGGCGCTCATCGATACCGTCGGCATCGACTACGCGCGCGGCATCCTCCTGCGTTTCGGCTTCGCCTGCGGCTACTCCGACGCCGTCGGCCTGCGCGCTCGCGCGGCTTTCAAGAACGACCGTGAATGGCTGCTGGCGGGACCCCGGATGCACGCGCTCGTCGGCCACGTCCAAGCCGAGCCGATCGACTTCACGCTGAGCCCCGACCACAAGCAGTTCCACGTCCGCGCCCGCTGGATCAACAGCTACGAGGCGGAGGAGCATCGCGCGTTCCTCGGCAAGGCGGACCAGCCGGTGTGCTGGAGCCTCACCGGCTACGCCTCGGGCTGGGCGACGGCGGTGCTCGGAGAGAAGGCGCTCGCGGTCGAGACGGGGTGCGCGGCGATGGGGCGCGACTGCTGCGAGCTGGAGATCCGCCGTCTAGCCGAATGGGACGGGGCCGCCCGGCGCGGCGCCGGCGACCTGGAGGCCGTGGACCTGCGCCACGAGATGAGCCTCTTGGAGCGCAGCATCGAGGCGCTCAGGGCCAGCCGGCGCGGTCGCGGCCGTCGAAATAGAAGTCCGTCAGGCTCCGCTTCAGCAGATGCTCGCGGGGATAGCCGAGCGGGCGGGCGACGGCGGCATTCACCTCCAGGAGGCGCCCGCTGCGGATC
>JAPLKK010000225.1 GCA_026388115.1 Elusimicrobiota bacterium | reverse complement strand
CGCGGTCGAGCTCCTCCAGCTCCAGATAGGCCGCGCCCCTGAGGTCCGCGGCTTTCCCCGAGGCGTCGAAGACGGCGCGGAGCACGCCGGCCGCGGCTTTGGGCGGCGCGTACTGCGGGAAGGGGCTTTTGCGCAGGTTGCGCGCCAGGCGCACCCGCGAGGAGATCACGACGGCGTGCTCGGGCCCCGTGGGCTCGACCCAGCCCGTCTTCACCTTCAGCATGTTGTGGAGCGAGAAGGCCATGTTATTGCTGGATCTTCTGGATCTCGTCGCGGAGCGTTGCCGCTTCCTCGAAGCGCTCCTTGTCGATGGCGGTCTTGAGCTGGCGCTCCAGGCGGGCCAGCTCCTCGCGGCCGTGCGCGCGCCGGCGCGCCTCGCGCGAACCCTTGGGGAGCCTCCCGCGGTGCTGGTCCGAGCCGTGCACGCGGCGCAAGAGCTCGGTCAAAGGCTCCCGGAAGGACTCGTAGCAGTCGGCGCAGCCCAGCCGGCCCGTCTCCTGGAACTGCGAGTAGCGCAGGCCGCAGGTCGCGCACTGGAGCGCCTTCTTCGCGGCGGCTCCCGGCCGGCCCAGGAGCCCTTCCAGCCCGGCGAGGACCTGCATCAGGAGCACGTCGGGCGAGCCGCCCGTTTCCTGCGCGAGGCGGCGCGCGCAGTCGGGGCAGAGGGCGCGCTGGAGGACCTGGCTATCGACGATCTGCTTGAGGAAGACCTGCGCTTCGTGCGCGTGGCAGTCGGAGCAGAGCATCAGCGCGCGGCGCCGGCTCCCTTGTATATCGGCGTGCCGTTCTGCGAGGCGTACTTGCGGAACAGCTCGATGATCCTCTTCGTGAGGGGGCCGGCCGCGCCGTGGCCGATCTCGCGGCCGTCGATCTTCGTCACCCCGATCACTTCCGCCCCGGTCCCGGTGACGAAGGCCTCCTCGGCGCGGTAAAGCTCGAAGCAGGTGAACAGCTCCTCGCGCACCTCGATGCCGAGCTGCTCCCGGATCAGCTTCATGACGACGTTGCGCGTCACGCCTTCGAGGATGCCCGAGGAGACCGGGGGGGTGTACGCCTTGTTGTCGCGCAGGAAGAAGATGTTGTCGCCCGAGCACTCGGCGACGTAGCCTTGCTGGTTCAGCAGGATCGCCTCGTCCGCCCCGGCCCGCGTGGCCTCGGCGCGCGCGAGGATGTTGTTCAGGTAATTGAGGGACTTGATCGAGGGGCTGAGCTGGTCGGGCGACATGCGCCGGAGGCTCGAGGTGATGAGGGTCAGGCCCTTCTCGTACACCTTTTCGGGGTACAGCGCGATCTTGTCCGCGATGATGATGACCGTGGCGCGCTTGCATTTGCGCGGGTCGAGGCCGAGGTCGCCGGTGCCGCGGGTGACGACGAGGCGGATGTAGGCGTCTTTGAGCCGGTTGGCGCGGACGGTGTCGAGCAGGGCGCTCTCAATCTCGGCCTTGCTTTGGGGGATCTCAAGGTGGATGCCCTTGGCGGAGTTGAACAGGCGCGCCAGGTGCTCGCGCAGGCAGAAGACGCGGCCGTTGTAGGCGCGGATGCCTTCGAAGACGCCGTCTCCGTACAGGAGCCCGTGGTCGAATACGGAGACTTTCGCGTCCTCCTTCTCGTAAAGGCGGCCGTCGATGTGGATCTTCATGGGTGGCCTCCGGTCTCGGTCACTCGTCCATCGAGGAGGCGGATGGTCCGCGACGCGAAGCGCGAGGCCTCCTCGTTGTGCGTCACAAGCAGGACGGCGACGTGCAGCGACTCCGCCTGCTCTCGCAGCGCCGAAAATACCAATTCGCCGTTCGACCGGTCCAAGTTGCCGGTCGGCTCGTCGGCCAGGACGGCGGCGGGCGAGTTGATGAGAGCGCGCGCGATGGCCGCGCGCTGGCGCTCGCCGCCCGAAAGCTGCTGGGGAAACCGGTGCGCCAAACCGCCGAGCCCAAGGCGATCGAGGCTTCGCCTGGCTCGCGTTTCGATTTCGGCCAGCTGGCCGTTGAGCCGCCCGAGGCCGATGCGGGCGGGCAGCGTGACGTTTTCGAGCACCGTGAACTCGTGCAAGAGGGAATCGAATTGGAACACGAAGCCGAGCCGCTCGTTGCGCAGGCGGGCGCGCTCCGTCTCGTCGAGCTGGCGCGGCAGGCGGCCTTGGACCAGCACCTCGCCGCCGGTGGGCTCGTCCATCAGCCCCAGGATATTAAGGAGAGTGGATTTGCCGGAGCCGCTGGGGCCGAGGAGGGCGGTCGGCCAGGACGGCGGCGGGCGAGTTGATGAGAGCGCGCGCGATGGCCGCGGGGTACAGGGTCGCGATCAGCGACAGGACGAGCCCGCTGGAGATGATGGCCGCGAGATCCAGGGGCTCGACGTCCACTGGTACGCGCGAGAGATAATAGATGTCGCCCGGGAGCTCCACGATGGGATAGCGCCAGATGATCCAGCAAAGCGCCAAGCCCAGCAGCGTCCCGGCCAGCACTCCGAAGCCGCCGATGAGCAGGCCCTCCCACAGGAAGATCCGGTGCACCTGCCGCGGCGTGGCGCCCATCGCCTTGAGCAGACCGATGTCGCGCATCTTCTCGGTGCCGAGCAGGATGAGGTTCGAGGCGATGTTGAACGCGGCGACCATCACGATGAGCGTGACGATGAGGAACATCACGTACTTCTCGAGCTTCAGCGCGGCGAAGAGCGTGCGGTTCATCTGGTGGAAGCTGCGCACGACGTAGTCGAAGCCCAGCTCGCGCTGGAGGGTCGAAGCCATGCGGTCGGCGTCGTTGAGGTTCTTGAGCCGGACCTCCATGCCCGAGGCGCCGGCTTTGAGCGAGAGGAAATCGGCCGCGTCGCCCAGGCCCGCGTAGGAGGTGGCGCTGTCGTATTCGTAGTAGCCCGTGTGCAGCAGGCCCACGACGCGCAGGCGCTTCATGCGCGGCACCAGGCCGAAGGCGGTGCCGACTTCCTGCGGCGAGATGAACACGACGTCCTCGCCGAGCCACACGCCGAGGTTCTTCGCCAGCTCCTCGCCGAGGACCACCGGGGGAGCGCCTCCCGGCCGACCGCCGGGGCCGCCGGGCTTGGGGGTATGCTTGGCGGCCTCGATCTCTTTCCACGAGCCTTGCGACAGGCTCTTGGCCAGCGTGTTCACCGCGAAGGACTGTTTCGGATCGATGCCCTTGAGCACCACGCCGAAGGTCCGGCCGTGATAGGTGACGATCGCCTGGCCGAGGGCGAAGGGGGCGAAAGCGGCGACCTTCGGCTGGTCGCGCAGCACGCCCTCGAGCCTCGCCAGTTGCGTCTTGTCGAGATCGCCGTAGACATTGATATGCGCCTGCGCGCCGATGATCTTCTTCTGGATGTCGGCCTGGAAGCCGTTCATCACCGACAGGACGCAGATGAGCGCCGCGACGCCGACCGCGACGCCGGCCACGCCGATGACCGTCGTGATGACGGTGAACAGCCCCTTGCGCTTGGTGCGCAGATACCGCAGGGCGACGAAGAGTTCGAAGCTCACGCTAGGGGCTAAAATAGCAAATCCCGATTGGTGCCACTTGATGTCTTGACGCGGCGAGAATCGCGGCTATGCTTGTTGTGCCGGAGGCAACCATGGTCAACCGTCGTCCCGCTTGGCTTCGAGAGTTCGAGAAGATGACCGCGGCCATGGTTTCGAGCCACAGGAAGATCCCCGCGTCCGTCGCCAAGGAGCTTTCGGAGTTGTTCGTCGTCCGCCTCGAGCGTCCCGAGAAGCCGGCCGCGACGCCCTACCTGAACTGACGGCGCTCCCTGCGGCGGCTACGCCGCCCCTTCCGGCTTGAGCGTCGGGAAGAGGATCACTTCCCGGATCGACGGCGTTCCCGTCAGGATCATGACCATCCGGTCGATGCCCATGCCGATGCCGCCGGTGGGGGGCATGCCGGCCTCCATGGCCTGCACGAAGTCCTCGTCGAGGATCTCGGCCTCGTCATGGCCGGCCTTGCGCTGGCGCGACTGCTCCTCGAAGCGCTCGCGCTGGTCGAGGGGATCGTTGAGCTCGGTGTAGGCGTTGGCCAGCTCCTCGGTGCCGACGAAGAACTCGAAGCGCTCGACCAGCGACTCGTCGCCCGGCTTGCACTTGGCCAGCGGCGTGATCGCGGTCGGATGGTCGAGCACGAAGGCGGGCTGGACCAGCTCAGGCAGGATCTTGGTGTCGAAGATGCGCTCGAAGACCTTCGCGCCGGGCGTCTCGGGCCCGGCCTCGATGCCGAGCTTCTTGGCCAGCGCCAGGAGGCCGTCGCGGTCGAATCCCTTGCCCTTGAGGACGTCATGGATGTCGGCGCCGCACCGGTCCTTCCAGAGCTGGGGGAGATAGAGCTTGCGGTAAGGGGGCTTCAGGTTCAGCGCCTGCCCGCGGTACTCGACCGACTCGCGGCCCAGGGTCTTGGCCGCCTCGCTGAAGACCTCCTCGAAGAGCCGGGCCATCCCGTGATAGTCCTCGTAGG
>JAPLKK010000219.1 GCA_026388115.1 Elusimicrobiota bacterium | reverse complement strand
TCCCTCGCAACGGGGGGAAGGGGGGTTTTGGGATGGCTGAAAGTCTCGGACTCTGGATCGAGCGGTTCTTGGCCCAGCTGAGGGCCGGCCGCAACGCCTCGCCTCACACTCTGCGCGCGTACGCGGCCGACCTCGCCGCTTTCGAGCGGTTCTGCGGCAGCGCCGCGGCCGTCGACGCGCTCGACCGGGGCCGGGTGCGCGCCTGGCTGGCGGAGCTCCAGGGGCGCAGCCTCGCCCGCTCCAGCGTCTTGCGCAAGGCGTCGAGCCTGCGCTCATTCAGCCTCTACCTCCTCGACCAAGTCGCGCTCGAGCGCGACCCTTTCTTGAACGTGCGCCTTCCCAAGCGGGAGAAGCCTCTGCCGCGATTCTTGACCGAGGCCGAGATGCAGCGCCTGCTCGACTCCTCGTCGCCGGCGGCCGACGCGTCTCTGTCGTTGCGCGACCGCGCCATGATCGAGCTGTTCTACTCGGCGGGCCTGCGGCGCTCGGAGCTGCGCGGCCTCAACGTGGGCGACGTGGACTTCCTGGGCGGGGTCGTCCGGGTCTTCGGCAAGGGCGCCCGCGAACGGGTCGTGCCCGCCGGCGACGCCGCGCTCGAGGTCCTGCGCGCGTACCTGGACTTGCGCCCGCAGGGGAAGGCGGGCGGGGCCGAGCCGCTGTTCACCAACAAGGGCGGGCGGCGGCTTTCGGACGCCGGCGTGGCGTTCGTCGTCAAGCGCTGGGTGCGCGCCGCGGCGGCGTTGAAATCGGTCTCCCCGCACGTCTTCCGGCATTCGTTCGCCACGCACCTCGTCTCGCGCGGCTGCGACATCCGCACCGTGCAGGAGATGCTCGGCCACAAGAGCCTGGCCAACACGCAGATCTACACCCATCTGTCGCTCGCGCATCTGCGCCAGGCCTATGACAAAGCGCACCCTCGAGGGGGCCGCGGCGAGTGAAAGACAAGATCGAGCTCCTCATGCAGGAGACCGGCTGCGCGCAGGGGGAGGCCGAGCTGGCGCTGGAGCTGTGCGGCTACGAGGTCGAGAAGGCGGTCGCCGCCATACCTAGGCTGTTCCAGAACATCGCCGTCCTCAAGGGCAAGCTTCGCGACGACGGGGAGACTCTCTACGGCCTGCTGCTCGTCATCTTGAACCTGCGCGACCGCTCGCTGATGCGCGCGCGCGCCGTCGTCTCCTACAACCCGGCCGTCTACATGGCCGACATCGAGCAGGGCTGGTTCGACTTCGAGAAGCACCTTTACGCCTGCCGGCTCTGGGACGGCAGCCTGCAGAGCCTCAGCCAGGACCTGGAGAAGCTCCTCGTCTCCTATTTCGCGAGCGCGGATTCCGTGCCCTTCTTCGCCGAGACCAAGGCCGCGGAGAGCCGCGCCTCGCAATTCTTGCGCGACGTCCTCGCTCCGCGCTTCACGCCCGGCCGCCTGAGCCTGGCCCTTCGGCGCGACCTGTTGGACATGGGCCAGTTCCAGCAGATCGGGCCGGATTGGGCGCGCCGCCCGCATCGGGGCCGCCAGCGACGCCTTGGGCCCGAAGGGACGCTCATCCTCAAGATCGCCCTCGAGCCCCAGGCCGACGGCCTGCCCGCCGGGGAGCTGCGCGCCGGCGACCTCGTCTACGCCATGATCACCGATACGCGCGACGTGGCCCAGTACCTGGCGCGCCTGTTCGGCCCCCAGGATTCGGGCTCGCTGCTTGTTCCCGTCGAGGCCGTGGAGACCGTCCCTGTTCTCGAGTCCTGGCCCGGCGGCGCCGAGTCCCGAGCGGGACTTCCGGCCATCGGAGTGCGCGTCCGCTTCTCTCTCGGCGTCTGCGGCGACGTGAACCTTCCGCCGGACATCCGCCTCAAGGTCGTCCGCCGCGCCGTCGCCCAGACCTCCTGGTGGCGCAAGCTGTTCCCCGGCGGCTCATGACGTCCGCCTAGCAATTGTGCTACAACGGGCGCCGATGCCATCCTTGGTGGTCGTCGGCGCGCAGTGGGGCGATGAGGGGAAGGGGAAGATCGTCGATTTCCTGGCCCGCAAATCCGACCTCGTCGTGCGCTATCAGGGCGGCAATAACGCGGGCCACACCGTCGTCTTCGACGGGCAGGCGTTCGCCCTGCACCTGATTCCCTCCGGCATTCTGCTGCCCGGCAAGCTTTGCGTCATCGGCAACGGCGTGGTGGTGAGCCCGCGCGCGCTCAAAGAAGAGGTCGAGTTCCTGTCGCGCCGCGGGATCGCCATCCGCGGACGGCTGTTCGTGAGCCTCAACGCCCACGTCATCTTGCCGTACCACATCCTGCTCGACGGCCTGCGCGAGGAGGGGGGGCGCGGCATCGGCACGACGAAGAAGGGCATCGGCCCCTGCTACGAGGACAAGGTGGCGCGGCTCGGGGTGCGCGTCTGCGACTTCCTCGAGCCGGCGACCTTCCGCCTGCTCGTCGAACAGATCCTGCGGGTGCGCTCGGCCGAGCTCCGGTCCAGCGGGGCGCGCCTGGCCGACATCCGGCGAGAGGTGTTCCGGGATTACGACGCGCTCAGGCGCTTCATGGCTCCCTATGCCGCCGACACGTCCTCGCTCATCAACGAGGCCCTCGACCGCGGCCGCCGCGTGCTCTTTGAGAGCGCCCAAGGCGCGATGCTCGACCTCGATTTCGGCACCTACCCCTTCGTGACCTCGTCGAACCCGCTGGCCGGCGGCGCCTGCGCGGGCGCGGGCGTGGGCCCGAGCCGGATCGGCGACGTGCTCGGCGTGACCAAGGCCTACACGACGCGCGTGGGCCTGGGGCCGTTCCCGACGGAGGCGGACGGCCACATCGCCAATTACCTGCGCGAGAAGGGCAAGGAGTACGGCGCGACGACGGGGAGGCCGCGGCGCATCGGCTGGCTCGACCTCGTGCAGCTGCGCCGGGCGGTCCAGGTGAGCGGCATCCGCCGGCTGGCGATGACGAAGCTCGACACGCTCTCGAGCGTGCATCCGATCCGCGTGTGCACGGCCTACCGCCTCGGCCGCAAGCGCATCACGTATTTCCCCTACGGCCGCAACGAGCAGCTGGAGGCGGAGCCCGTCTACGAGACGCTGCCGGGCTGGTCGGGCGACCTCTCCGGCAAGCGCCGCTACGCCGACCTGCCCCGGGCCGCGCGCGAGTACGTCGCCTGGATCGAGGAGCGCCTCCCGCGGCGTGACCTCGGTCACACCGCGGGAGCCTTTTCGACGAGAGCTTCGACTTGTCAAGCGCGTAGGCCTTGACAAGGTAAGGACGTCTGTTATACTAGCCCCAGCAGTTGTACCGAAAAATTGGCAAACCTCTCGAAAGGGGGGGGCGCAAAGCGAAGGGCGCGCTGGGGCATCGCGCGTCGCCTGGCTGCCGAAGACAACGCCCAACGGGTTGGCGATGCACGTTGGTCGCCAGATTCCGCCCGGCCCTGACTGGCTATCTTCGGGATAGAGGGGTGAGATAGTCAGCGGGGTCGGGCCTTTTTGTGGGCATGCTAGAAGCTGTCGCCGAGAAACGCCCGGGAACGGGGACCGCCAGGAGCGGGGCCCCCGGGATCGGCGCCGCTGTCATCGCCTTCCTCTTCGCGGTCTCGCTCGTCCGCCCGGCCTTCGCTTCGCTTACCCCCCGGGAGACCGCGGCGCTCGGCCTCGAGGCGTCGGCCGCCCAGGTACAGGCCGCGCCCCACACCGCCCTCGACGTGCGCGACGCCTACAACCGCCCGGTCTCCGGCGAGCGGGTCCTGAGCCAGATGAGCGCCGCCGCGCGCGCGGCGGACCCGAGCCCGCGGGTCTCTCGGTTGCCGATGGCGAGACAGCTTTGGCAGGCGCTCGCCCGGGTGATGTGCGGCTTCGCGGTGCGCG
>JAPLKK010000280.1 GCA_026388115.1 Elusimicrobiota bacterium | reverse complement strand
GCACCCGCGCCATCCCGGTCGCGCCCGAAGAAGTCATCGTCGTCCCGGGCGGCAAGCCCGTCATGTTCTTCACCATCCTCGCGCTGTGCGAGGCCGGCGACGAGGTCATCTACCCGGACCCCGGCTTCCCGATCTACGAGTCGATGATCAAGTTCGTCGGCGCCAAGCCCGTGCCGCTGACGATCCGCGAGGAGAACGACTTCAACGTCGATCCCGATGAGTTCGAGCGGCTGCTGACCCCGAAGACGAAGCTCGTCATCCTCAACTCTCCCGGCAACCCGACCAGCGGAGTGTTCACCGCGGATACGATCGAGCGGATGGTGAAGGCCCTCAAGCGCTTCCCGGACGTGATGGTGCCGTCGGCGATGGCCGCGCGGGCCTCGGGCAGGCCGGTCGCCGGCCCGTAGTGCGTGTAGCCCTCGTCGAGAGCCTTCTTCGCGCGGTCGCGGATGTTCTTCGGCGTGTCGAAATCGGGCTCACCGATCTCCAAGTGCACGATGCGGCGGCCCTGGGCTTCGAGCCCTCGAGCCTTGGCGAGAACTTCGAACGCGGTCTCGGTCCCGAGACGCGACATGGCGGTAGCGAATTTAATGTTCATGGTTTCACCTTCGGGGAGCATAGCAAGGCTTTACACGGTGCGTCCACAGAAAAGCACGATAAGAGCACGACGTTGACATTGCGCAACGTTAAAGCCACCGGCTCGTCGGGCGGCTGGCTCTTTTATTGCATTCTACCCGGTTGCACCATGAAGAGCGGGAGGAAGAGCGCCAAGGCCGCGGTAAGCGTCCTCCTTGTCGAGGACGATCCGGCGGGCCTCGCCATGCTGGCCCTCGCCTTGCGCGGATACGGCTTCTCCGTCGTCGGCTGCTCCTGCCCCGCCGCGGCGCTCGAGAAGCTGGTCGCGGAGCGCTTCTCCTGGCTCGTCACGGACGCGCGCCTGAGCTCCGGCGACGGCTTCTCCCTTTCGGAGGCGGCCACGGATATCCAGCCGGATCTGCGGGTCGTGATGATCAGCGCCGTCGCCTGCGACCAGGACATCCAAGGCCGGCCCATCGAGCGGGTCTTCTCAAAGCCCGTCGCTCTCGACGCGCTCGTGGCCTGGCTCAAATCGCCGAAGGGCGGGCTAGCTCAGCCGGCCTGACTCGCGTCCTCCCTCTCCTGCGTTCGGGAGAGGGCCGGGGTGAGGGCAGCCGCCGTT
Organism: Elusimicrobiota bacterium; assembly: GCA_026388115.1. Taxonomy (GTDB): domain Bacteria; phylum Elusimicrobiota; class Elusimicrobia; order UBA1565; family JACRDR01; genus JAPLKK01. Next base: position 2,131 of record JAPLKK010000280.1, on the reverse strand, counting down.
CAAGATAGAGCTGGTGCCAGTTGACCTCTTGCGCGGACTCAGGTTTCCCTCTATAACCATGCCGAGGAAGCCATGGATGCAGTCAAGCGCTCCTTCCTTGCTTTGCTGTGCTCGATGACTCTGTTGCATCTCGCCTCCGCTCAAACCAACGACTCCGAAACACCCCCCCCCGCCCAGGGTAGCCTGCCGACCATCCATCGAAGAGCGGCGGCGCCGGAAGCGGACGCTCTAGGGCCGCCGCCGAAATTCGTAGCGGCGCCACCGCTCGACGTCAGCAAGCTCTCGCTCGAAGAGTGTGCCGCGCTCGCTCCCGAAATTATGCGGTACATGGCCTACGAGAACGAGAAGTCTCTCTGGAACCTCCGCAAGATCGCCGGCACTGGCTCGCCTTACGACCTGAGCGTGTGCAAAGCGGCTGATGAGGCTTTCGACAATGCGGCCAACGCCTCCGGCAGCCCGGGAAAGAACTTCGACCTCGCCGCCAAGACCGCCTACGCGAAGGGGACGGAGTGCCGAAACGCGCTGGACGCCTTCTACGCGAAGGAGTGCGCCGCCTCCGAAGACGCCGATTGCAGGACGGCCGAAGCGGATAAGCGGTAGGCAGATTTCCTAGACGACCAGAACACCAAGTTTCTTAAGGACCTCCCCGTGCGCAAGCAACAGGAGGCGAGCTTGGCGAGCTGTGGAGACAATCACGGCGCCAAGTCCGCAGGTGAGACTCGCCCTGAACGTACGCTGGCAAATGGAGGCAGGGGCGCAACCGTCGCTCTAAAGACTTCAGATAACAATCGCGCTTTGCAGACGCTGGCCCCCACCTTGAGTAGGCAAGGTGTCGCCAGCGCCGCGGCGAAGGATGCGACGAGAACGCAATCCAGCGGGGCGTCCAGTTCGACATCGGGGAGGAGGGTATTTCCACCATCGCCGTCAGGGGGCACTGGTCAAATGCCCTCTGGTCAACGCGCTCAACAGGTGCCGGGACCGAATTCATCCGTCGCGGCTGCTATCTTAGGGGCGGCCCCCCGGTCACAGGCGCCAGCACAATGCCCCGATTGTCCCAATAAAGACTATCAAGATAGTGCCCAGAGAGGGCTGAAATGCAATGCCGATTTTGGAAATCAACCGTTGACGCCGGAGACTGAGCGTCAGTTGGGTGCCTGCTACGAGAAAGGGACCGCGACATGTCTGGTGTGCGAACGTTCTTGTCCAGCTGGTTTGCTCAGAATTGCGATTCCCAATGACGGACTTAACTGGACGAGGTGTTGCGCTCCCGGCAGCATCCTAAGCACTAGCGGCAACTGCGCTACACCTCCGAAGCCGGTTGTTTGCACAGGCGGGAAAGTCTGGAACGGAACTTCGTGCGCATGCCCAGCCGGGCAGCCCTTCATCGGTGGAAACTGCACGAAATGCCCAGCAGGGCAGGCGTCTAACAAGTCGGGCACCGCATGCAGCGCCTCATGTAACGGAACCCTCTATGACCCGTCGAGTGCCTGCTGCAACAAGGACAGCAGGACGCCGCTCCCCTTCGATCCCACCGGTCTCTGTAAGTGCGATGGTGGCGGGATTCTTCAGGGAGGAAAATGCAGGTGTCCTGATGGGAAGCCCGCAACCACCGGCACATGCGGTTGCCCCTCAGGAACCGAACCAGACAACATTGGCGGATGCAGCAAGCCGTGCTCAGCGCTGGAGCGCAGGGACCCCGCCGGAAGATGCGAGCCGAAGCCGGGTCCTGACGGCGATCCTCGCACGATTCCCAATCAGAAGCTAAGCCCGTTACAACAACAAAAAGTCGATCAAGCTCAGGCGGTTCTTGATAAGTTGGATACGGGACTGGACCTCAAGGCTACGATTGCCGCAGAATATCAGGCTAAAACATTCAAGGGTGGCGAGGTTCGGGTCGCAAAAGAGAACTTGAGGAACGGTTTTGCAAAGACCTATACCAAGGATGGAATCACGATAATCGTGCTCAGCCCCGAGGTGTTTGACAAAGCGGTTCCGGCCTCGGCCCTGGTCCCCCTTCTTGCGCACGAGGAAAGACACGGCCTGGACGACTGCGCGAAGAATTTCGGCGGCGATCCCGTTCTCCCGGAATTCAGCGCCTATCTTACCGAGATACACGCCGCGCGGGAGCTTG
>JAPLKK010000030.1:73159-111253 GCA_026388115.1 Elusimicrobiota bacterium | reverse complement strand
TGCGCGAGCGCGCTCATGCGCTGGCTCACCGCGGTCGACTGCACGCCCGCTTCGGCCGCGCCCAGGGAGCTCATCGCGCCGAGGCTGACGGGGCCGATCTGGTCCAGCGCAGCGCGCAGTTCCGTGGCGTTGAGCGTGTATAGGGTCCCGATTACCGCGACCGCGTCACCCGTCGGGTTGGCGCGCAAGGGCTCGAGCGCGTTGCCGATTGCCGTTTGGTTGCTGTTGAGCGCGCTGTCGGCGAACGGCACGAGGGATGCCGTGAGCGTCAGGTATCCGCCGTTGCTGGTATAGTCCGGCGTGAACTGGATCGCGGCGGGGGAATTGACCGTCAGCTGGGACGCGGTTCCCAGTTGCGACCCGTACTTGATCGGCGTGAAGTAATCGCCGGTCTTGATGACCTGCGGCGCGAGGGTCACGTTCAAGGTCGTGCCGATCATGTTGGCGCCGCCGGTGACCGTCAGGCTTGGGGTGCCGGGAAGACCTGCGCCGGCTGTCTGCTTTTGAGCGGCTTGCAGCCGCATCGCCAGCGTCCCGCCGCCGCTGTAGCTCGCTACGCTCTGCCTGAAGTCCTGCAGGTCGAACGTGCCGAGAGGAGACACCGTCAGCACCGTGCCGGCGGGCAACGAGCCGGAGGGGCTCGGCTGGGCTCCCAGTCGAAGGGTCCCCGAACTGACCAGGGTCGCGCCGGTGTATGTGTTCAAGGCGGAAAGGGTCAAGGTGCCCAAGCCGAACTTCTCGAGACTCCCGCTGCTCGATCCATCGCTAATGACGCCGGAAAGCGTCGAGTCGTGGCCGTTCGAATCGAACTTGCTGGCCCCGCTGATCGCTATGGCGCGCGCCGAGGTGATGTTGCCGCCCGCCTGGAGCGTGGCTCCGTTCAGGGTCAGCCCGCCCGACGCGTCGCCGAGGGCCGAATCCGCCGTGATGTTCAGGATGCTCCCGATGTTGACGGTCGTCCCCCCTGACGTTGAGCCCGCCGTTGCCGCTGATGACGCCGGAGAAAGTCGAGCTGTTGCCGAGCGTATCGATAGTCCCGCCGCCGCTCAGCGTGATCGGGTGGGCGGTGGTGATCCCCGCGCCGCTGCCCGGCGTCGCCGTGTCGGTCTGAAGGGTCGTGCCGTTGAGCGTCACCGAGGAGCCCAGCGCCTCGTCGGAGTTCACGTTCAGGATGCCCTTGTCGACGATGATCCCGCCGTAGCTGTTGGACGTGCCGGTCAGCGTCAGCGTGCCCGTCCCTTCTTTGGTCAGGACGCCGCCCCCGTTGACGAGGCCGCCCAGCGTCACGCCGAAGGTCTGCGTGTCGATCGTCCCGGTGCCGCTCATCGTGAAGGTCCGCGCTGAGATGATCGTATTGGTCGCCTCGAGCGAGCCGCCATTGAGGGTCACGGCGCCGCCGGAGCCCAGATACGAATCGTCGCCGATGCTTAGGGTGCCCGAGTTGATGATCGTCCCGCCGGTGTAGGTGTTCGCCGCGGAAGGGGAGAGGGTGAGCGTGCCCGCCCCGCCTTTGGTGAATGAGCCAGGGCCGCTGATGATTCCGGAAAGCGTCGAGGCGTTCCCGTTCGTATCGAACGTCCCGTTGCCGGCCAGCGAGATGTCGCGGGCGGAGGAGACGGGCGTGGCGAGCTTGAGCTGCAGCGTGCCGCCGGCGAACGTCAGGGCGCCGGCGGCAGCGCCCAGGCTCGAGTCGCTGTTGATGTTCACCACGCCGCCGTTGAGCCGGGTCCCGCCCAGGTAGGTGTTGACGCCGGTCAGGTCGAGCTCTCCGGCGCCGGCCTTGGTCAGGGAGCCGGCCCCGCTGACGACGGCGGAGACGACCGCCGTCTGGGCCGTGTTGCTATTGCCGAAGGTCACGGCGCCGCCCAAAGAGACGGCTTGTGGACCCGTGATGGTCGGAGCCGAGGGCGCGTTCGTCATGTCCAGCGTCGTGTTCGCGCCGACGGGCAGGGCGACGCTGGTCAGACCGATCACGCCGCCCGAGCCCAGGTCCCAGGAGATCGACCGTGAACGTCGCCGCCTGGACTTGTCCGGCGAGGACCAGGAGGGCGCAAAGCAAGCGCAGCGTCCGGGAGGCGAACTCCATGGGGAACGATTCTACAAAGTCTAGGCGCGCCGCAGGTCGATCACGCGCCGGAGCTTCCCGGTGCGGGGCTGGCGCGGCAGGGCGCCGGGAGGGATGATGTCCACCGCGGGCGCGGGCAGCCAGCCGCGGCTGACCGAATCGCTCAGCTCCTCCGACTCGGCGAGCAGGGCCTTGGAGAGCTTCTTCGCGAGGGCCTCCGGCGACGCGCCGCCGGCCTTCCGCTCGACTTTCACCGTCAGCCGCTCCCCGCCCTCGGCCGAAACGACGACCTGGTAGGCGAGGCTGAGCCCCGCCACCGAGGCGACCGCCCGGCCCACGTCGTCCACGTCCAGATGCGCGCCGCCCACGTTGATGCGGTCGTCGCAGCGGCCGAGGAGGACGAAGCGCGGCGCGGGGTGCCCGCAGGGGCACGGGCCCGCAAGCCACCGGCCGAGGTCGCCGGTGCGGTAGCGGATGACCGGCATCCAGCGCCGCAGGAGGTTCGTCGTGATGATCTCTCCGCTCTCGCCGCGGCCGGCGGGCCGTCCGTTCGGGCGGAGGATCTCCACGTGCTGCAGGCCGGCGGCCGCGTGGTGAGCGGTCCCCTGACAGGCGCCGCACTGGAACCCGACCAGGCCCGCGTCCACGCTCGCGTAGCCGGCCGAGCGCACCAGGCGGGCGCCGAAGGCGCGCTTGAGGGCCGCCTCCATCTCCGCGGAGACGTGCTCTCCGCCGTAAAAGATCTTCTCGACCCCGAGGCGCCTCCTTTCGTGCCCGAGGGGCCTCCTGGCGGCCTCGGCCCGCCGCGCCAACTCCAAGAGCGTGGTGGGCAGGCCGATGAGCACGCTGGCCCTGAAGCGACGGATGGAGTCCAGGATGTACTCCGGCTCGGCGGTGCCGCCGAGCGGAAGATGGGCGCAGTCGAGCGCGCGGGCCGCGCCGCTGATGGCGAGGAACGAGGACCAGAGATTGCCCGCCACGAAGAGATTGGCCACCTTGTCGCCGCTCTTGATGCCCGCCTGCCTCATGCTGAAGGCGAGCCACCGGCAGGTCTCCTCGAACTCCTCTTCCGTGTAGAGCGAGAACTTGGGCTGGCCCGTGGAGCCGCCGGTCGCGAAGATCAATTGGCCTTTGCCCTCGCCCGCGCGGGTCAGGATGGCGTCGGAGCGCGGCGGCGCGTTCTCATAAAGGTGGCTCTTGTCCAAAAGCGGCAGCGGCTTGCCCTTGAGCTGTTTGCGATAGAAAGTGGATTCGGCGGCGGCCTGGCCCATGAGGGAGGCGAGCGCCTGCGGCGCGTCCGCCATCGCGGCCTCGGCGGGCCCGCAGACCCAGCGCACCAGCTCGCCGAGCGCGTAGCGGCCGTCGTGCGGCGCGCCATCCTCGCTCTCGAGCATCCGGCCCAGCTCGGGGATGCGCGACAAGCCCGCGGCGGCCAGCGCGCCGGCGTACTCCGCGCGCTCCGTCCCGCACGCCAGCAGTCCCGCGCTCTGCAGGTACGCGGCGGAAGGCGCGATCAGCTTGACGAGGTGCCGCCTGTCCTTGAAAGGGCACACCTGGATGAAGCGGGACAGCGGAGAGGACCTCAGCCCCGGCTTGCGCCGCCACGCCACCGTCCAGCCCATGTCGCGGGGGGCGAGCAGCCGGCCTTCGCCCTCGAGCTCGGCGGCCAGGATGCGGTGGCGTTCCTCGAGCACCGCGGCCGCGTCGTCGGGCGAGAGCTTTCCGGGCGGCAGGCGCTTGCCTTCGCGGCCGAGCTCGGCGGCGAGGGCTCGCAGGAACTCATCGGGCCTCGGGTGCTGGACGAAAAGGGTCTGCGGGGAGGCGCACGCCGCCTGGTCCCAGCAGGCGATGTCGGCCGCCGCGCGCCGCGCCGCCTCGCGCGCGCCCAGCTCGTCCAAGCCGCGGCGGGTGACGACGCCGAAGGAGAGCTTCGGGCCGAAGGCGATCAGCTTCGTTCCGGCGCCGAGGTCTTTGCGCCACGCCGATACCGCTTCCTCGCCGCCCCAGAGCACGATGCCCTGCATCCGGCGCTTGAACACTCGGGCGACGTCCTCGCGCTCCTTGCCGAAGCCGACGATGGCGAGCGTGCCGGCGAGCTCCCGGTCCGGGTCCGCCTTGAGCAGCGTGCCGGCGAACAGGAACGGGAACTCCGCGTCGGCGGAGGAAAGCCTCAGGACCGTGACGTTGTTGGTCAGCAGGCTCATCACGAGCGAGTCGACGGCTCCGAGAAAGACGTTGCCCGCGGCGACGTGCAGGACGCTTCCCAGCGGATAGGCCCGGACGGCCGTCGTGTAGCCCGCTTCGAGACGCCACCGCTCGAGCGCGTCCTCGCGCCGGAGCTCCGCCTCCACGCGGCGGCGCAGCGCCGCGCGCTCGAGCAGGCGCGGGAGGATGTCGAGGGTGCGGCGCACCATCGGGCCGGAGAACCCGCTGACCCGCGGCATGACCCTCTGCGCGCGCCGGCGCCAGGGGGCGGAGGGGCTCTCCCAAAGGCGTCCCGCCCGCTCGAGGATGGCGAGCGTCTTCCACAAGGGGCGCGCCGCCGCGGCCGCGCGTCGCTTGAGCGCTTCGTCGCACAGCCGCTCGGCGGCCGCGGCGTCGAGCTCGCGGACCTGCCGCGTCTGTCCCCAGAGGAAAGCCCTCATCTCAGCAGCTCCGCGGCCGTGATGGCGCAGCCCTTGGCGGGCGAGCGGCCCGCGCGGCCGTGCAGCACGAGGACGCCGCCCGGCGTGCCGCACGGGCAGGATGGCCGCGTCTCGCCCCAGTCGCTCGCCAGCACCGAGAAGGAGGGGTAGCTCGTGAGGTACGGCGTGACGAGCTGCAGCAGGCCCCGCCGGCCGTGCGGCAGCACCGCCAGCGTCTCCGGGTCGCGCACGAGGACGCGGGCGTAATCGGGGATGTGCATCTGGCCCAGCCGGCACTCGACGTACGGGATGCCGTGCTCCACCAACCCGTAAAGGTCGCGGATGTTCGAGACCGGGATGCCGAGCCATCCCGAGACGTGGGCGCGGAACTCGTCCTTGCCGATGGCGCTGCCCTGATGCCCCTTCCAGCCGCCGCCCGTCAGCACCCAGCTCTGGTCGCCCAAGAGGAGGTTCGGCCAGCCGTGCTCGCGCCAGGCATGGAGCGTGAAATACACGTGGGCGGGAAATCCCAGGATGCGCAGGGGAAGGCCGCTGGCCGCGAAGTGCCGCAAGGCCGCGAGCGTGCCGGCGAGGTCGAAGCGGAACTCGCCTCCGGCGCGTTCCCGGCGGATGGCGTAATGCACGTCGCCCACGGCGGTGAACGACGTCAACAGCTCGTCGGTGAACGCGGTGCCGAGGTCCTTGGCTTGGCGCGGGTCATAGGTCATGCACACGTAGTTGGTGCGCAGGCCCTTGTCCACCATGCCGAGCGCGCCGTAGACGGCCTCGGCGCTCGCCTTCACGCGCCGCAGCGAATCGGCGTCGAGGCGCGTCATGCTCTTCTGGCCGCTGGTGCCGCTGCTGGTGAGGGTGAGGGCGATCGGGAACGGGCGGGCCGGCCGGAAATCGTGCTCCTTGAAGACGGAGACGTGAAGGAAGGGGAGGCGGCGCACGTCCGCCTCGCTGCGCAGGCCGGCAGGGTCGAAGCCTTCCCGCGCGTAGAGGCGGGCCAGGGTCGGGAAGCGCCGGGCCTGGAGCATGGCGCACTCGCGCAGGGCGGGGGCGAAGCGGCCGTTGGGGCGCCGCGGGAACGGCGGCCCGGCGAACAGCCGCTCGATGGCCTTCACGCGACGACGCGGCCGATGTGCAGCTCGCGCCACAACCGGAAGTATTCGCGCAGGTAATCGGCGAAGGCGGGCTGGAGAGTCAGGCCGCGGAAATCAAGGATCGCCAGAGAGCGCGAGAGGATCACGTAGTCGCGCCCGAGGCCTTTTTCCCAACGCATCGCGGGGTAGTAGGCCGACGGCAAGAAGCGCGCTCCCAAGGCTTGGGCGATCATCTCCGCCTCGCTCGCGTCGATGAGGATCTCCAGGTAGCGCACTCCCATCTCTTCCAGGAAGGCGGCGCCCTGGTCGAGCACGCGGAACAGCTCGAGGCTCTCCGACCGCGCGCCCGTCAGCACGCAGTGGCCGTCCTTGGGGGACCGGTACAGATACAGCTCGGTGCGGCCGTCCCTGCTCACGAGGAGGAGGTTGGGCTGGGTGAACGGGAAGAAGTCCAGCCACAAGCGGCCGGCCTGCTTGATCTTCTGGTACCGCCTCCAGATGAACTGGGGCGCCTGCACCACCTCGAAGTCGGCCTGCGTCTCGCCGCCGTCGGTGGGGATGGGGAGGTCCAGGTACTCCGCCTCGGGCAGGCCGGTCTCGCGGCGCACGAGCTGGAAGAAGGGCTTGAGCACCAGAGGCAGGCGCGGCGCCTTCTCGCGGCTCGCCAGCGCGCCCTCGGGGAAGTAGACGGCCAGGGTGTGCGTCTCCGAGCGCTGGACGCGGTGGACGTTGGGGAAGATGCCGAGCTTCTTGAAGCCTGTCTTCTCGGCCAGGCGCTGGGGTCCGAGGCTGACGGTCCGCGTCGTCGCGTAGATGGTGCGCGCCGCGGACATCGGGCCGATCAGCGCTTCCATGCCGACGGCCATCATCGACTCGGCGACGTCCTGGCGCCGGTACTCGTCGGCGACCACGCCGCCGAAGACCTTGGCGAGCTGGATGCCGCGGCTGAAGGTGAAGATCATGCTGCCGACGGCTTGGTCGCCGTCGGAGGCGAGGAGCCACAGGTAGCGGTCGCTCTCGATGGCCTTGGAGCATTCCTGCGGGTTGTAAACGAGCGAGAAGGGGTAGCTGCCGCCGTAGATGCGGTTGTACAGCCAGCGGATGCGCAAGACGTCGTCGGGCTTGGCGCGGCTGATGAGGAGCCGCCGGCCGTCGGCCAGAGTCAGCTCGCGCCGCAGATCCAGTGCCGCCATGGCGGCATTGTAACGTATATCGTCCGCTCCCGCCTATCGGGGGGGGAGGACGGCGGCGCCGCGCGTCCGATGAGGTACAATGTCCGGCGATGACCGAAGAGAGGAAGCCCCTGCCTTCGCTGCGCCGCGACCTCGATATCGTTCCGGTCATGCACGAGGACCGGCCGATGTTCGTCCTGCGCGACCCCGAATCCGCGGAGAGCGAGAACCTCGCGCTGTCTCCGGCCAGCATGGCCGCCGCCTCGCTCTTGGACGGCAACCGGGACGCCGGGCAGATCCAGTCCATGCTCCGCGAATCGGCCGGCGTCACGGTCGCGTACGCCGATATCGAGCGCGTCGCGGGGGAGCTCGCGCGCGCGGGCCTGCTGGAGACGGACGAGGTGGTCGAGCGCCGCCGCAAGATCCTGCAAGAGTTCCTCGACAGCCCGACGCGTCCGGCGACCCTGCGCGGGGCCTCGTATCCCGCCGACACGCTGGAGCTGGCGCGCCTCTTCGGCGGCTTCGCGCGCGACGCCAAGGGCCCCGGAAAGCCCTTCCCCGAAGCGCCGGCGAACGGGCGGGCGCCCGCGGGCCTCGTCGCGCCGCATATCGACTTCAACCGCGGCGGGCCCGTCTACGCCTGGTCTTACCAGGCGTTGGCCGAGTGCGAGCCGCCCGACGTCATCGTCGCGCTCGGCGTGGCCCACGCCTCGCCCGCCTCGCCGTGGGCGATGACGCCGAAGGCCTACGAGACGCCCTGGGGACCGATGGCCGTCGACGAGGCGCTGTATAAGGAGATCGCGGGCGCCCTCTGGTACGACGCCCGCGCCGACGAGTGGGTGCACCGCAAGGAGCACTCGCTCGAGTTCCAGGCCGTCTGGCTGCGATTCTTGTGGCGGGAGAAGACCCCTCCTTGGGTGCCCATCCTGTGCTCGAGCTTCGAGCGGTGGGCCCCCGACCGCGCGCCTTCGACGATCTCGACGGTCGAGGAAGCGATCGCGCGCGTCGGCGCCCTGCTGCGGCGGCGAGCGAAGAAGCAGCGCGTCATGATCCTCGCCGGCGTCGACCTCGCTCACGTGGGTCCGCGCTTCGGCGACGAGCTGGAGCTCAACGCCGAGCTTGAGAAGAAGATCGAGGCGGAGGACCGCAAGTCGTTGGAGAAGGCCCTGGCCCTGGACGCCGACGGCTTCTATCTCTCGGTGGTGGCCGACGGACACTGGCGCAAGGTCTGCGGGCTGTCCGCGACCTATACCGCGCTGCGGTGGCTCAAGGCGCTGGGCGCCCCGTCCGGCCGCCTGCTCAGCTACGGCCAGGCCCCCGATCCCGCGGGCGGCATCGTCTCCTTCGCGAGCGCGATCTTCTAGCCGATTCCTTGCGGCTGTGCACGGGGATTGGGCCGGTGCGCAGCACCGGCCTAGGGGGGCCCCCGTGCCTAGGAGACGCTCCTAAAGGAGCTCATTCGGCGCCGCCGGCAGCGGGAGCGGGCTGGCGTCCCCGAAGGGCACGCGGCCGTCGACGCCCCAGTGCAGCTTCTCGGCCAGCGCGGAGTTGAACCACCGGCGCTTCCTGCCGGTCGCCTCGTCGTACCAGCGGAGCTCGATGAGCCGCGCCCCCAGGGCGTGCTCCCCGCCCTCATCGACCAACTGGTCGAAGTCGAATTCGAAGTCGTCGCCCCAGCCGATGACGTAGAGCGCGGCGGTGCCGAGGACGGAGCAGCCGGCGCCGTCGCCCTCCGGCCTGTCCTCGACGCCCCGCCTGGCCGCGCCGATCCACCACATCTCCTCATTGAGTTGGATCAACGTGACCTCGCTGCGGTCGAGCGCCGCGGACAGGTGCGCGGCCAGCCGCGCGGGAACAGCGCCCGTATCCTGCTCGATCCAAGGTCGTCCGAGGCCGTCGGGGCCCGGACACCGCCCCTGGGCCGGCGGCGCCTTCGCGCCGTCGGCCGTAGACGCCGGGCGCGCTTGCATCCCCGCCTTTGCCGCTTCCGTCAGGCTCCGGGCGGCCGCCTCATGGACCGCGAACTCCTGGCCCGTGGCGGCTTGCGCCGCCACGACGGCCACGACGGTGAGAAGTCGTCTCATCTTTCCTCCACGTGACCCGTGAAGGATTGCGGCGGCGAGCAAGGCCGTCTCGGGGCCGAGGGCTTTTCCCTTTCGGGCTGTCCGCTCCGTGTTCTTCGGTGGGACTTTCAGCCTAGCGAGAGCGAAGGCCGAGGGCCGGCGGACTCAGAGGCGCAGGGTGCTCACGCCCAGTACTCCCGCATCATCTCGGACTGCGGGGAGTGCCGGAGCTTGCGCAGCGCCTCGATCTGGATCTGCCTCGCTCGCTCGGGCGTCACGTGGAAGCGCCGGCCGACCTCGCCCAGCGTGTGCTCCTCGGTGCCGATGCCGAAGCGCAGGCGCAAGATGCCCTGCTCGCGCTCGCTCAGCGTCGAGAGCCAGCGGTCGATCTCCTGGCGCCGCAGCTCCTCCTCGGCGCGCGCCGCGGGGGCGGGCTCGCTGTGGTCCTGCAGGAGGTCGGAGAGATGGAGCTCCTCCTCTTCCTCGTTCCGGGGGCGCTCGAGCGAGACGGGGTCCTGCATCGCCTGCATCAGCTCGCCGACGCGGCGGTCGGACAATCGCAGCTCGCCCGCGGCCTCGGAGGCCTCGGGCATGCGGCCGTGCTCCTGAAAGAAACGCCGGCCGATCTTCTTGTAGCGCGCGATCTGCTCCTGCACGTGGGCGGGCAGGCGCACCGTCCGGTCCTGGTCCCCGATGGCGCGCTGGATCGCCTGGCGCACCCACCAGGTCGCGTAGGTCGACAACTTGTAGCCCTTGCGGGCCTTGAACTTCTCGATGGCGCGCATCAAGCCGAGCGAGCCCTCCTGGATGAGGTCCGCCAGCTCGAGGTTCTCGGTCGCGTAGGCGCGCGCGATCGACACGACGAGCCGCAGGTTGGCCTCGAGCAGCTTCTGCTCGTCGCGGATGATCGCGCTCTCGAGACGCGCAAGCCGGTCCGCCATGTCGATCAGCTTATCGACGGGCATGGGAGCAGGGACGGCGAGCGTGCCCTCCCCGGCCCGCCGGCCGAGCTCCGTGATCCGGCTGGCGAGGCGCCGGAGCTTCTCTTCGTGCAGGGGCAAAGACTCCAAGCGCTCCAGGAACGCCGCGCGCTCGCGCAAGCGGCGGCGCGCCGCCTCGCGGCGCTCTGCCGGCGCGCGCGGCAGGCGGGTCCTTGCCGCGCGCTTGTCGGCTCGCGCGGCGCTCGAGGCCAGCCGCAGGACTTTCGTGCGCATCGACGCGAGCTGGCGCGAGGAGGCCTTCCCCCGGGGGAGCAGCTCCTTCGGGCTCATCTCGCCGGCGCGGATCAGCTCGGCCCAGTTCAAGAGCTGCCTGCGCGCGATCGGCGAGCCGAGCACCAGGCGCCGCCACGCGCGGCGGTTCAGCTCGACGCGCCCGGCGAGCGCCGATTCCTCCCGGGGCTTGAGCAGCGGCGTCTTGCCCATCTCCGTGAAGAAGAGCTGGTAGGTGTCCGATGTCCCGTGGCCCCTGCGCGGCCCCGGCTCCGGCGTACCGTAGTTATCGGTCTCCACGCGTTTCTCCTGGCGACGAGGCCCGTTCTCCTCTGTCGCCGTGTCGGGGCGCTTACCGCGCCCCGACCTGGCGACGAGGTCGCTTTCCTCTGTCGCCGTGCGCGGCCGCCCGTAGGGAGGGATGAGGGGGCGGCTCCCTCGATGTGACGCTGCCGTGCAAAGGATAGCACCTAATCTTAAATCTGTCAATAGCAAAGCTAATAAATCCTATGAGGCCCATAAGTGGTACACTTGCCGGGAATGCCGACCTTGCGCAAGCGCTCTTCGGGGATATTGCTGCACGTGACGTCTTTGCCCGGGCCGTACGGCTGCGGCGACCTCGGACCCCGCGCCCATGAATTCCTCGATTTCCTCGCGGAGACGGGGCAGACCTGGTGGCAGATGCTCCCGGTCGTCCCGTCGGGAGCGGGGCACTCGCCTTACAGCGCCCTGTCGGCGTTCGCGGGAAGCCCCCTGCTCATCAGCCTGGAGCGGCTTGCCGACGAGGGGCTTCTCCAGCGCTCCAGGCTCGCTCCGTCCGGCGGGCTGGGGGGGGCCGTCGCCGACTTCGCGGCCGCCGAGCGCTTCAAGCAGGAGCGCCTTCACGAGGCTTTTGAGGCGTTCGAGACGAGCGCTCCCGGCGAGGTCCGGTCGGAGTTCGACGCCTGGGCCCACTCCGAGGCTTGGTGGCTCGAGGACTACGCGCTCTTCATGGCCCTGCGTCACGAGCGCCACAACGCGGCCTGGTGGGAGTGGGAGCACCCGGTGCGGCTGCGCGAGCACGCCGCGCTGGAGGAGGCCCAGCGGCGCCTCGCCAAGCGGCTGCGCTTCGAGCGCTTCGTCCAATGGCAGTTCGACAAGGACTGGAAATGCCTGCGAGCCGCGGCCGCGGCGCGAGGGCTGGGGCTCATCGGCGACATCCCCATCTTCGTCGCCCGCGATTCGGCCGAGGTATGGGCCCATCCCGAGCTGTTCCTGCTCGATCGGGAGGGGTGGCCGATCGTCGTGGCGGGCGTGCCGCCGGATTATTTCTCGAAGGACGGCCAGTTCTGGGGCAATCCGCTGTACCGCTGGGACGTGATGCGCTCGCGGGGCTACGACTGGTGGATCGCGCGGCTGCGCGCGGCCTTCGCCCGTTTCGACGCGGTGCGCATCGACCACTTCATCGGCTTCCACAACTATTGGGAGATCCCCGGCCATGCGAAGACCGCTCGCGAGGGGCGGTGGATGCCGGGGCCCGGAGCCGAGTTCTTCGAGCGCGTCTTCGCGGCGCTCGGCGGGGTGGAACTCATCGCCGAGGACCTGGGCATCGTGACCGACGAGGTGAAGGCCCTGCGCGACCGCTTCGACCTGCCGGGGATGGTGGTCCTGCAGTTCGCCTTCGGCCTCGACCCCGAGTCGCGCAACTACCAGCCTCACCGCTTCCGTCGGCGCTGCATCGTCTATCCGGGCACCCACGACAACGACACCATCGTCGGCTGGTGGAAGGACCAGGGCTCGGCGAGCAGCACGCGCACGCCGGAGCAGATCGAGAAGGAGCGCGCCTTCGTGATGACGTACATCGGGTCCAACGGGCGCCAGATCCATTGGGACATGATCCGCACGGCGCTGGCGTCGCCCGCCGACACGGCGATCATCCCGGCGCAGGACCTGCTGGGGCTCGGCTCCGAGGCGCGCATGAACATGCCGGGGATCGCCCAGGGCAACTGGCGCTGGCGGCTCACCCGCCCCCTCCCGCGCGGCGTCGGCCGGCGGCTGAAGGCGCTCACCGACGCCTTCGAGCGCGCTCGTTGATGGGATCCCTATGATGACCGCGTTCGCCGTGCTGCTCTCAGCCCTGTGCGCTTTCGCCGAACCGCCCGCCAAGCCGTCCACGGGCACGGTTTCGTCGGGGGGCGCCGCGGAGCCGGGCGGATACACCCCGCATAACCGGGGGCTTCTGTTGAGCACCCTGCTCGGCTCGCTCAAGGACCCGGACGAGAACATCCGCTCGAAGGCGGCCGAGGACCTCGGCCAGATCAACCCGGTGCCGGTGGAGGCGACGCCGGATCTCATCCGCGCGCTGAAAGACCCGGCCTCCATCGTGCGCAACCGGGCAGCGGAGGCATTGCTGCGCATCGGGACGCCCAAGGCCAAGAAAGCCGTGATGGCCTATCGCAAGCGCGTCTACAAGACCGGCTCCTGGTGAAGGAAGGCGTTCCTGACGGCGCGGCAGGCCGGATCCAGGTCCGGCGTCAGCCGGTCTTCGTGCCCGCAATCTGACTGAGTTCTACGGCGCGTCCCAGCGCCGACGCCGCCTCCGCCGCGCGCCCTTCCTTCTCCAGCAATCCCGCCCATTCGCGAAACAGCTCGGCCAAGGTTGAGAGAAGCTCCGGCGAGGGCTTCTCTCCCCGGCAGGCCAAAGAAAGGAATTCCTTCAGCGAGAGCCCGAGGGCGAGCGCCCCGCTCAGGCCGAAGGTGCTGCGGACGGCGGCCTCGATGACCGCGGCGGCCGCCGACGTCTCGCCTTTGTTCTTCAGGCCGAGAGCGACGCCCAGGGCCTGCGCCAGGATCTCGACATGCCGTTTGAACCAGTCGCGCCGGATCATAGGGTGAATCTAGAATGCCGCGCGGCCGGCCGGCTCAGTGGTCGTTGCGGCAGCCTTCGAAGCGCTCTTCGTCGGAGCAGTCGATGCGGATGTGGAAGTGGTTGTCGTGGCGGCCGGCACGGCGGCCGGGCTGGGCGAGCGTCTGCCAGGCGCGCTCCAGGTAATATAGGTCGCCTTCGACGCGCTCGGCGTAGTCGAGGAGGAGCTTGCGCAACGGCGTGTAGACGAAGATCCACCTCACGCGGTCGCCGAAGCGCGGGTTGGCCAGCAGGCCGCGCACCAGGTTCCAGTTGCGCTGCGCGTCGAACAGGACCGGCTTTCCTTTATACAGCGCCCGCCCGCGGCGGTTGAAGCGGATGAACTCCTCGGTCTGCAGCGGCTTGCCGTCCGGGTCGGTCCAGAAGAACACCAGATCGGCGTCGCGGCCGCTGCGATGGGAGCGATGGAGCGCGATGCGCCCCCCCTGGGGGCCGGTGATGTCGCCGACGGCCAGGGGCGGCATGTCGGGATCAGCCTGCTTGAGGGCCGCGCAGGTCTCCATGAGCCCGGAGATCATGTCGTCGGTGCCATAATAGGCGTTGCGCAAGGGGCGGATGGAGCGGAAGCCCAGGCCTTCGAGGGGCAGCTGCGCGGGATTGCGCAGGCGGCCGCGGCGGAAAGCGAAGCCGGTCGATAGGCTCGGGCCTTTCGCCTCGATGACCTTGAGCTCGGACTCGAGATGCTTCAGCTCCGCCTCGAAGGGCGCCGGCTTGGGCGGCAGGACCTCCAGCTCGCGCCCCCCGGGGGCCATATTCATGGCGCCTGAAGCCGGAGCGGACTTGGAGGGGGCCGATTGGACGGCCGCAGGCGGCGGCACGGGCGCCATCGTCGCGTCCGGCAACACGGCGCTCTGCGCCATCGCCGCGGCAGCCACCGTTACCCAGAGCTGGAGGGCCAACATGGTCCGGGATTATACTAAAGGACTTGTTGCGCGGCCATTACAAAGATGTCCGGATGGCCGGGAGACGCGATCCGGACTCCCGCATGTCCGCCGCACTAGGTCCTTAAGTCCCCCGGCCCGCCGGTCCTTAGCCCCATGTAGATGACGGGGCGCCGGCACATCCTATCCGCATGAAGGGAAGAAGACGGGTTAACGCCATGATCAGCGCATTCCTGCTTTCAGCGATGCTTGCGGTCGGAGCGCCGGCGCAGGTCTCCAAGCCCGCGCCGCAAACGGCATGCGATGGTCCCAAGGCCGCCGACGCGTTCCCGGGCCTGTCGGAGACGATGACGGGGCTCAAGAGCGGCCTCGACCCGCGCGCCGACGCCGGACACCTCTTCGCGGTCGAGGAGCACGACGGCAAGTTCGCCCTCATCCTCAAGCAGAACCAGCTCGAGCGCAGCTACCTGATGAACGCCTCGGTCGAGCAGGGAACGGGCGAGCGCGGCGTCTATTCGGCGATGCAGGAGGACTCCTTCCTTTTCACCTTCCATTGGGCCGGCGGCAAGATCCAGGTCCTGCGCAAAGACACCTCTCATCGCGCCCAGGCGGGCACGCCGGAGGAGAAGGCGGTCGCGCAGTCCTTCCCGCCCTCCGTCATCGCGACGTTGCCGGTCATCTCGAGCGGCTCGGCGGGCGACGGCCCGTTCGCGGTGCCGGCCGATGAGCTCTTCCTCGAGGATATGCTGGACATCGCGGGCAAGCTGAAGCAGGCGTATCCCGGTTCCGAGGACCTGCGCCAGGTGCCGCCTGAAAGCACCGTCGAATCGGTGCGCTCGCTGGCCTCGAACCTCGATGCCCGCGCCCAGCTGATGTTCGCGCGCTCCCAGCAGAAGGGCTCGGAGCTGCCCGACTCGCGGCGGATCGCGATCCGGGTCGCCTACAGCGTCTCCGAGCTGCCGGCCGACGGCTTCGAGACGCGGACGGCCGACCCGCGCGTGGGATATTTCCAGACCGAGTACCGCGATTACAGCCGCTCGGACCTCAAGGACCGCCTCGACCCGTACGTGCGCCTCGCCAACCGCTGGCGCCTCGAGAAGAAGGAGCCGGATGCGCCGGTCTCCGAGCCCAAGAAGCCGATCACCTATTGGATCGACGAGACCGTGCCGGACCAGTACCGCCCGGCCATCAAGGCGGGCATCCTCGCCTGGAACGCGGCGTTCGAGGCGGCGGGGTTCCGCAACGCGATCGTGGTCAAGGAGGTGGACAAGGACATGTCCGCCAAGGAGCGGGCGACCTTCGACCCCTCCAGCGCGGCCTACAACATGGTCCGCTGGTTCATGGGCAATAACGCCGGCTTCGCCATCGGTCCCAGCCGGGCGAATCCTCTTACCGGCGAGATCTACAACGCGAGCATATCGGTCTCGGACGAGATGGCGCGCTTTTTCGCGGACGAGTCCCAGCTCGTCCCGGTGAAGACGGCCGCGCCGAAGGGCGGCCATAACGACGAGTCGTATATGGAGCGGTCGGCCATCGAGGCGCGGTCGGCCCTGGCGCTGCTGCAGGGGCGCGGCGACCTCAGCCCCGAGGAGCGCGAGCGCTTCAAGCAGGAGTACCTGGCGCACGTGATCGCCCACGAGGTGGGTCACACGCTCGGCTTGCGCCACAACTTCAAGGGGAGCACGATGCTCGGCGAGGGCGACCTGGGCAAAGACGGCCTGGTCACCGGCTCCTTGATGGACTACGTGCCGGCCAACATCGCCGCGAGCGGCAAGGCGCAGGGCCGGTATTTCCAGACGAAGATCGGCCCCTACGACCAGTGGGCCATCGAGTACGGCTATAAGCCGGTGCCGGCGGACTCCGCCGCCAAGGCCTCGACGCTGTCCGGGATCGCGGCGCGTTCCATCAAGGACCCGAGCCTGGCCTATGCGACCGATGAGGACGCCGGCGGCTCCGATCCCGACAGCCAGCGCTTCGACCTCGGCAAAGACCCCATCGCCTACGCCAAGAACCGCACGGCGCTGGCCAAGGGCTTGTGGCAGACGCTGGAAGGCGACACCCAGAACACCGGCGACGAGCTCCGCGGCCGCTTCCTCACGGGTTTCTCGGCTTATGTCGGCGGCGTGGACGCCGTCATCCCGGTGATCGGCGGCGTGCGCACCAGCCGCCAGCCGACCGGCGACGCCTTCGCGCCGGTGAGCGCGGCGGAGCAACGCCGGGCGCTCGCTTTCCTTAATGAGGCGGTGTTCAGCGGCAAGCCGATCTCGCCCTCGCCGGAGTTGGTCCGGCGCATGGGCCGAGACCGCACCGCCGAGGGGCGGCCGTCGGGGCCGCTTCCGGTGGACGCGATGACGAGCGGGATGCAGGAGGGGGTGCTCGGCGAGATCCTCTCCGCCTCGACCTTGAACCGCCTGGCGCAGCGCTCCTCGATGGTGAGCGATCCCAAGGACTCTTTCGGCGCTCGCGACCTCTTGAGCTCCGTCCAGTCGGCCGTTTGGAAGGAGATCCAGGGGGCCGCGCCATCCTCCATCACCGCCCCGCGGCGCGAACTGCAGCGCAAGGACGCGGAGATCGTCGTCCGGCTCTTGAGCGATGAGAGCGTCCCCGGCGACGCCCGCGCCGCCGTCCGCGGCGAGCTGACCTCGCTTTCCGGCCGCATCGATCGCGCGCTCAAGAGCAAGACGCTCGACCGCGACACGCGCCTGCATCTTAAGGACGTGCAGAAGACCATCCAGAAGGCCGTCGACGACGGAAGCGATTCGTAACCGTTAGACGGTTTCCGGCCGAATCTGCTAGATTCGGCGCATGCTCCATCACGCGCTGCTGATCGTCCTGTCGTTCGGCCTCGCCCGGGCCGCCGACACTCCCGCCGAGCGCGAGGCCAAGGCCTTCCTCGCCACCTACGAGAAGCTCTACCAGGCGGTCTATACGGTGGCTCAGAAGCAGGCCTGGCTCGCTTCGACCGACGTCTCGCCCGCCCACGACGAGGGCCGCGTCGCCGGCAACAAGGCGCTCGCGGCGCTGACGGGCGACGGCTACGTGATCGAGACGGCGCGCCGGCTGCGCGCCCACGACTCCGAGCTGTCCCCGCTCACGCGCAAGCAGCTCGAGCGCGTATGGCTGTACGCGGCCGAGAACCCGGGCACCCTGCCCGAGGCATCGGCCGAGCGCGTCGAGGCGGAGAGCCGCCAATCGAGCACGATGGATTCTTTTCCCTTCTGCCTGGAGCGTCAGGGCGGCAAGTGCGTGCGGCCGACCACGCCGAACGAGATCGACGACGTGCTCGTCTCCAGCCGCGACCTGGCGGTGCGGCTGAAGTATTGGAACGCGGCGAAGGAATCGGGGCCGGCGCTCAAGCCCGGCCTGATCGAGCTCCGGGATCTTCGCAACCAGGTGGCGCGCGCCTTCGAGTACCCGTCCTATTTCGACCTGCAGGTCGCTTGGTACGAGATGTCCACGCCCGAGATGATGAAGATGCTCGAGGACACGCTCAAAGACATCCAGCCGCTCTACCGGCAGCTCCACTGCTGGACCAAGTACGAGCTGGCCAAGCGCTACGGCGAGCCCGTCCCCAAGCGCATCCCCGCGCATTGGCTCGGCAACCGCTGGGCGCAGGAGTGGCCGGGCTTGGTCGAGGGCGTGGACCTCGACCCGCTGTTCAAGACGCGCACGCCCGAGTGGATCGCCAAGCAGGCCGAGGCGTTCTATGTGTCGTTGGGCCTCGGCGCCCTGCCCGAGAACTTCTGGCGGAACTCCGACCTGTATCCGGTGGACCCGAAGGCGCGCAGGAAGAACACGCATGCCACCGCCTGGCACATCGACCTCGACCACGAGGTGCGGTCCTTGCAGAGCATCGAGCCCAACGCGTACTGGTGGGGGACCGCGCACCACGAGTTCGGCCATATCTACTACTTCCTTTCCTATGCCAGGCCCGAGGTGCCGATCCTTCTGCGCGACGGCGCCAACCGCGCCTTTCACGAGGGCTTCGGCGACATGATCGCCATCGCCGCCAGCCAGCAGCCCTATCTGCGGGACGTCGGGGTGCTGCCCTCGACCGCGACCATCGACCAGACCCGGTGGCTCTTGAACGAGGCTCTCGGAGAGACCATCACCTTCCTCCCGTTCTCCGCCGGCACCATGTCTCATTGGGAGCGCGACCTCTACGCCGGCAACCTGCCGCCGTCGGAATGGAACGCGCGCTGGTGGCAATACGTCCGTCAGTTCCAGGGAGTGGACCCGCCCGAGACCCGCGGCGAGGACCTGTGCGACGCCTGCACCAAGACGCACATCAACGACAACCCCGCCTACTATTACACCTACGCCGTCGGCACGGTGTTCAAGTACCAGGTGCACGACCACATCTGCCGTACTATTCTTCATCAGGACCCGCGCAGCTGCGATTACCGCGGCCACAAGGAGGTCGGCGACTTCCTGAAGGGCCTCTTGAGCGTCGGCGCCACCCGCGACTGGCGCCAGCTCATGCGCGAGACGACCGGCGCCGACCTGAGCTCGAAACCGATGCTGGACTACTTCTCCCCGCTCATGTCCTACCTAAAGGAGCAGAACAAAGGCCGCTCCTGCTCCTGGGAGTAGTTCGTCGAGAGGCGGTAAGAAGGTTCGCCGGACCCACATCCGGCCCGGCAGCGGCAGCAAACTCACCCTTGCCGCCTGGTGTTGCAACCTGCTACCCTTGCCCGTCGTGGAGAAGCAAGCGCTGACGTTCAGCTGCCGCATCTACGGCGTGCTCCGAGAGGGCTCGCGCGTGCTGATGACGCGCAGCCGCTTCTACGACCGCGAGTTCGTCAATTTCCCCGGCGGCGGAGTGGAGTTGGGCGAAGCTCCCATCGCCGCCCTCGCCCGCGAGTTCAAGGAGGAGACCGGCCTCAAGGCCCGGCCCGCCAGGATCCTCTACGCCAGCGAGGGCCTGCACCTGTCGACCCAGAAGCCCATCCAGATCGTCAGCATCTACTGGCTGGTCGAGAAGCTGGGCGGGCGCCTGCGCGACGGCGGCAACGGCGACGATGTGCTCTCTCTGTTCTGGGCCGAAGCCGGCCGCATCCCCACCGGCGAGATGTTCCCTTCCGACCGCGAGTTCACCGCCCGCTTGCCGGCGCTCTTGGGGCTCTGATGTCGTTCACCGGCCTCGTCGAGTTGGAGTGTCCCGGCTGCTCCGAGACCGAGCAGCATGAGATATGGAGCTTCGTGCGCGGCGACCTGGACGAGACCCTGCGCGACCGGATCAAGTCCGGCGAGCTCAACGTCATGGAGTGCCCGCACTGCGCCCGGATCTTCTATCCCGACGTTTCCTGGGTCTACGCGGACGTGGCCGAGGACCTGCTCGCCTTCGTGTTCCCGGCGTCCTTCGAGGCCGAGGCGGAGCGCTGGCGCAAGAAGATGGAGGAGGATTTCGAGCGGATGCGGCCCGTCGCGGAACGCCTCGGGATCCATGAGAAGCCGGTCGTCTTCTTCGGCGCCGACGGGCTGGAGGAGCTCCTTTACCGCCAGGATGACCTGAAGGACGAATCCGACGTCGCCGAGTGGTACGCGAAGGAGCTGGGCCTATCCATGCGGGCGGTCCGGCCCGCGTTCGCGCGCGAGCACGGCCTTCCCCGGAAGCTGCCCCTCGCCGCCGGCAAGGGCTTCGCGCGCCAGGGGGCCTTGTCGGGCCTCCGGCGCCTTCTTGACGCCAACGACCGTCTCGACGGCTACCGGCGCTGGATCAAGTATCTGGAAGGCGCGGGAGAGGACCCGCCCCTCGCGTGACCCATCCCCCCTTCGTCGCCATCGACTTCGAGACCGCCGACTACGGCGCCGACAGCGCCTGCGCCGTCGCCTTGGTCCGCGTCGAGGAGGGGAGGATCGTCCGCCGGGAGCGGACGCTGCTCCAGCCGCCGCGCCGGCATTTCGTGTTCACGCACATCCACGGCATCCGCTGGACGGACGTCAGCGGCTCGCCGCGCTTCGCCGAAGCCTGGCCCGCGCTGTCCGCCATGCTCGAAGGCGTCGATTTCCTCGCCGCGCACAACGCGCCGTTCGACCGCAAGGTGCTCGCCGCCTGCTGCTTCGCCGCCGGCTTGCCGGCGCCCGAGCACCGCTGGGTCTGCACCGTGCGCTTGTCGCGCCGGTTGTGGAAGCTTCCGTCGAACGCTTTGCCCAGCGTCTGCGGCCACCTGGGCCTGAGCCTGAACCACCACGAGCCGCTGTCCGACGCCGAGGCGTGCGCGAAGATCGTGCTCGCCGCCTTGCGCGACGGCGCCAAAGAGCCTCTCCATGCGTGATCCCTTATGTCGGGGTCTAGTCTTCTTGGCGGCCCTTGCCGCGGTCGCCGCCGACTTTCCCGCCAAGCGTCCCGACGGCGAGCCTCCGGGCGCGGGCTCCCAGCGGCTGATGGTGGCCGCCCTCCAGCGGGCCCACATGAACTTCAGCGCCGATGCCTGCGTCGCGTCGGTCGAGGCCTTGCTCTTCAGGACGCTCGACTTCAAGCGTCCCTCCGAGGACGATTTCGACTTCGTCTTTCGCTCGCCGACCCTTTCGAAGATGCGCTACGAAGCCAAGATATGCCTGCCGTACGCGTCGGGCGCCGCGCCGCAATGCTCCGGCGAGTGGCAGTATGGGCAGGGGATGTCCGGCGAGGCCCCGCGCTGCCTGCCTGGCCGGCCCATCGACACCGCCGAGGCTCTGCTGTCGGCGAGGAAGCACGGCCTCGCGCCGGCCCCGATCGACGGCATGCGGGCGTGCTTGCTCCTGGTGCCCAAGAAGGGGCGGGGGCTGGCGCGCAGCCCGCGGCTGCGCGGCAAGTTCATCTGGCTCATCGAGTCGCGCGACGTGTGCCACGCGGTGGATGCCAAGACCGCCGATCATCTGCTGAAGGCGCCCTGCAAGTCTCTCGGCTGGCCGGAAAGCTAGCCTGCAGTCGGACCCCCGCGGTCCACCCGCGGCGCCTTCCACGGAGCGCCGCGCAGCTGTTGCTATAAGGAAGGATGAACCGCCATGCCCGGCTCGCCTGCGGCGCGCTTTCTATTGAGCGGCCGTCGGTGAAACTGCTATGGTTCCCTCGATGAAGCGGAGGGCGGCTGTCGCCGGAAAGGCGGCGATCGGGTGGCCAAGCCTCACGCGGAAGGCGCGTGCGGTTTTCCCGCGCTCCTACGTCCCGTACTCTCGACGGCCTTCGGGCGCGGCGGTGTTGGCGGACTCCGGGCGCGCGTATGCCGGCTGCAGGGTCGAGAACCACTCTCTGGGGCTGACGATAGCCGCCACGTGCGGGGCTGTCGCCCAGGCGGTCGCCGCCGGCGAGCGGCAGATCGTCGCCGCCCTCGTCGTCGTCGCGGGCAGGCCGGCGCCGCCCCGCGGCGAGTGCCTGCAAGCGCTCTCCGAGTTCGGCTCTCCCGCGATGCCGATCTCGGTGGTCGGCCGTCGCGGAGCGCGCAGGGTCTACACGCTGGGGAACCTCCTGCCCGCACGAATTTAGGGCGACTGAATACATCGGAGCCGCGCCATGGCAGACCTCGATCCGAACGTGCAGTATCACATCCACCTGAAGAAGGGCGACGTCGGGCGCTACGTCCTGCTCCCCGGCGACCCGGGGCGCGTCCCGAAGATCGCGGCGTACTTCGACGACGCGCGAGAGATCGCCTTCAACCGCGAGTTCCGCACCTTCACCGGCACGGTCGACGGGATCAAGGTCTCGTGCACCTCGACCGGCATCGGCTGCCCCTCGACGGCGATCGCCATCGAGGAGCTCATCAAGGTCGGCGCCGACACCTTCATCCGCGTCGGGACGGCCGGATCGCTTCAGCGGGAGGTCGGGCTCGGAGACCTGGCCATCACCACCGGGGCCGTGCGGGAGGAGGGCACCACCCGCCAGTACGTGCCGCTGAGCTACCCGGCGGTCGCGGACCTCGACGTCACCTGCGCCCTGCGCGACGCGGCCCGCAAGCTGGGCTACAAGCACCACGTGGGCATCTCCCACTGCAAGGACGCCTTCTTCATCGAGGGAAAGACCCCGCTGCCGCTGGAGGACGAGAACCGGTCGAAGTGGAAGGCCTGGTACGGCTCCAACGTGATCTCCACCGCCATGGAGGCCGCGGCGCTCTTCGTGGTCTCCTCCATCCGGCGCGTCCGGGCCGGCGAGGTCCTCGCCATCATCGGCACCACCTACGACGACCATCCGGTCGTCGCCAAGGTGGGGATCGACGACGCGATCCGGACCGCCATCGAGGCGATCCGGATCCTCGCCCGCGCGGACGGGAAGCCGCCGAAGCCGTCGGCGCGAGCGAAGAGGAAGGGGGCGCGAACGTGACCCTCAAATACGTCGGGCAGAACATCACTCGCCCGGACGCGGTGCAGAAGGCGACCGGGAAAGCCCTCTTCCTGGCGGACCTCAAGCTCCCCGGGATGCTCTATGCCGCCATCCTGCGCCCCGCCTACGCCCACGCGAAGATCGTCTCCATCGACGTCTCCGAGGCGGAGAAGGAGCCCGGGGTGGTGAAGGTCGTCACCGGCAAAGGCTGCGCGAAGAAGCACGTCTACGGCGACAACATCCGCGACCAGATCCCCATGGCGGACGAGAAGGTCCGCCACATGGGCGAGGCGCTGGCGGCGGTCGTCGCCACCAACCCGCACGCGGCGAAAGAGGCGCTCAAGAAGATCAAGGTCCAGTACCAGCCGCTGCCGGTCTATGTCCAGGCGCTCGACGCCATCGATCCGAAGGCCGTTCCGATCCACGAAAAGGCCGGCGACTACTGGCACCTGCCGTGCTTCACCCCGAAGAACGGCTCGAACCTCGCCAACTACTACCACTTGATCAAGGGCGACGCCGAGAAGGGCTTCCAGTCGTCCGACGTGGTCGTGGAGGGCGAGTTCAAGTACCCCTTTGGCTCCTGCGCGGCGATCGAGCCGCACGGCTCGATCGTGTGGTTCCACGAGGACAATACGATCGAGATCTGGTCCTCGTCGATCTGCCCGTTCATCATCCGCGAGGAGGTCGCCCGCGTCTACGGGCGGCCCGAGTCCGACGTGCGGGTCCATATCCCCGAGGTGGGCGGGTGCTTCGGCTACAAGTCGGATATCGTCGTGGAGCAGACGATCGCCTACATCGCGAGCTTCGTGCCGGGCTACCCGGTGAAGTGGGTCGCCACCCGCAAGGAGGACTTCACCAGCACCCTCCTCGGCCACGGCATGCTCATCCGGATGAAGATCGGCGCCAAGAAGGACGGCAGGCTGATGGCGCTCAAGACCACCGTCTACCACTCCACCGGCGCCTACTCCGACACCGGCGTGCACGTGGGCAACGCCGCGGCGCACAACTCCGGCGGGGCCTACGAGTACCCCAACTGCGACCTCGAGACGCATCTCGTCTACACCAACACCCCGCCGATCGGCGCCTGGCGCGGCTACGGCCACCCGGAGGCGATGCTCGCCCAGGAACGGCTCATCGACATCCTGGCGCGCAAGCTCAAGATGGACCCGTTCGTCCTGCGCGATAAGAACTATCTCGGGCCCGGCAAGGAGACCGCGCTCGGCGAGAAGCTCTGGGAGACCAACGGCGACATCCGCAAGTGCGTCGCGATCGTGAAGAAGGCGGTCTTCGACAAGCCGAAACCGAAAGAGGACGCGGACTACTGCTACGGCCGCGGCTTCGCGGCGGTCATGAAGTCGCCCAAGGGCGCCCCGTTCTCCTCGAAAGGCGCCTACGTCAAGTTCAACGCCGACGGCAGCGTCGTCGTCAACTGCGGCGGCGCGGAGGTCGGCCAAGGGCTGCGCAACGTCGTGAGGCTGGTGGCGGCGGAAACGCTCAAGATCCCGCCCGAGAGGATCCACGTCTACACCGAGATCGACACGCAGTTCTCGCCCTGGGAGTGGCAGACGATCGGCTCGATGTTCACCAAGCAGGGCGGCCGCGCGGTGATGCGGGCGTGCCTGAAGGCGATCGAGCAGATGAAGCAGACCGCGTCGCAGGCCCTGCGCTGCGACGTCGACCTGCTCGAGTACGACGGCGAGAAGGTCTTCCTCTCCTCCGACCCCAGCGTCAACGTCCCGATCGAGAAGCTCGTGCGCGGCTACATGTACGAGAACGGCATGACGGTCGGCGAGGTCGTCCAGGCCGTCGCCGACGCGCGGCTGCCGCGCTACTCCGGCTACGACGAGAAGGGGCAGGGCTCGATGGGCGTGTCCTATACCTTCGGCGCCCAGGCGGCGGAGATCCGCATCGAGAAGAAGACGGGCAAGATCATCGTCGACCATTTCGCCTCCTCCTTCGACGTGGGCCGCGTCATCCAGCCCCAGCAGATCCGCGGCCAGGTCACCGGCGGGGTCGTGATGACCATCGGCGCGGCCTTGACCGAAGAGGTGCGGTTCGACAAGGACGGCAAGCTCGTCAACCCGTTCTTCCGGACGTACCGCTTCCCGACGATCAAGGACGCGCCGAAGAGGCAGACGGTGGAGTTCGTCGAGACGCCGGGCACCATCGGGCCGTTCGGGGCGCGCGGCATCGGCGAGCACCCCGTCATCGGCGCGCCGCCGGCCATCCTCAACGCCATCTACGACGCCACCGGCATCGACTTCTTCGAGATCCCCGTCACGCCGGAGAAGATGAAGAGGGCCCTGGACGCCAAGGCCGATGGAGGGAAGAGGTGATGGCTGAGAAGATCACGTTCACGGTCAACCGCGTCCCCCGCACCGTCGAGATCGAGGGGTGGGAGAAGCTCATCGACGTCCTCCGCGACCAGCTGGGCCTCACCGGCACCAAGCAGGGCTGCGACGACTACTCCTGCGGCGCCTGCACGGTCCTGCTCAACGGCAAGGCGGAGAACAGCTGCAAGGTCTTCGCCAAGAAGCTCAATGGCGCCGAAGTCCTCACGATCGAGGCCCTCGCCCAAGGCACGAAGCTGCACCCGATCCAGGAAGGGCTGATCGAGGCCGGCGCGGTGCAATGCGGCTTCTGCATCCCCGGCATCGCGATGCGCCTCTACAGCCTCTTCGAGCGCAAGCTCGACGCGTCGGAGACGGAGATCATCGACGCCCTCGAGGAGCACCTCTGCCGCTGCACCGGCTACGAGTCGATCCTCGAAGGGGCGAAGCTGGCGCAGAAGAAGATGAAGGCTCAAAACTGATCAGGAGTCATCCCATGGCCTACGAACTCATCATCCGCAACGCGCGCCTGAGGACCCAGAAGGGCCTCGCCGACATCGCCGTCCAGAAGGGCGTCATCCGAAAGATCGGCAAGATCGCAAAGGCCGAGTTCAAGACGGCCACGGTCGTCGACGCCGGCGGCAACCTGGTCACGGAGTCCTTCGTCAACACGCACCTGCACCTTTGCAAGGTCTACACCCTGACGATGATGGACTCGAAGGCGCTCTCCTCGTACCACGGAGAGGGCATGGGCGCGGCGATGACCGCCATCGAGCTCGCGGCGCGGATCAAGGACCAATACGAGGAAGGCTGGATCCTGAAGAACGTGCGCAAGTGCCTGAAGAAGGCGGCGCTCAACGGCAACACCCACATCCGGGCCTTCGCCGACGTCGACAGCAAGGCGAAGCTCATCGGGCTCAAGGCCCTCTTGAAGGCGCGCGAGGAGTTCAAGGGGATCGTCGACGTGCAGGTCGTGGCCTTCCCGCAGGACGGCGTGGTCCGCGAGCCCGGCACCGTCGACCTCATCAGGAAGGCGATGGAGCTGGGCGCCAACGTCGTGGGCGGCATCCCGTGGATCGAGTACACCGAGGCCGACGAGCGGACGCACATCGACGAGATGATGAAGATCGCCCAGGAGTACGACGCCGACATCTCGATGCTGGTCGACGACGCGGGCGACCCGGGCTTGCGCACCCTGGAGATGCTGGCGACCAAGACCCTGGAGACCGGCCGGATCGGCCGGTCGCTGGCGCACCACGCGCGGGCGATGGCCCTCTACCAGGAGCCCTACTTCCGCAAGGTCGCGGCGCTCCTCAAGAAGGCCGGCATGGGCGTGGTGAGCGACCCGCACACCGGGCCGCTGCACGCGCGGGTCAAGGAGCTCTTGGCCAACGGGAACCTCGTCTGCTTCGGCCAGGACGACGTGTGCGACGCCTACTACCCGTTCGGCCAGAACAGCATGCTCGAGGTCGGCTTCCTCAACGTCCATCTCCTGTGGATGACGACGTTCCCGGAGATGGAGACGATCTACGACATGATCACGGTGAACGCGGCCAAGTGCATCAACCTGAAGAACTTCGGCCTCAAGGTCGGCGCGCCGGCGCACCTGGTCGTCCTCAACGCCAAATCCGTCTACGAGGCGCTCTGGTACCACACGGCGCCTCTGCACGTCGTCAGCCACGGCAAGCTCGTCGACAAGCAGGCGATGTCGGAAGAGGGCGACCCGCGCCAAGGCCGGCCGGAGGGCAACGGCCGGCTGCGCCCGGCCGCAAGCCCGAAAAAGGCCGGCGTCCTGGCCGGTCGCGGCTAGCAGCTATCGAGTCGCCGGAGACCTGATGCCAGCCCGGCGAAGAGCGCTCTCCTCGGACCTCACCGCCTGGGGATCGACCGTCGCAGCCTTGACGATCGTGGACGGGAGCGGCCCCAAGGCCGGGGGCTTCTCGCTGTCTGAGCGGCTCCTCGTGGGCATCAGGCGCCCCGGGTCGAATCTCACCCATCCGAACGT
Organism: Elusimicrobiota bacterium; assembly: GCA_026388115.1. GTDB lineage: Bacteria > Elusimicrobiota > Elusimicrobia > UBA1565 > JACRDR01 > JAPLKK01. The sequence goes on along the minus strand of JAPLKK010000030.1, from coordinate 84,592 downwards.
GGTCAGCGTGCCCACCCAGCGGATCCCCCGGGACCTGTACCTCTCCCTGATCGGCTCCATGGAGCTGATCCGCAACAGCGACACCGAGTACTTCTTCCGGTTCCCCGAGGTGACCGAGCGGAATCAGAACGGGCATCATCCCGTGAACTTCGTGATCGAGACGGTCCTCTCGCGGAAGCTGGGCGCGGCCGAGCTCCTCGAGACCGACGTCATCCGCTACGCGTCGGCCTTCTTCTCCATAACCCTCGGGAAAGCGGAGTACAAGACCGAGAACCCCTACGGGACGGAAGAGAAGATCGCCATGGGGAACCTCTGGGTGCTCATCACCTCGGGGTTCGCCAGGTTCCCCTCCTCGACCGCGAGCTTCTCCCGGGTGTTCCCGGTGACCCTGAAAGCCCTCGCGAAGGCCAAGCGCGCGGGCCTGCCCCTCGCCGGTTTTCCCGCCGACCTCGATCCGGCCAAACATCCGGTCGGCGGGTTGTGCATCGCCTCGACCATCACCTCGACGGACTTCCTGGCGGCGGGCCCCCATGCCTGAGTCCCCGCGGCGGGTCTACATCGACTTCGACGATGTCCTCTGCGAGACGGCGCGCGGGCTCGTGGACCTCCTGCAAGAGGAGTTCGGCAAGCGCGTCGCCTACGAGGACATCCACTGCTTCGACCTGGGGCGGGCCTTCGGGCTGACGGCACCCGAGCTCAAGGGATTCATGGAGGCCGCGCACGCGACCCAGTGCGTCGGGAACCTCGCGCCCGTGGAGGGCGCCCGCGAGGCCCTCGGCGCCTGGAAAAAGGCGGGCGTCGAGGTCTTCGTGGTCACCGGCCGTCCGCCGGAGACCGAGGAGGACTCTCGAGCCTGGCTGGAGCGCCACTGCGTCCCTTACGACCGGCTGCTCTTCGTCGATAAGTACGGCCGCCACGCGCCGTCTTCGAGCCTCGTGGCCCTGGAGAGCCTCGCGGGCATGGGATTCTCCCTGGCCATCGACGACGCTCCGGCGATGCTGGAGTTCCTGGTGAACAGCACGCCCATGCCCGTGATCATCTTCGACCGCCCGTGGAACGCCGCGTTCACCGGCGACGACGGCAGGGTGCTCAAGCCGGTCCTGCGCTGCGCCTCCTGGGCCGCGATCGCGAGGTCGGCCAAGAGCCTGCTCGGCCTCGCCGGCTAGGACACCGGCTCGCCCAGCGCGTCCAGCTCGCGCGTCAGCGCCCCCGCGCTCGGAGTGCGCTTCGCGGGAGCGGGCTCGAAAGCCCTCGCGAAGACGGCGTCGAGGCCCGCCGGCAGCCCCGTGGCGACGCCGGAGGCGGGCGCGTATTCCTTGTTGAGCTTGTTCATGGAAAGGCCGGAGCCGATGCCGCCGAAAGGCCTTTCGCCCGTGAGAGCCTCGTAGAGGCAGACGGCCAGCGCATACACGTCGGATTCTTTGCAGGCCTCGCCATTCTCCTGCTCCGGCGCCATGTAGGGCGGGGTGCCGGCGACGGTGTGCCGCCCGGTCTTCCAGCGGGCGCTCGCCGCCTTGTCCACGACTCGCGCGACGCCGAAATCCAAGAGGCGCGCGCGGCCCTCCGCGTCCACCATGACGTTCGAGGGCTTGAGGTCGCGGTGGATAATGCCGTGCGCGTGAGCGTAATCCAAGGCCGCCGCCGCCTGCCCGAACAGGGCGCGCGCCTCGGCGAAGGAGAGCTTCTCCTCGGCGATCCATTGCTCCAGCGTCCGCCCGGCGACGTACTCGAAGACCAGGTACACCTCGCCCTCCTCTTCGATGATCTCGATGATATCGACGATATGCGGGTGCCGCAGCTTCGCCACGGCCCGCGCCTCCCTGACGAATCGGCTGCGCTCGCGCTCGTCGGCGCGGATCTCCTCGCGCATCCTCTTGATGGCGACGCGCCGGTGGAGCACGAGGTCCATGCCTTCGTACACGATGCCCATGCCTCCCGCGCCGATCTCGCGCCCCAGCTCGTAATGCCCGGCGAGCGGCTTGGGCGCCGGGCGCTCCGCGGCCGCCGCGGCGACGGCCGGCCGCCTGCGCGCGCGGCGTGCGAGGAGCAGCAGGGCCAGCGCGCAGACGCCGCCCGCGGCGGCGCCGAGGGCCCGCCAAGGCCGGGAAGGCGGCAGTTCCAGATCCTCGTTGTCCTCGAACAGGAACCTGAGATCGTTGCCGAGCGCCCTCCGGGCGGCCTCCAGATACGGGCCGAATATAGGGGAGAGGCTCGCGGCGGCTTTGAGGGCCGCGACCGTTCCGGTGCGGTCTCCAAGGCCCGCGAGCGCCATCGCCCGGTAGAAATGCGCGATCGCGTCGCGCGGATCCAGCGCCACCGCGCGATCGGCCACGACCAGGGCGTCGCGGTACTCCCTCAGGCGGTTGAGCGCGAGCGCCTTGGCGTCGAGCAAGGGCACGCTGTCCGGCGAGGCCTTGAGGCCGGCGTCGGCGGTGGCCTCGGCGGCGCGGAAATCGCGCTCGCGGCTGTAAGCCAGCGCGAGAAGCGAGGTCGTGTCGGCATCCGCGGGATGGTCGGCCACGGCTCGCTGCAGCAGGGATATCGTGGTCCTGGAGCCGCCGCTCGTGAAGCTTGTGCGCGCTCTATCCGTCAAGGAGGGAACCGCCATCGATGGACTCGCCAACGCGCTCTCGCCGCCGGAGGTCGGGCCAAAGGCGCGGAGTCGAGACATTTCTCCAACGGCGGCGTCTTCGGGACGGGGAAGCCCGCTCTGGCGGGCGCCATTCGCCGGATCGACTGCCGGGGAGGACTGGATGGCGCGGGCGTATGCCGTCTGCTCCTGCACCGCCTCCCGTTCGGCGGGTTGGCGCTGGGTCACGAGAGGCCGAAATGCCTCCGCCGGGCCGCCTTGGGGTCGGCCGGCGGCCAACGCGGAACCGCGGGAACTGGCAAAAGAAGAAGACTTGAATCCGCCGGAAGACAGCCCGCTGCTCGCCGCGGACCTGAAGACGACAGCGTCGCTTGGAGATGCCGGGGCGCTATAAGGGGCGGCGTTGGAGGGGGGGGCATACGAGGGAGAAGCCTGGGCCGTCGGATGCTGACTGCTGGAGCTTGGGTGCGCTGCCTCGCTGGGCGCCTGTTTGGACGGTTGGGGAGCCGCGGCAGCGGGTCTCGCGGTGATGACTTCGTTCCCCGACCCGTAGGTGTGCGTAGTGGGGTGGGCGTCCGTGTTCTGGGGCGCGCTGGGATTGGGGTGGGGGCTCCCGCCGCTCGGGGGGAGAGCGTTGCCGCCGCCGGTGTACGGGCCGCCCTGGCCGCCGGAGTATTGGCCCGCGCCGCCGCTCCCGGAGGGAGTGCCGAAGCTCGAGAGCGCGCTGCCGCCGGCGCCGACGGCTTGGCCGATCCCCGCGCCGGCGCCGTCGGCCGGGCCGCCCCCGATGCCGGCGCCGTCTGTCGGGCCGGTCCCAGCGCCGTCGGTCGGGGTTCCGTCAGCGCCGGTGTCGGCAGGGTTCCCCTCCGCCTGATCGAACTGGTCATCCACGGCTTTGTCCACGGCGCTCTTATCGACGCCGTTTGCGCAGGTGGAGCCGAACGGCGTATGCCTATGGTGCGAAGGGCAGCAATCCGGAATCGGCGCGTGCGACCCGTCTTCGCACTGATACGCTGCGCATTCGAGGGGAAGCGCGATCAGTAATGAGACAATGACGAAGGATCCGGTTTTCGTTGGGCTATCCTGGCACTATAGGTATGCGTCCAAACGGCATGGGATGGCCACTAACTTTATTTTCAGCACAAAAGAGGTAGGAAATAAAAAGCTTTTTCCAGAGGCTCAGTGTTCTCTGAACGGCTACTGAGTGGATTCGGACGCGCACGCCAGCGTGTCCAGCTCGCGTACCAGCTCCCTCGCGCTGGGATACCGTTTCGTGGGGTCCGGCTCGAAAGCCCGCGCGAAAACGGCGTCGAGTCCTTGCGGCAGCCCCGCGGCGACCTCAGAAGCGGGCGCGTACGTCTTGCTGAGCTTGCTCATCAAGAGGCTGGCGTCGAGGCCGCCGAAAGGCCTTTCGCCTGTCAGAGCCTCGTAGAGGCAGATGGCTAGAGCATACACGTCGGATTCCCTGCACGCCCTGCCCTGTTCTTGTTCCGGCGCCATGTAGGGCGGCGTGCCGGCGATCGTGCTCCCCCTGCTCACGCCGCGGGTGCTCGCCACCTCGTCAAGGATCCGCGCGACGCCGAAATCCATCACGCGCGCGAGGCCTTCCTCGTCCGTCATGATGTTCGAGGGCTTCAGGTCGCGGTGGATCACCCCGTGCGCGTGCGCGTAGTCCAAGGCCGAGCCCACCTGCTGGAAGAGGGCACGCGCCTCGGCGAAGGGGAGCCTTCCCTCGGCGATCCGTTGCTCCAGCGTCCGTCCGGCGACATACTCGAAGACCAGGTAGACCTCGCCCCCGTCCTCGATGATCTCCAGGATATCGACGATATGCGGGTGCCGCAGCTTCGCCACGGCCCGCGCCTCGCTGAGGAACCTGCGGCGCTCGCGCTCGTCGGCGCGGATCTCCTCGCGCATCCTCTTGATGGCGACGCGCCGGTTGAGCACGACGTCCGTGCCTTCGTACACGACGCCCATGCCGCCCTCGCCAAGCGCGGGCCCGAGCTCGTAATGCTCGGCGAGGAGGCAGGGCGCGGGGCGCCGGGCGTCCGGCGCGGCGACGGTCCTCCGCCGGCGCGCGCGGCGCAAGAGGAACAGGGGCAGCGCGCAGGCCCCGCCCAGGAGGGTGCCGAGGAGCCACCAACGCGTCTGCCGGAACAGCCGCCCTGCCATCGGCAGATCCTCGTCGTCCTCGTACAAGAACGAAAGATCCTTGCGGTTCTGGGCCGCCTTCAGGAAGGGAGCGAATCTCGGAGAGAGGCTCGCGGCGGCTCTGAGGGCCTCGAGCGCCCCGGCGCGGTCTCCGAGGCCCGCGAGCGCCGCCGCCCGGTTGAAATGCGCGACCGCGTCGTGGGGCTTCAGCGCCACCGCGCGATCGGCCGCGGCCAGGGCGCGGCGAAAGTCCTTCAGGCGGTTGAACGCATAGGCCTGGGCGTCGAGCAGGGGCACGTTGTCCGGCGAGACCCTGAGGCCGGCGTCGGCGGTGGCCGCGGCGGCGCGGTAGTCGCGCTCGCGGCTGTAAGCCATCGCAAGGAGCGAATCCGCTTCGGCATCGTCGGGATTTGCGGCCAGGGCCTTGCGCAGCAATGTGAGCGCGGTCTTGGAGTCGCCGGTCTTCAAGCTGGCGCGCGCCTTGTCTTTCAAGACGGCGACGGCCGCCGGCGCGGCTCCGAGCAAGGGCGCGCCGGGGGCCATTTCACCGGGCGTGCCTGGCGTCATCATTTCTCCGAGAACGGCGTCGCTGACCGAAGCAGGCGCGCCCGCGCGGGTCCCGTTTGACGAATCGAGCGCCGGGCCCGTTTGGACGGCACGGGCGTTCGGGTTCTGCTCCGGCGCCGCATACTGCGCCCCATAGCGGCGCGAAGCCGCGGAAGGCTGGCTCAGATCGATGGGGCCGCCTTCGGGTTGGTCCACGCCCGATCCGTGACCTTGAGCGTGGGGTGAAGGACCAGTTTTGGCCTCGTTGGATGCCGCCAAGTTGCTTCCTCCTGGATCGGTGGCGACGACCGACTTCTGAGAAGAGGGGGAGGGGCTGGCGGCGGGGGCGGCGGAGGAGGGAGCCTCGGACGCCGGCCGTAGAAGGTTCGGGGTCGAGCCTATGCCGCTTTTGACTGCCTGAATGGGCTGTAGCGGAGTGAAGTTCGCCGGGCTTTGGCCAAAGATGTTGGACACGCCGCTGTTCCCGCCTCCTCCCTGAAGTCCATGCCCCAAACCATCCCCGCCCCCGCCAAAGCCGTCGTGCCCGCCAAAGCCGTGGTGGCCGCCAAAGCCGTCGTGCCCGCCAAAGCCGTCGTGCCCGCCAAGACCGTCGTGCCCGCCAAAGCCGTCATGCCCGCCAAGACCCTCGTGCCCGCCAAGACCGTCGTGCCCGCCAAGACCGTCGTGCCCGCCAAGACCCTCGTGCCCGCCAAGACCCTCGTGTCCGCCAAGACCGTCGTGCCCGCCAAGACCCTCGTGTCCACCAAGGCCATCGTTCCCCTCGTGCGGCCAGCCACGACCGCCTCTGCCGCCGCCCCGGCCGCCACCTCCACGGCCACCGCCGCCTCTGCCGCCGCCCTGACCGCCGTTTAGTTGATTAACCTTGTCCTGCAGGGCTTTCTTATAGTCGACGTCGCCGCCGCAAGCGCTGCATTTGATGGCTCCGCACATCGCGTTCGCAGCTTGTGAATGCCCAGGACAGCAACCCAGGTCCGGCACGACAATCTCAGTCCCTGGGCAGATATCGGCCCCGCATTCAAAAGGAACCGCCATCAGCAATGCGGCGGCGGCGAGGGAGCTGACCTTCATTTGAGCCCCTCCAACTCGCTCATCAGAGCTCCCCCGGTCGAATGGCGTTTCGTTGGATCGGGCTCGAAAGCCCTCGCGAAGAAGATGTCGATGTATGCCGGCAGTCCCTTGGCGACCTTGGAAGCGGGGGCGTATGCCTTGTTGAGCTTGTTCATCGAGAGGCCGGCGTCGATCCCGTCGAAAGGCCTTTCGCCCGTCAGAGCCTCGTAGAGGCAGATGGCCAGAGCATAGACGTCGGATTCCGCGCGGGCCTTGCCCTGCTCTTGCTCCGGCGCCAGGTAAGGCGGCGCGCCGGCGACGGTGACGCCGAAATCCATCAAGCAGGCGACGCCATCCTCGTCCACCATGATGTTCGAGGGCCTGAGGCCGCGGTGGAGGATGCCGTGCGCGTGCGCGTAGTCCAAGGCCGACGCCGCCTGCACGAAGAGGGCGCGCGCCTCGGCGAAGGGGAGCCTCCCCTCGGCGATCCGCTGCTCCAGCGTCCGCCCGCCGACGTGCTCGAAGACCAGATAGACCTCGCCCTCGGCTTCGACGATCTCCAGGAGTTCGACGATGTGGGGGTGCCGCAGCTGCGCCGCGGCCCGCGCCTCGCTTACGAACCCGCGGCGCACACGCTCGTCGGCGCAGACCTCCTCGCGCATCCTCCTGATGACGACGCGCCGGTCGAGCTCCGTGTCCATGCCTTCGTGCACGACGCCCATGCCGTCCGTCCCGACCTCCGAGCGGAGCACGATGAGCGTCGCCAGCGCGCAACCGACGGCCGCGACGACGCCGAGGATCCACCAGCCCACCCGCCGGGAAAGCGGCGTTTGCCCGGCCAGATCGTAGTCGTCCTCGAGCAGGAACTTGAGGTCCGCGCCGCGCGTCGTCCGGGCGGCTTCCAGGTACGGGACGAACGTCGGGGAGAGGCTCGCGGCGGCCTTGAGGGCTTCGAGCGCCCCGACGCGGTCTCCCAGGCCCGCGAGCGCGATCGCACGGTTGAACTGCGCGAGCGCGTCGCGCGGCCTCAGCGCCGCCGCGCGATCGGCCGCGGCCAAGGCGCCCCGAAAGTCCTTCAGGCGGTTGAGCGCGTAGGCCTTGGCGTCGAGCAGGGGCACGTTGTCCAGCGAGACCCCGAGGCCGGCGTTGGCGGCGGCCAGGGCGGCGCGGTAGTCGTGCTCGCGGTTGTAGGCGGTCGCGAGAAGCGCGCTCGCGTCGGCGTCGCCGGGATCCACGGCCAGGACTTGGCGCAGCAAACGGATCGCGGTCTTGGAGTCGCCGGCCTTCAGGCTCGCGCGCGCCTGATCCGTCAAGGAAACGTCCGCGTCCGGAACGAAGGGCGAGCCGGGGGCCACTTCGGCGCGGCTGCCGGGCATCGTCATCTCTCCGATCACGGCGTCGTTGAGAGTGGGAAGGTCGCCCAAATCAGTCGTCGAGGCCGTTCGGGCGGCGCGGGCGTCCGGGCTTTCCAGTTCCGTCATATCCTGCGCCGCGTTTTCGCTCGTGGTCAGGTGAGGCCGCCCCCTCACGACGGGGCCATCTTCCGGTTGGCTCGCTTCCGGCGCGACAGCCTGAGTGCGGAGCGAAGGAAAACCCCTGGATTCGCTGGGAGCCATCATGCCGCCGGCCCCGGGCGCGACGATGACGGCCGGCTTCTGGTTGGAGGTCGCCGCAGCATTGGCGGGAGGGGCGGGGGAGATGAAGGGAACTCCGGACGCCGGCCGGACGACGTTCGGGGCCGAGCTCCTGCCGCTCCTCATCGCCTGAACAGGCTGCTTCGACCTGTTGGGAGCGGCGCCGTTTCCCCCTGCTTGAGACCCGCGCCAAGGGCCATCCTTGCTGCCGCCTTGCGAGGGGGCGACTCCGTTTGCGCTCTGTGAAGGGGCGGCTCCAGTTCCGCCTTGGGAAGGGGCGGCACCGTTGCCGCCCAGCGAAGGGGCGGTTTCAGTTCCGCTCTGTGAAGGGACGGCTTCGGTTCCGCTCTGCAAAGGGAGGCCGCCACCGCCGCCGCCTTGCGCCGGGTTCGCCCCGCTCGGGGGAACGACCCCGCTTGCGTCCTGCGACGGGACGAGCCCGCTCGCGTCTTGCGAAGGGTAGGCCTGGTCGCCATAGGAGGGGGTACTGCCGCCGGAGTCGTTCCCGCTGGATGGAGAGCCGCCGGAAGGGCTCCCGCCGCCGCCCTGGCTCGCCTGCTGGACCGCCTTCTCCACTCCGTCGAGCGCTCCCTTGCACGCATCGCCCTTGATGATGGAGGACTTGGCGCCGATGGCCTGGTTCGCCTTCTGCTGATCCTCGGGGCAGCAACCCTTGATGGCGCAAACGCCCGGCAACTTACACTCCACCAGCGGCGGCAGGCACGCAGCCTCGCACTTGAACGGAACGGCCGACAGTACTGCGGAAAGGATCAGGAATCTAGTCCTCATTGGCCTGGTACCGTGTGATAGTATGCGCCCAAAGGCACTCCGCCGCCACTAACTTCCTTCTTAAGACGAAAAAGCCTGGCAGTAGAAGGAATTTCCGGGGGGCGAGAACGTCTCTTAAAGGTTGCTAACGGGAGCATCTAACGACTCGAACGGCTTGAGCGTACTGCGGCGCGCAGGGCGGCGAGCGCCCACACGACGGCGACCGCGGCCCACAGGGCCGCCCATACTCGGGGCGGCAAAGGCAGTATCTTATCGCTGAAATGACCCGCGTCCGTGTCGGCGGCGCTTCCGAGGCGCCAGAGGTCTCGCAGGTCGAATACCGCGAAGAGGCAGGACGCGGTCCCCAGATACGACAACAGCAGATCGTTCGCATCCTCCGGCAGCCACCAGCCCGCCGAGGCGAGCGCGACGCCCCAGGCAAGGCCGAAGAAGAAATCGAACATCGAGCGCACATAGAAGGTGACGCAGGCCAAGAAAACGAGGCCGAGAAGGAAGCTTGTGGCTTTGCGAAAGCGCGTGCGGCTCGCCGCGAGCAGGATCAACGTGCCGAACAGCATCGAGCCGAGGTAGCCCGCCGGGATGACGACGATGTCCCAGCCTCCCTGCCTGAGGCACTTTCCGCTCGTGTCGGGGCTGATGGTGATCCGCAGGACCTTGCCGCCCGTGGCCAGGGTGCCCGCCGCATGGCCCATCTCGTGCAGGAACGTCACGAAGATCCGGACCGGATAGACGGCTTTGCTCCGCCATGTGAACCACGTCAGCGTGACCAACGCGATCAGAACGAACGCCCGTCCCCACCTCATGAGAGCGCGTCCAGCTCGCGCACGAGCGCTCCCGCGCTCGGATAGCGCTTTTGGGGATCCGGCTCGAAAGCCCTCGCGAAGACCGCGTCGAGCCCCGGCGGCAGTCCGGTGGCGACGGCCGAGGGGGGCGCGTACTCCTTCTTGAGCTTGTTCATCAGCAGGCCGGCGCCGACGCCGAAGAAAGGCCGCTCGCCCGTGACGGCCTCATAGAGGCAGATCGCGAGCGAGTACACATCCGATTCCCTGCACGCCTTGCCCTGCTCCTGCTCGGGCGCCGTGTAGGGAGGGGTGCCCGCGCCCAGAGTCTGCCTCCTCGGCACTCCCCGGCCCGCCGCCTCCTTCAGCACGCGCGCGATGCCGAAGTCCATCACCCACGCCCGGCTTTTGTCGTCCACCATGATGTTCGACGGCTTGAGGTCGCGATGGATCACCCCGCGCTCGTGCGCGTAATCCAACGCCGATGCCGCCTGGCGGAACAGCGCGCGCGCTTGCGCGAACGGGAGCCTCCCCTCGGCGATCCATTGCTCCAGCGTCCTGCCTGCGACGTAATCGAAGACGAGGTACACCTCCCCTTTTTCTTCGACGATCTCGACGAGGTCGACGATATGGGGGTGGCGCAGCTTCGCCACGACCCGCGCCTCGTCGAGGAACCTGCGGCGCAGGCGCTCATCGGCGCGGAGCTCTCTGCGCATCCCCTTGATGGCGACGCGCTTGCGGAGCACGAGGTCCTTGCCTTCATACACGAGGCCCATACCGCCCTCGCCGATCCTCCGCCCGAGCTCGTAACGCCCGGCAAGCCGTTGGGCCTTGGCCGCCGGCGCGGCGGAGGCCGATCGCCGCCGGCGGCGCGCGAGCAGCCGCAAGGCGAGCGCGCAGACGCCGCCCGCGACGGCGCCGAGGGCCCACCAGGGCAGCTGCGGCGGAAGCGGCGCGAGCGAGCGCGAGAGCGCCAGCAGGGAGGATTGCCCCTCGCTCTGGAACAGGAAGGAGAGATCCTCGCCGCCCGCCTTCTGGGCCTTCTCCAGATACGGAGCGAATTTCGGGGAAAGCATCGCGGCGGTTCTGAGGGCGTCAAGCGCCCCGGAGCGGTCTCCCAGGCCCGCGAGCGCGATGACCCGGTTGAACTGCGCGACCGCGTCCCGCGGCCTCAAGTCGGCCGCTCGATCGGCGGCGGCCAGGGCGCCGCGGAAATCGCCCAGCCGGTTGAGCGCGTACGCCCTGGCGTCGAGCAAGGACGCGCTGTCGGGCGCGAGCTTGAGCGCGGCGTCGGCGGCGGCCAAGGCCGCGCGGTGATCGTGCGCGCGGCTGTAGGCCATCGACAGAAGCGCTGCCGCCTCGACGTCGGCCGGATGGGCGGCGACGGCCTGGCGCAGGAGCGCGATGGCGGCTTTCGAGTCGCCGATCCTCAAGCTGGTGCGCGCATCGTTGAGCAGGGACGGGGCTCCGGGCGCGGCGCCCGGAGGTCCCGCGTCCGTAGCCGCGCCGCCGGGCGTTTTCCCTGGGAACGTCGACAGGCCGCCTGCGCTCGCGGCCGCCGAGCCGCCCGCCGTCGCGCCGCCGGGGCCGGAGCCGGAGAACGGCGGATCCTCCGCCGCGCTCATCCCCGCCGGCCCGGAGCCTGGGCCGCCGAGCATCGACGTCTCCCCGATGATCGCGTCGTCGGGAGGGGGAGTCTCGCTCGGGTGGGAGCCGTTCGCCGGATTGAGCGCCGGGGCCGACTGCACGGCGCGGGAATAGGCTTTTTGCCCCTGCACCGCATAGGGGCTTGGCGTCCCGGCGGGCCGGCCCGTCTCGGGCCGGCCCGCCGCACCCGTCTCGGGGCTCGGCGGGGGACCGTGCGGGTACAGCCAGGGAT
>JAPLKK010000030.1:50661-73140 GCA_026388115.1 Elusimicrobiota bacterium | reverse complement strand
GGATAAGACTTCAGCTCTTCGGGAGCCAGGATCTTGCTGACCACGGGCTTGGTGACCACGACCTCCTTCCGATAGGCCGGCGAGGCTTCGGGCGTCGGCTGCAGGCTGTCGAGGTTCGAGCGGATCCCCTCTTTGATCTGTTGATGCCGGTCGTGGTACGGCGGCGTGTCGGGCTTGAGGGTCTTGGCCTGGACGTCCTTTTGCAAGTCCACGAATTTGTAGGCGCCGTTGATGATGCCGGCCGTCGCCAGCTTGTCGCAGCCGTCGGCCGAGTAGCAGTGGGATTCCAGCCGGACGATGCCCTCGTAGGAGCCCCTGCCGTATTGCCTGTCGAACTCGGCGGAACGCGCCATCTCCGCCTGCTGGGCGGTCGCGAGAGTCGCGGGGCCGCCTTGCGGCGGCGGCGTCCCCGGCACCTGGATGGCGTGCTTCTGACGGAACCGCTGCATCAGCAGATCGAAGTTCTCGGCGTCGTCGGCGGTCGTGACCGGCTTATTCGCTTGATCTTGCTTGGGCTGCGCCAGAGCGGCCGGCGACAAGACGGCGAGGGCGAAGGCCAAGAAGACCGGAGGGATCATCGGCACTCCTATGCGAGTGTACGGGGAGCCTCGGGAATTGTCAACCCGCAGGGCCCTTGACAGAGGAAGAGGCGGCGCCTACACTGGAAACGGAGGTGTGATGTGAAGAACCGGCGCGGTATCTTTATCGCGGCGCTGCTCGCCGTTGCGGCGGGCGCGGCTTTCGCGGACGGCGACCAGCACGTCCGGTATCAGAACGCCCTGCTCCAGCGTCCGTTGAGCGCGCCGGACCAGGCTTTCTGCGACCAGATGACCGGCGGCCAGCAGCCGGCCGCCGACAAGTGCCACATCACCCGGCTGTTCATCCAGGATATCCTCCGCAACGCCGAGCAGGGCTTCCCGCCTTTGACGGACATCCGGTACGTCCAGAGCAAGGACGAGAAGAACAGGGTATTGGACAAGCTCACCCAGTACGGCGGCTAGCCGTTCCCTCCAAGCATCGACAAGCCTGAGGACCCCCGGCGCGCGTCCGCCTCACTCGCCGTCGGGCATCGGCGGCTCGCTTGGCGGCAGTTCGCCCACGCCGGCCGTGGGAGCTTCGGGCGGCGCGATCTCTTTCGAGACGCTGCCCGGCGCCTGCTCCTTGCCGTCTCCGGAGACGGGATTGCCGTCGCCGTCCAGCGTCAGGCGCCGTAGGCCGCCCGCGCCGCTCTGGATGTCGAGGGTGATCCGAAGAGGATCTCCCTTCGACGTGTCGGAGAAGTGGACGTCCGTGACCCCGTCGCCGAGTCGGCGGATCAGCTTGTGGTCGCCCTCGGCGCTCTGCTTCGTGTTGTCATACAGGTAGGCGCTCAATTCTCCGCCTTCGACCTGGACCAACCTTGTTCCGTCGGCGCTATAGTGGAAGACGGGCTGGGGCGACACGACGAGAGTCTCGCTGGCCGAGGTGAATGCAGGCGGCGCCGAGACGGAAGGGGGCGCTCCCGGGAGCTCGCCGGGCGGAGCGGCCTCGGACTCCGGCTCCGTTGCCGGCATCGGCGGGGGCTCCCCGCCTTCAGGCGCCGGCGCAGCGGCGGGCGTCTGCACAAGCACGACGCCGGTGTCGGTCGGGTTCCATTGATAGAACTGCGTGCCGATGTAGACGTAATACGGGCCTGCCGGCGAGCGCCACCACCAGTGGTTGCGCCAAAAAGAGAGCCAGCGTTGCGACCGCTCCTCGTGCCACCAATAATGGTCGCGATAATAGACCGTCCAGAGGCTCCTGCCATCGCGATAGAAGCCGAACCAGTGGCGGTCGTGCTTCGGGTCGTAGCGGTGATCGAAGCGCGCTCCGCCTTGGCCGTACCAATGGTCCAAGCCGTCTTTGTCTGAGCTCGAGGCCGCGAGCTTCGAGACGAGGCGGGTCACATCCGGGGCCATGAGCGTCTCGTGGACGATCGTCGCGTTCTTCGTCACGTTCCTGATGGGCCGGGCATCGAGCTTCCGGCCGCGGTCATCGCGTTGGGGCGGATGGAATGGGAAGTTGGGTTTGGCCGGCGCGGCTTTGCCCGCGTGCGGCGCCGGGCGCTCGGGCCGGGCTTTCTCCGGTTCGACGTGCTTGGCGGGCTCGACCCACTTGAACTCCGCATGCCTTGCCGGGTGCCTAGGCGGTACGGTCGCCGGCGGCCTGGCAGGCGCGGCCTTGGGCTCGGCGGGGGCCGGTCGCTGGGGGGCGAGTCCGGGAGGGGCGGGGGCGCGCCTCTGCGGTCCGGGAGCGACGGGAGCCGGCCTCTGGGGTGTGAACCCGGGAGCAGCGGGAACCGGCCTCGCGGGGCGGTAATGGGGATAATGAGGCACCTGCAAGACCTGCCCCTTGTAGGCGGGCATGGACGGCGGGTGGTTCGCTGGAGCGCGCGCCTGCTCGCGAGGGCCGGAGCGCTGGCCGGCGGCCCGGCCTTGGCGCCGCTGCTGCGCTGAGCTCGACAAGGTCAGAAGGAAGCAGGAAGCGGCACCGAATGCGATGGCGACGATCGGGCGAGGGATGGTCATGGGCGTGCTCCCAGACGGAAGCATAACAGACCGACGCGGCCCGCGCTAGCTGGCCTTGCTGTTCCTCATTCGACCTTACTTGATGCGCTGGCAGCAGCTTAAAGGAATTGCAAAGAAGCCTCCGCGGCGGCGTGATTGTCGTTTTGTGGCCTGCCTTTTTTGTCCTCATATAGCTTTGCTCGAAAGCGACGGCCGTTCCGTTTACTCTGAGGGGGTCAGGAGGACAAGATCATGACCTCACTTCTCAGCCTCTACCTCGCCCTGGCCGCCTTGCCCGCAAACGGCGCTCTCGCGTCGGAGGGCACGTTGTCCTGGACGACGGATAACGCGGGAAAGACCGTCGATGAAGACATCAGCCTGGTGCGCGTCGAGATCGGCGCGACGCGCATCCCGCTGGGGAGCGCGCCGGATGCCTGCGTCGCGATCTCTCGCCAGGCGGCGCCCGCTTATCCCGACATGACGGCGGGCTATTCCGAGCTCCTGTGCTGGCACGCGGAGCGGTTCGCGTCGGAGCAAGGCTGGCGATCCGTGATCCACCTTCGTGACACCCCGCTCTATATCCCCAAAGGGACGACCATCGCCTGCCGCTCGGGCGCCCAGGCGCAGGACAGCGGGTTCTACTGCCGTATCCGCTACACGAGCTACGTTCGCGGCATGGCGCGCTACCGGATGCTGCGGCTGCCGTACCTGGACCAGGGCCCCAACGACGACGGCTCGCTGGCCGTCTCCTATTACATCGGAGCGGAGCGGGCTCCGCTGCACGTCCGCGGAGTGCAGATGTTCCAGTCGTTCGGCGGCGACGCGACCAACGGCACGCTGACGAACGCCTGCCTGCGGTGGCTGCACCAGGGCGGCGCCGTCGTCCAGCAGGCGTGCTTTCCCACTCAGGCCATCTCGACGAACGCCGACTACGATTCTCCGCGCTTCATGAGGGTGGATTGGACGATTCCCGCTCCCGATCTGCTCAACGCCACGGCGCAGCAGTCCCGCAACAACACCGATGCCGCCTTCTACGCCATCGCCGAGATCCCGCCGGACATCCCCGCGGACCCGGAGAACGTCGTCCGGGACTACGACAACGTCCCCTCCAACTACCTGCCTGATTACTGCGCCGAGTACTTGAACGTCCTGCGCAACCAGCCCTACACGGGTTTCCTGTGCGGCAAGGACCGGTGCGACGACGCCACTCTCGTTTCCGCCTGCACGCACATGTTCCCGAAGGCCACGTGGATCCCGCCGGACCTGGTGGCCGTGGGGCAGGGGAACTGAGATGGACTGCGCGACGTCGGTTCTGCTCGGCGCGATGTTGGCCGCGGGCGCATTGCGGCCGGCGGCGGCCGGCTTGAGGGTGCCGGAGGCCGGAAACGCCGACCGGCAGGTCGATGTGGAGGAGGTCCCCGTCTTCATCTTCGCCGGGCAGTCCAACATGGTGGGTTTCGCCCAGCCCGGCGAGCTCCCAGCCCAGGTGTCGGCAGCGCAGCGGGACGTGCTCTTCTACTATCCCGACGACGCCTGGCGGACTTTCGCGCCCCGGGAGGTGCCGCTCCAGGGTTCCGCGGGCCTCGGGCCGGAGGTGACGGCGGGCCGTATCCTGGCGCGGCGGCTGGGAACGGTCGGCATGGTCAAGTATGCCGTGGGGGGGACGAACCTCTGCGTCGACTGGAACCCGCTGTACGCCGGCTCGCTATACGAGAAGATGGCAGGCCGGACGGAACAGGCGCTGGCCGACCTCTATCATAAGGAGAACAAGCGCGGCCGGATCGCGGGGTTCTTCTGGATGCAGGGGGAGAGCGACGCCGCAACCGCCATGCCGGCCGTCATGTACATGGCCCACCTGATGACCTTCATCTCCTACGTGCGCCAGGAGGCCGGCGACCCGGAGCTGCCTTTCATCATCGGACGCATCTCGCCGTCGCTTTTGTGGCGTTACGGCGCGACCGTCCGCCTCGCCCAGCAGATCGCGGCGGCCAAGGTGCGCAACGTGGCGATCGTCTCGACGGACGACCTTCCGCTCCGCGCCGACGGCGCGCACTATGATACGGCCGCTCTCGCGGCGTTGGGCGACCGCTTCGCCGCGGCTTATCTCAAGCTGCGGCCGGCGGCTCAGCCGGCGACGGGGTCGGGGCGCTGACCTCGGCCGAGGCGACCGGTAGGCTGAAAGAGAAGGTCGAGCCCTTCCCTTCTTCGCTCTCGACCCAGACCTTGCCGCCGTGCGCCTCCACGACTTCCTTGCAGACGACGAGGCCGAGCCCCGTGCCGTGCACCGCGCGCGGCGCCTGGATCTTGCCGCGGATCTGGGAGAACTTCGTGAACATGCGGTCGAGCTTGTCGGCCGGGATGCCGATGCCCGTGTCCGACACGGAGACCACCGCGCGCCCGTCTTCGCGCCGCGTCCGGACGACGACCGACCCGCCCTCCGGCGTGAACTTCAGCGCGTTGGAGACGAAGTTGATGAGCACGCGCCGCAGCGCCTCCTCGTCCGCCTCGACCTCCGGGGGCTCGCCGGCGGGCTCGAAGCTGAGCCGGACCTTGTACTCCTGGGCCTTCACCCGCAGCAGGCGCACCACGGCCTCGATGAGCGGGGCGAGCTCCAGGCGGCCGCGCTCGAACTCCATGCGGCCCGCCTCGAGCTTGGTCACGTCGAGGATGTTGTTGATGAGCTCGGCCAGGTAGGCGACGCTCGAGGTCGCCACGTCGAGGCATTCCTTTTGCCCTTCGGTGACGGGGCCCTTCCAGCCGGACTGGACGATCTCGATATAGCCGCTGATCGCGCTGAGCGGGCTGCGCAGGTCGTGCGTGATCTTGGCGAGGAACTCTTCCTTAAGCCGCTCCACCTCCCCCAGCTTCAGCGTCATCTTGTTGAAATCGCGCTGGAGCATGCCGAGCTCGTCGGAGGAGCGGACCTCCACGCGCGTGTCGAGCTTGCCCTCTCCCACCCGGGAGAAGGCGGAGGCCAGCTCCTTGACCGGCCGGATCACGATGCGCCGGACCAGGAAGGACAGGGCCAGCACCAGAACGACGATGAACGCTTGGATGGCGAGCAGGGGGCCGGCGATGGAGCCCCGGAGCATCTGCCAGACCATCTCGCTCAGGTCGGGGCGGTAGCTGGCCGCGAGCGTCCCCACGCCCCCTTTCGGCAGGGCGACCGGCGAGCGGATCTCGCCCGCGCCGCGGGCGCGCCCGCCCGTCTCGCCCGGCAGCGATTCCGAACGGTCTCCGGAGCGCACGCGCGAGCGCAGCACGTTCCCGTCGGGCCCCAGCAGCTCGATGCGCTGAAAGAAGGCGTCGCGCATCATCCATTCCAGCGAGCGGTCGAGCTCCGCGGGGTCTTTGCGGGCGAGGGCCTTATCGCACTGCACGGACCACTCGCGGATGATGACGGCGTGGTAGCGGTTCAGCTCGGTGAGGTAATGCCGCCCCATCGCGAAGAGGAAGGAGGCGGTCGTCGCCGCGAGCAGGAGCACGGTGCCGGCGACCGCCGCGAGCGAGGTCTTGGTCTGCAGCTTCACGGCTAATCCAGGAAGCGGTAGCCCTTGCCGGGCACGCTCTGGATCCGGTCGGCGACTGCCTGGGGGAGCTTCTTGCGCAGGTTGCTGATGTGCGCGTCCACCAGGCGGTCCACCGCGACCGTGTGCCAGAGGTTGGAGAGGATGTACTTGCGCGAGAGCGCCGCAGGGCGCTTCTTGACCAGGCAGTAGAGCAGCTCCAGCTCCTTGCGCGTGAGGTTGGCGATGAGCTGTCCTCTGTGGCGGACCCAGTGGGCCTTGACGTTGATGTCGAGGTCGCCGGCGCACAGCACGTCGCCCTCGCCCTTGTCGAGCTCCAGCCGCCGCAGCAGCGAGCGCACCCACAAGACGAGCTCCGCCAGCGCGACCGGCTTGATGAGGTAGTGGTCCGCCCCCGACTGGAAGCCCAGCTCCTTCTCCGCCAAGCTCAGCCGCTTGCCGGTGAGCATGATGACGGGCGTCGAGGAGAGCTCGGGATGCTTGCGGATCGAGGCGCAAAGCTCGTAGCCGGTGCCGTCCGGGAGCTCCACGTCAAGCACGGCCAGGTCGGGCTTCTCGGCGCCGAAGAGGCGCGCGCCCATCTGCACGGTGTCCGCTTCGACCACGCGGAAGCCCTCGTGCTCGAGCGGGATGCGCAGCAGCGCACGCGTGCTGCTTTCATCGTCGACAATGAGGATCGTTGTCGCCATCAGAGCGGTTGGGCGAAGCCGGCGCCGAACAGGGCGGCGGCGAAGGCGCCGGCGGAGGCGTACCGGTTCGTGGGCACGGGGTCCAGGGCCTTGGCTATCCACGGGTCCAAAGAAGGCGGCAGCGACGCCGCCTTCGACAGCGGCGCGAACTTCATGGCGCGCTTCTGCTCGTAGAAGTTGGGGCCGCTGTACGGCGGCGTGCCGGTGAGCATCTCGTACGCGACGGCCCCCAAGGCGAACACGTCGGAGGCGGCCGAGACCTCGCCCAGCTCCTGCTCGGGCGCCATGTAGGGCGGCGTGCCGCTGATGGCGGTGCTCGTCATCTTCGCCAGCGTCAGCTTGGCTTGGTGCGCGATGCCGAAATCCATGACCTTGGCCACCCCTTCCTGCGTGACCATGATGTTCGAGGGCTTGAGGTCGCGGTGGACGATCCTGTTCGCGTGGGCGTAGTCGAGCGCGGCCGCCACCTGGCCGAGCACCTGCTGCGCCGGCCCCAGGGGGATGCGCCCCATCCGCGCGATGAGGGCGTTCAGCGGCTCTCCGCCGACGAGCTCGAAGACCAGCAGCAGCTCCTCGCCCTCCTTGGCGACGGTGTGGATCTCCACGATGTTCGGGTGCTTGAGAGCGGCGACCAGCCGCGCCTCGCGCATGAACAGCTCGAGCTCGTGCGGCTCCTGGCAGATCTCGCGGCGCATGCGCTTGACCGCCACGCGGCGGTTGAGCGCGAGGTCCGTGGCCTCGTAGACGATGCCCATACCGCCGGCTCCCAGCTCGCGCTCGATGCGGTAGTTGCCGGCCAAAGTCGAGCCGGGCGCCACGGGCGCGGGGGTGGGCATGGGGAGCAGCCCCGCGGGCGGCGGGATGACCGAGACGCTGGACGTGAACCGCGCCTCGAAGCTGCGGACGCGGCGCCAGTACCAGACGAAGAACGCCAAGCCCGCGAGCGCGGCCGCCGCGGCCCCGATGATCGCCCAGCGCGTCTGTCGGCTCTGAATGTCCTGGGTGCGCAAGAACATCGCGTAGGCGTTCTCCTCGTTCTTGAGCACCGCGTAGCCGCCGAGATGGAGGTTGCTGATGTGGCCCACGAACCGGTCGAACTCGGTCGCGTCGCCGAGCATCCTGGCGGCGTTCGGAGGCGCCCCGCCGCCGAGCGCCATGCGGGCCATGCCCAGCTGGAGCATCTCCTGCTCCCACACGTTCTTCGCCGCCGAGAGCTCGTCGCTCTTGGCGTTCATGGCATCGAGCAAGGAGCTGAGCTTCTGGCGCAGGCCGGGGCGCTCGGCGATCAGCGGCTCGCGATCCTTCCGCGGCAGGTCCTGGCTCCATTGGGTGCACATCGCGTTGACGCGGGTGCTGAGGTCGATGGCTTCCTTCTCCATGGCCTCGAGGCCGCGTTTCATCGCCAAGAGCTTTTCGGTCGGGCCCGCATAAGGAGGGATCGGAAGCGGGGCCGGGGCGGCTTGGCGGACGGGCGCGGGCTTGCGGACCGGCTTCCTCGCCGACGCGGCGGGCGCGAGAAGGAGCGCCAGGCCCGCCGCCGCCGCGAGGGCGCGGCTTGGTCGCGGCGCGTCCATGGTCCGCATCTTACATCATCCGGGTCGCGGCCGTCGTCGCCCTAGCCGCGCAGCTTCTCGATGAGCCAGGCCATGTTGTCGCCGAGCGTCCGCATCGTCTCGAGCCCCTCGGCGTCGCCTTTCGCCTCGCCCTTTTCCCGGCCGAAGCCGATGTTCCAATAGCTCGAGCCCACGATGATCATCTGGCTGATGGTGAAGAAGTGGTTGAGCGAATCGAAGGCGTGTATGGCGCCCGCGCGGCGGACCGCCACCACGGCCGCGCCGGCCTTGCGCTTGAACAGGTGGCCGTTGGCGCGGGCCACCATGCCCGCCCGGCACGCCAGCGACATGATCTCCGGGCTGGCGTCGGCGAAATAGGTCGGCGAGGCCAGGATGACGCCGTCGGCGTCGATCATCTTCGCGATGCAATCGTTGACGACGTCGTTGGCGATCGCGCATTTCCTGTCTTGGCGCTCGAAGCACTTGCGGCAGCCGCGGCAGCCGCGGATCGGCTTGCCCGCGAGCTGCACGAGCTCGGTCCTGACGCCCGCCTCCTTGAGCCGCGCCAGCACGGTCTTCGCCAGCAGGGCGGTGTTGCCGTCCTTGCGGGCGCTTCCTGAGAACGCCACGACGCTTGGAGTCGAGTCTGACATCGGTCCCTCCGCCGTTGATTTATGGGGCGAAAGCGCGCGCAAGTCAAGATGCTGGAACGCACGACCCCCCGCTCAGTTCGCCCCCGAAGCGACAATCTAGGCCCTTAGGCCCAGTCGCGGGTGGGTCCACGGGCCCTCCTGGCCAGGGGACCAAGGGCCTAATCTATCCGCGCGTCCGGCATTGCGTTTCCGTCTCCGGGCGTCAAGATCGCTGGGACCAAGGAAGAAACGAATGAACTTTCGACAGATGAGCCGTGTCGCCGCATCATTGGCTTTGCTGCTGTCGTCGGCCGCGTCGCTGTTCGCCCAGGAGAAGGTGTCCGCGCTCGAGACGAAGATGGTCAGCCTCAATTCGGCGATCCAGAAGAAGCACGCCAAATGGGTCGCCGGCGAGACCTCGGTCTCCCAGCTGTCTGCGGCCGAGTGGAAGTACCTGGTCGGCTTCAACAACCTCAAGATCAAGGCCGAACCGGTCCCGGAGATGCAGAGCCTGGCGGCGCCGGCCAGCGTCGACTGGCGCGACAAGGGCTTCGTCACGCCGGTCCGCGACCAGAAGAAGTGCGGCTCCTGCTGGGCGTTCGCCATGACCGGCGCGCTCGAGTCGAATGTGATCATCGCGAAAGACAAGCCGAATCAGAACCTCGACCTCTCCGAGCAGGTGTTCGTCTCCTGCGGCGGCGTGGGCTCGTGCAACGGCGGGACGCTGGACGCCGACTACCTCGTGAGCTCCGGCCTGCCGCCGGAAAAGTACTACCCCTACACGGCGACCGACGGCGACTGCTCGTCCGCCCAGGCGGGCTGGGAGAAGGCGGCGGAGAAGATTGGGTCTTGGGGCTCGGTCTCGGCCAAGCTCTCCTCCATCAAGTCCGCGCTGGCCAAGTACGGCCCGCTGCCGACCGCGATGTGGGTGTATGAGGACTTCATGCACTACAAGTCGGGCGTCTACTCTTATGTGTCCGGCAAGAAGCTGGGCGGCCACGCCATCCTGCTCGTGGGCTACAACGATGCCGAGCAGTACTTCATCGTGAAGAACAGCTGGAACACGAAGTGGGGCGAGGACGGGTATTTCAAGATCGCCTACTCCGAGCTCAATAGCGACGTGGCCTTCGGCATGATGACCATCGCCTACCGGCCGGCGACCGACCTCAAGTCGATCCCGCCGCGGATCGAGCCCGTGATGCTGCAGCGCCCGTAAGATCGACTTATCGAAGCAGCTCTCCGCCGGGGCCCCGCGGCCCCGGCGGAGCCGTTTTCGGAGGTTGAAAGAGGAGGCCGAGCGGGCCGCGAAGTGGCAGAGGCCTCGCCGTTCTCCGGCCCGGCCGTTGCTGCTATCAGGGCCGAAGGCAGGCGTCAGTCGCGTTTGAAGCCGACATGGCGCGGCTCGTTCTTCGGCGGAGCCATGAGCCGGCGGATGGCGTCGAAGATGCTGCTGATTTTGCTGTCGTGGCCTTCGATCCTCCTTTCCAGCTCTGCCAGCTTGACGGCCAGTTCCCTGTGGAGCGACAGAGTCTCTCGGAGCTTCATGAAAGCCCGCATGATCGCGATGTTGACCAAGATCGCTCGTTCGCTGTTGAGAACGCTGGAAAGCATGGCGACTCCTTGTTCGCTGAAGACGTGGGGAGGACGTCGCAATCCCATCTTCAAGCGCGGATTGGAGGTGCCAACCTGGCACCTCCAATCGGAGAACTCCGCGGGGCTCATCTCGAACATGAAGTCGGGAGGGAATCGTCGAGCATGCCGCTTCACTGCACGGTTCAGCTGTTTGGTGGGAACACCGTACAACCCGGCCAGGTCCATGTCCAGCATGACGCGCCGGCCCCTAATAAGCCAGATGCGATGTTCGACGCAAGCTCCGCTCCATACCCATTTATACGAATGAAAGGGAAAAAAGTTCCCATGAGAAAGCCCTTTTTCCGGAGGACCTTCCTATTCTTAGAGTGGCTGCGGGACTAGGATTCGAACCGGGGGTCGGATTCAGAGGTTCGGAGCGTTGAGTGCCGCCCCGACGCGGCGCTGAGCTGGGCGCGCGAGGGAGACCTTAGCGGAAGAAGTCGCGCACCATCCGCACCAGGCCCTCGGTCGCCTTCTCGGGCACCTCTTCGCCGTCCCAATCGATGGAGAAGTGCGCGTTCTTCTGGGTGGGCCGGACGTACGTCTCGTACATCGGCAGGACGGAGCCGAGGATCTGGTGCTTGGCGCTCTCCACGTCGCGGCCCCGCTCCGCCACGTCGCGGGCGATGCGCCGCAGCACGGCCGTGGCCACGCCGGTCGAGACGAAGATGCGGTAGTGATAGAGGGAGAGGAATTCGCGCGGATAAAGGGCATAAAGCCCCTCGACCACCAGAAGCTGGGTGGGGTTGCAGCGGAGCGTCTTCTTGGCCCGGGTGTAGGATTTGAAGTCGTAGACCGGCAGCTCGACCGGCAGGCCCGCGCGCAGGTCTTTGAGATGCTTGTACGCGAGAGAGAAGTCGATGGCTTCCGGGTGGTCGAAGTTGTACGACTTGCGCTGGCGCAGCGTCAGCCGCTCGAGCGGCCGGTAGTAGTTGTCGAGCGAGAAGATCTGCCCGCTGATGCCGATCTTGCGGCACTCTTCCACCACGCTGCGCGAGAACGTGGTCTTGCCGGAGCCGGAGCCCCCGGCGATCCCCATGATGAACCGCTTCTGGTCCTTCGCCGTGGCGCTCATCTACGGCAAGATTAGCAGTCGGCGCGGGGAGAGGGCAAGGCTTCTCTAGTGGCCCCAGAACTTGTGGCAGGCGACCGCGTCGTAGCGCGGGTTGACGACCCAGGAATCGAGAGGAACGAAGAGCTTGCCCGCATTGTTCTCGCGGACTTGGCCCCAGCGCTTGATGCATTCCAGCGGCGTGCGGGCCGGCAGGGCCGATTCGATCTCCTGCATCAAGGCTCCCCGGTAGCCGGCTCCCCGGTTGATCCGCCCCTCGAGGTTCGAGTTGACGCCCCAGGTGGGGACCCCGGCGATATCGTACACCCAGCCGCCCGCGTCCGCCCAGTAGGACGCGCCCGTGTCGCCGTCGGGGCTCGTCGGGAATGGGGTGGACCCGCGGAAGGCAGAGACCGACTTGCTCAGCGATTCAGCGTGGTCCGCCAGGTTCCAATCTTCGTTGGGTCCGCGCGCGCGAAAGCCGCCGTCCGCGACCACTTTCTCCGGAGAGATCGTGTTGCCGTGGTAGCCGCCGTGGAAAGAGTCGGGCGCGATGGCGCTGCCGTCGGGAAGGATGGCCTTCGGAACCTGCTGGTGCGGCGTGAAGCCAGGCCGGCCGGAGCCGTCGAAGAGGTCCTGCAGGCCGGCGGCGCTTGTCTCGGCGCGCTCGGCGATCCTGACGGTCGCATTCGCGCCCGCGCCCAAGCCGGCGGCTGTCGCAAGCGGGGCTTTGCCGCCGGGGATGGCCGAAGCTATCAGGGCCGGCGGCGTGGGCAGCAGGGCCGTTGCGACCGGAGTGGGGGCGAGCTTCAGCGCGGTGGCTAGGACCGTGACCGCCGTAGCGGCGGCGAGCGAGGCGGGGGGCGCGGGAAGCGCGAGAGGCGCGGCCGGCACGTCGACGGGTTTTCCGACGACGGCGGCCGAGGCGCGGCCGGCGGCCAGGGCCAGCCAGATGGCGGCCGCCAAACACGCCCGGAAGCTGCGCAGTCTCGTGTCGATCATACCCTCTGAAAGGATGCCCCGACACCGGCCGCAAGAGGAGGGACCTTGGGGACCCCTACGGCCGCCGTAGGGCCCGGGTGAGACTAGGTCCGAGGGCTCAGCCGGTCCCCGCGTGTCAACGTGTCAACTCACGAGTAAATGTTCCCGAATAGGCCCTCGGCTGTTTCGTCGTGTGATTCATCGGTCAGTCAGTAGGCCGGGACGGTCATCTGTCGGCTTCCGTACGCTCCGGCTTGGGGACAACCCAAGGTTCGAAGCGGGGCGTGGCCTTACCCCCGCCACGCCCACGCCCGAATCTCGCGCACGGCGGCTCAGTTGCTCCCGAAGTACCTGTCTCGGTGCCAGTTCTTCCGGATCCGCTCGATGTCGTTGTTCCACCCCCGCTGGTAGACGACCGCAGGCAGGTCGTCTTCCCGCACAAGTTCCTCCCATTGCGATTGCACGGGGACGTATAGCGTCGGCGCCGGCTTGATCCTGTCTCCTGCCGCCAGTTTCCAGATCGCCTGCAGCTTGCGGTCGACGATCTTCGACAACTCGAAGGGGTCGAGCCGCTCCCTGAGCTGGCGCAGCGCCTCGAGCTTGGCCCTGTCGCCTTGGCCCGACTCCAGCAAGCGGTCCAGCGGCGTCTGTGCGTCGTGATAGACCCGCTTGATCTTCGAGCCTCGGCGCGTCTTGTAGTCCAGCTTCACCGACGGCAGGAACAGGTTCGACAATAGCCGCCACTCGTTGCGATACAGCTCGTTCATCGCGTCCACCGCCTCCTGCGTATCGTAGCGATGCCACCCGAGCACCCGCCGCACGTGCGTGCCGTTCTTCTGCTCGACATGGGCCTGGTCGTCTTTCTTGTACGGCCGGCTCCGGAACCGCTTCACTCCCGTCCGACGACAGTAACGGTCCAGATCGTAGTTGATGAACTCCTCTCCGTTGTCGGTGTCCATCCCCTTCAGTTCGAACGGAAACGCCCGCCTGATCTCTTCGCTCGCCGCTACGATTTTCTCCGCCGGCTTGCCCAGGATCGCGTAGAGCTCCACCCATCCCGAGAAGAGGTCCGTCAGGTCGAGGGTATACGCGAAGAGTCCCGCGGCACTGGGTCCCGAATGGCTCACCGTGTCCGCCTCGATCCATCCAGGCTCCTTCACATTTGACGAGTCGGTCTGGATCGGTATCGTCTGCCTTAACCACCGGCCAGGCTTGGTCTGGCCGTAGATCTTGCGCCCCAGTTCCCTGCGGCGCGGAGCCAGTCGCCGATCCATCGTCGCCGGGCTCATCTTCAGCAACTGCCGCCGCTCGAGCGGAGTAAGCGGCCAGCGCTCGCGGATTTTCGGCATCCACAACGGCAGCAACGCCTTCAGCCGCACCGACCACGCGTACTGCGCGGCTTCCCATACCGAGGCCAGCACCCTGATCAGTCGCTCGGGATAGACCGGTTCCCGACGACGCAGCGGGCCTTCGACCGCCGGAGGCCGGCCGCGCATCAATCTGCCCGCGTGCTTGCGGTGGCATCTCAACGTTTCGCTTACCTGGCTTAGGATTCGCTTCTTCTGGTTCCGTCCGTAGGCTACACGATACCGCGCTTGCATGTCTCTCACGTATTCCCTCCTCGCCGATGGGCTCATCCTGATCTCTCCCGAGCAGCCCCCACGTCGGGGGGCCCATTCGGGAACATCTTAGGTGAGTTGACGAGGCCGGTTTCGGGAACATCTTACGTGAGTTGATGCGCCCCGGCGACTCCATGGCGCCGGGAATGCTATCATCAAGATATGGAACAGAGCGAGGAAGGGAAAGGGCAGGTCGTCGTCGATCAGATTCCGCCGGAATCAGTGAGCGGGAGCGCTCCGCAAGCCGCCGAGGCACGGGTCGCGCCCGAGAATCCGGCGCCCGAAAAGACCGCCGAGCAGCCCGCCCCGCAGGAGTCCCCCAAGCCCGCTCCGGAAGCCGTAGCCCAACCCGCCGTGCAGCCCGAAGCCGCTCCGCAGGCGGCGTCCGAGCCCGCGCCTCAGGCTCAAGCCGAACCTGTTCCCCAGGCTGAAGCCGCGCCCAGCCCGGAGCTCGCCGCTCAGCCGGCTGCCGAGCCGGCCGCCGCCGAGGCCGCGCCGCCCGCGCCGCCCGCGCCGAAGCCGCCCGTCAAGCGGATACCAAAACCGCGCGGCTCGAGCGCCTTCGATGCCGAGCTGGCCACTCTGCTCGACCAGATCTACTCCGAGTACGATTTCCAGCAGGTGGAAGGAGGTCTGGTCGGCACTATCATCGCGGACCTCTGGCCCCTGCCGCCGGAAGCCAAGGGACAGCCGCCGAAGGGGGGGGGAGGCAAGTCCAAGGAAAAATGGCCGCCGCGGACTTCTCTCGATGGTCCGCGCGACTATCGCCTGCACATCTATCTCAGCACCGTGAAGGATCCTTCGTGGAGCTTGTCGGGCAAGGACCTCCAAGCCATCTGCGCCGACCGCGCGTCGGGCCTTCTGCTGCTCATGGCGGACCAAAAGGGGTTCTTCCTTCCCTCCGGCCGCCTGCGCGACTTTTCGGACCTCCTCACCCCGACGCCGGCCGGCGTCTTCAAGATCAGCGGCACGAAGCTCCGCAAGGGCGGCATTGCCCGCTTCTTCTCAATGGCCGGCTTCGCGCGCGAGCTGACGGACGCGCGGGCCAACCGGTAGCGGCGTCAGCGCGGCGTGCCGCTGAGAAGGCGCCGCAGCGCCAGCGCCGCCGCGATGAAGAGCGGCCAGAGGCCGAGCCAGCAGCCGACGAAGAACACGCACTGGCCGAGGCCCACGGCGTGTCGGGTGAGCCCGAAGACGTCGAGCAGGAAGCGCCAATCGTGGAAGCTCCCCTCGCTGCCCGAGGTGCCGGTGATCAGGATGAGCACCTGCTGCTTGGCGTCCGCCACATAGAAAGCCACATCGATCAGGTTCTGCCCCACCCAAGCGACGCATAGAAGCATCCCCGCGACGCTTTCCTGCACGTAGAAGTTCACGAGGCAGGCCAGCGGGATGAGCAGTTGCATCGCCGTCCCGCCCAAGACGTTCATGAACTGATTGCCGAAGAAGACCGCATAGAATATCCAGTGGCCCCCCTCATGGAAGAGGAAGTTCGCGAGCCCGAAGGGGTATATCCGCGCGACGCGCATCCAGCCGTCCGTGATCGGCAGATAATCCGCGAAATTCCAGGCGAAAAAGGCGGCCAGGGGAAAGGAGAGGGCGAGCGGGACGGCCCAGGGCAAAGGCGGCCGGGCGGGCGCGGCCGCAGGTGACGCGGCGGCAGGCGCTTGCGCCGCTTTCTCGGCGGCCTGCGGCTTGCGCAGCACCTCGTAGCAGACGCCGCAGTACGCCGCGTCCGCCGCGACCTCGTTCTTGCAGTTGGGGCAGACCGCGGCACTCACGGCGCCATGCTAACAAAAATCGTCAGTCGGGGATGACGACCTTGTCGAGCCCGGGCTTGGCGGGGGGCGGGCTCGGATGCAGCGTGCGGATGGCCTGGGCGACGATGCGTCCGATGGCGTAGTTGCGGTACCACTTGTGGTTGGCGGGGATGATGTACCAGGGCGCCCAAGGCGTGCTGGTACGCGCGAGGATCTTGCCGTAGACGTCCTGGAACTCGTCCCAGTGCTCGCGCGCCTCGAGGTCCGACGGGTCGAACTTCCAGTTTTTCTCGGGGTCGTCGAGCCGCGCCTGCAGGCGCTCTTTCTGCTCGTCCTTGTCGATATGCAGGAAGAACTTGAGCACCAGAGTGCCGTTGTCGGCGAGCTGCGAGCGGTTGAAGATGCCGATCTTCCCGAGCCCCGGCAGGACCTTGCGGACCCGCCACAGGAAGTGATGCGCGGCTTCCGTCTCCGTGGGCTTCTTGAAGGCGTGCACCTCGGTGCCTTGGGGATTGACGTGGCCGAACACCCAGCGGATCGTGCCGTCCTTGCCGGAGGTGTCCATGCCCTGCAGCACGATGAGGACCGAGTTCTTGCCGCCGGCATAAAGCCGCTGCTGGAGCGTGTCGAGCTCGGCGGTGAACTCGTCGAGCTTCTTCTCGGCCTTCTTGCGGCTCTTCGCTCCGGGAGTCGCATCGGGATCGATCTTCGAGAGGTCGATCGAGCCTCGCGGCTCGTACAGGGCGCGGAACTTGTCTCCGAACGCCGATTCGGGCTGGATCGGCTCGGCGGCGCCGGTGCCGACGGCTTCGCCCTTGGCGGGGCGGGCGGGAGAATCGAAGAGTTCGGAGAGGACCCGGCCCGGCTCGGCGTTCGGCCGCGCCAACTCGCCGGCCGCCTCCTGGACCCGTCCCAAAGCGCCGCGCTCGCGCGAGTGCGCGGCGGCCGCCGGCGCTTGGCGCGCCGTTGTTTCCGCCAGCACGGCGCGCGTTGCCGCGATGGGGCGCGCTGCTTCGACATGGCCGAGCGCGAGGGGAGTCAGCGCGGTCAGCCCCTGCGGCATCAGGATCGCAGGCGCCGCCAACTGGGGAGAAAGCGCCATCGGCTGGGCTGAAATGCCCGCTATGGCCCCGACTGCGGCGACCGGCGGCAGGAGTCTCGGGACCGGAGTCACCGCGACCTCCTGAGCCAGGCAGGCCGCGGCCATCGCCAGCGTCAGCAGCATCCCTGAAAGGATAGAACGTCCGTACGAGGGGACCCTGGGTCCAATAGGTCCCCCCGAGCCGGTCAACAGACCGGTTTCAGTCTGGGCCCAAAGGCTGATGGCGGCTATTTTCGATGCTTCTTGAGGTACTCGAGCAGCTTGGCGTAGGCCTTGCGCAGGACGTCTTCGGTCGGCAGGAAGACGACGCGCAGGTGCTTGGTGCCCGGCTTCTCGCCGAAGCCCGAACCGTGCACCGTCACCACGCCGGTCTCGCGGATGAGGCCTTTGACGAAGTCCTCGTCGGCGCCCGCGATGTCGAGCCGGGGGAAGGCGTAGAAGGCCGCCTCCGGCTTCACGCACGAGATCCCCTCCGCCGAGTTGAGCATCTCGAAGGTGATGTCCCGCCGCCGCGTCAGCTTCTCGCGGGTGCTCTTGATGAACTCCTTCTCGCCGTCCAGCGCGGCCGCGACGGCGTGCTGCATCGGATGCGAGGCGCAGATCCGTGCGCGCAGGAGCTTGTCGAGCGCCGGGATGTAATCTTTCAGCAGGGCCTGGCTGCCGCTCACCACGCCCCAGCCGATGCGCCAGCCGGGCGCGAGGAAGCCCTTGGACAGGCCGTTGAAGGTCACCACCGGAGCCTCGGGATCGAGCGAGGCGATGGAGACGTGCTCCTTGCCGTCGAAGAGCATCTTGTCGTAGATCTCATCCGCGAAGACCAGCACTCCGTGCTCGGCGGCGAGCGCCAGGATCTCGCGCAGGGTCTCGCGGTCGTAGACCGTGCCCGTGGGGTTGTTCGGGTTGATGAGCACGATCGCCCGGACCTTTCCGTCGAGCTTCTTGCGGATGTCCTCCACGTCGGGCCGCCAGCCGTTCTGCTCGTCGAGAAGATACGGCAGGGCTTTGGCCTCGAGCTTGGCCAGGACCGCATCGTAGAGGGGGTAGCCGGGATGGGGGATGAGGACGCTCTCGCCGCGGTCGACCAGGGCGGTCAGGCAGAGCTCGATGGCCTCGCTCCCGCCCGTCGTCAAGAAGACGCTGCGGATGTTCTTGATGCCGTTGCGCCCCGCCTCCCGCTCCACCGCGTCGACCGCGGAGGGGACGCCGTGAGAGGCCGAATAGCCGTTGTGGTTGTCGCGCATCGCCTTCAAGACCGCCTCGATGAGATGGGGAGGCGTGGTGAAATCGAACTTGTTGGGGTCGCCGATGTTGAGATAGAGCATCTCCTTGCCCGTCTTGGCCGCCTCGTGGGCCACGGACACGATATCGCGGACGGCGTAGGTGATGCCGGCGGTGCGCTTGGCGGGCCGGATGGAAGCGGAAATCGTCTGCGTCATGGAAAGTCCTCCGTCAGCAATCTTAGCAACGTTTCGGGCAGGCGCGCCGCTCAATGCGGGGGAGGGCTGCCGGCGCGCCGATACACGCGGACGTACTCCACCTCCATCCGCTGGGGGAAGATCGAGTCGTCCACCCCTTTCTTGCCGCCCCACATCCCTCCGACGGCGACGTTCAAGAGGAGGCGGAAGGGCTTGTCGAACGGCCAGGTCCGCCACCCCTTGCGTTCGTTGGGAAACGTGAGCACCCGCGCGTCGTCGACGAAGAAATCGACGCGGTCCTCGCTTCGCTCCAGCGCGTACACGTGGAAGGCTTTCTCGGCGTCAGCGACCGGATAGGTCGCCGTCTTCTGCGTCTTGGCGGGCCAGTTGTACGCTTGGCAGTGGACCGAAGCATGGATGACGCCCGGGGCGTAGCCGACGTACTCCATGATGTCGAGCTCCCCGGTCGCGGGCCAGCCTCCTCCGCCGTAGCTCGAGCGGGTCGGCAGCATCCAGATCGCCGGCCAGGTGCCCCGTCCGCCTGGAAGCTTCGCCCGCACCTCGACGCGGCCGTAAGTCCAGCCGTCGCCTTTCGAGATGAGCCGCGCGGAGGTGTATGACCTTTTCTTCCAGGGCTCCTTGCGCGCCTCGATGACCAGACGGCCTCGCTCCACGCGCGCGTTCTCCGGGCGGGCTCGCGTGTAGTATTCCAGCTCGTCGTTGCCCCAGCCGTGCCCGCCGGCCTCGTAAGCCCATTTCGCCGGGTCCGGTTGCCCGGGCCTGTCGAATTCGTCGGACCAAACCAATTCCCAACCGGCCGGCGGCCGAGGTCCTTCAAGAGCGGCGGCTGCGGCTGTGGACGCCAGGACGGATATGAGGGCGATGCCCGCGAGAAGGAACCTCAAGAGCAGGTATTATTGCTCATTTCCCGACATGAGGCGCTGGAACTGCACCATCGGGTCCGTCTTCGCGAGGAAGCTGTGGCTGGGGCGGGAGTGCGCCGTCGATCCGTACGTGCCGTAAGTCATCACGCGCAGGATGCCGACCGTGACGATCATGCAGGCGATGAGCAGGGAGTTGTCCAGCCAGCGCTCAAATCCGGAAGAGCCCAACAGCGCCTTGATCGCCGCCCGGGGTTCGAGCACGGCTTGAAGCGATTCCTGGCCGCCCCACCCAAAATCGACGAACTCGATTCCGAGCTCCCGGCCATCGGCTCCGGCCGCCGCCCAGCGCACCTTCGCGAACCCGGTCGCCGTCGCTCCTCCGGCAAGCCGCAGCGAGAAACGGATCGTTTCGCCGACGACGAAGGGGAACACCGTCACGATCCGCGCTCCGCTCATGCCGATGTCCTTCAGCGAGGGGCGGCCATCCATGATCCGGCCGATCGGATCGAGCAGCACCATGCGGATGGCCTTGCCGGCGTACCGGAGACAGCGGCGGCGTTCGGATCGCCAGGTCTTCATGCTACGAGTGTAGCGCCGGTTCGCCGGTAAATCCCCGAAAGACGCCGTCAGTAAAAAAGCACGCTGGCGATTGAGGAAACCACCGCCGGCCAGCCAGGCTTGAATCCCCCTTGATTACTTGCTGGAATCTCACTCAAGGATGATCCTATCGGACTTGCTGCGCCCCGAGGCCGTCCTCGTGCCCCTCGAGGCGCCGAACAGCGAGAAGGCCATTTCCGCGTTGGTGGACGCCCTCGTCCTGGAAGGCGGCGAGCCCGCCGACCGGGCCGCTCTCAAGGCCGCCATCATGGCTCGGGAGGCGGTCGGCTCCACCGGCGTGGGCGGCGGCGTCGCCATCCCGCACGCGTGCTCGATCCATATCAAGGCCCCGCTCATGGCGGTCGGCCGCACGGCCGCGCCCATCGATTTCCAAGCGCCGGACGGGAACCCGGTGAAGCTGGTGTTCCTGATCGCGGTGCCGACGACGGCCGCCCACATCCATCTCCCGGTCCTCACGGCCCTGGGCCGCGTGGCGTCGGACAAGGGGCTGCTGCGTCAGCTGATCAACGCCCCATCGCCGGAGAAGCTGTACGGACTTCTCTCGTCGGTCCCCGTCTAGCTGTCGATAATCTATCATCTCCCCTGTGAGGGTGCTGGGGCTCTGGGTCGCCTGCTTCTTCTGGGGCATCTCGTTCATCGCGAGCAAAGCTGCGCTCGAGTCCGCGCCGCCGCTCACGGTCGTGGCATTGCGGCTGCTCATCGCCGCGGCCTGCTTCCTCGTCTGGTTCGCGGTGAAAGGCTGGCCCAAGGTCGCCTCGTGGAGAGCGGTGTTCGTCCTCAGCCTTCTCGGCACGAGCTTGCACTATGGGGCGCAGACCGCGGGCCTGCAGTACACGACGGCGTCCAACGCCTCGCTTTACGCGGCGACTTGCCCGGTCTTCATCGCCCTGACGGCGCTCTTCTTTCTCAGCGAGCGGTTGAGCGGCCGCAAGGCGCTGGGCATCCTGCTGGCCTTGGCCGGCGTGCTCGCGGCCATGGGGCCGCGAACTCTCTTGTCGATCGAGTTTGGCGGGCATCTTTGGGGCGACTTCCTCGTGCTGGTCAGCATCTGTCTGTGGGCGCTGTTCACGGTCTACAGCAAGAAGCTGTACGCCGGGTCGGGAGCCATGGAGCTCCTCGGGCTGGCGACGATCGCCGGCGCCGCCACGATGCTGCCCATCGGAGCCGCCGAGCTATGGTGGCGGGGCGCCACCTTGGCGGCGATCACGCTCAAGAGCTGGCTGGCCATCGGCTTTCTGGGGCTGACCTGCTCCTTCTTTGCGGCGCTCTTGTACTTCCTCGCGCTCGAACGCATGGAGTCGCAGAAGGTCGGCGTGTACCTTTACACGATCCCGCCGATGACCTACGCGGCGGCCTGGGCGCTCTTGGGCGAACGGGTCGGCTGGAACCTCGCCGTGGGCTCGGTCTTGGTGCTGGCCGGGGTGAATCTTACCGAGCGAGGCTAGCCTCGGGGCTCCTCTTGCCGGTCCGGCTCGCTCTGTGTTTCTTGACGGCGTCGATCTCCTTCTTGACCCTGTGGATCTCAACGAGATCCTGAGACCCCCAGACCGGGTAAGTGATCCCATGGATGCCCACTTGCTTGTCGCGGTGGTGGATGTCGCAAAGCACCCAAAGATTGTCCTCGTCGTGGTCGACCCAATCCAGGATCTGGGCCTTGGTCAGGGGAGCCGCGTACTTCGCGGGATTTTGGAGCTTGAGCCCGGGAAGGATGCGCCTATTGAACTTGTCCGGGTCGACGACGTTCGCCAAGGTCCACTCGACGATCCGGTGATGCGTCTCCATCTGCACGGCGCCGAAAGGATTTTTCTTGGGATCCGCCAGGGTGCGGTCCGTGACCCCGCAGACCAGGCACGGCCTATTGAGCTCTTTGACCAGGCGATCGTGCGTCCGGCGGTACGCCGGGGAGGAAGCGCGCTTGTCGTGGGGCGGGCAGAAGGAGGTCTCGCTCAGCAGGGGTTCGAGGGCATGATGCAGGCGTAACGCGGTCGTGATCCGGCGGCGTGCTTCTCTCTTCAGTTCGTCGGAGCGCTCGGAAGCGCAGACTAGATGCTTCATCAGGTCGAGGTCGGCTCTGGTATCCATTTCGCCGGGCATGTGGGTCCCTCCTGCTGAAAGATCAATACACACGACCCTTCTACAATAAAATAGGGGTTACACCCAAGTAAAAATGAGTGAATGCTTCTGCCTCGAGTTGAAGTCCGTTGACTTTCAGCGAAGCCCCGTCGTAGGATGTCGTTCAGAAAACCGGCCCTGCGGGTGGCGGCGGTGGGTCGGATCGCCGAGGACGGCGCCCCTGTTGGCGCCGCCCGCAGGCGATGGGCCCCACCGCCGACAGGACCCGCTGGGCCGGTTTTCTGTATTGGGTTTCCTTTAGATCAAGCAGAGCATCTCGCGGTATTTGGGCAGCGGCCACTGCTTGTGCTCGAGGTTCTCCTCGGCGCGGTCGCAGGCGGCGCGCAGGTTGTCGAGCGCCTCGACGCCTTTGCTCGCGATG